>JAKJGK010000036.1 GCA_022704435.1 Synergistota bacterium | reverse complement strand
CCGCCGGGCCGCGAGGCGCCGAGGAGCATGCCGGGGGGCTCGATCGAGCGGCTGACCCTCTGCCCCTTCTTCACGGTGGAACTGCTGACCCTCGACGGCGTGGTGCGCGGCGCGACGGACGACGCCACCTTCCTCTCCGTGCTGTGCCTGGAGGGCGGCGCGACCCTGTCGCGCGGAGATGATCACGTGAAGGTGGCGAAGGGGGACAGCCTGTTCATCCCCGCGCGCGACGGGGAGCTGGCGGTGGAGGGGGAGGGGGCCCTGCTGCTGACCAGCGCCGGCGAGGCTCCCGGCGACGGACTGGTGGAGCGAAGGTCCCCTTTCTGATAAGATACGCCTATATGCAGGGGCGGACATTTTTCGCCGCAGACCCTTTTTATCAGGAGGAACGGTCTTTTGGACAATGTCGTGATTTTGGATTGCGGCTCCCAGTTTACCCAGCTTATCGCGAGACGGATAAGGGAGCTGAAGGTGCACAGCGAGGTGCTTCCCTGGGATGCCCCGATGGAGAGGATCCGCGGCGCGTCCCCCTGCGCGGTGGTGATCTCGGGGGGGCCGATGAGCGCGGGCGAGGAGGGCTCGCCTGCCGTCGCCGGGGAGGTTTTCGGCCTCGGCGTGCCGGTTCTGGGGATATGCTACGGGATGCAGTTCATCACCGGGTTCTTCGGCGGGATCGTGGTTTCGGGCGGCGCAAGGGAGTACGGGCGCATGTCCGTCTCGGTGGAGGGGGGATCGGAGCTCTTCGCGGGGCTGCCTGCGACCTTCGATGTCCTGATGAGCCACGGCGACCACGTGACGAGCCTGGCGCCCGGATTCGTGCGCACCGCCTCCACGTCCGCCGGGGTCGCGGCCGCTATGGAGGACCGGGCCAGGCGGATATGGGGCCTCCAGTTCCACCCCGAGGTCGCGCACACCTCCTTCGGGACGGAGATCATCTCCAACTTCCTGTTCAGGATATGCGGGTGCCGCCCCGACTGGGACCTCGGCGGCTGGGTTGATAAAAAGGTGGAGGAGATCCGGGACGACGTCGGTGACGACAGGGTAGTCTGCGGCCTCTCCGGCGGAGTGGACTCGACCGTGGCCGCGGTCCTGACATCCCGGGCAATAGGGGACAGGCTCGACTGCATCTTCGTCGACACCGGCCTGCTACGGCTGGACGAGGCCAGGACCGTGCTGGACCAGTACCGCTCGCTCGACCTGAGGGTCCGCCACGTGGACGCCTCGGCGGATTTCCTCGGCGCCCTCGCCGGGGTCGCGGACCCGGAGCGCAAGCGAAAGATAATCGGCGAGAAGTTCGTAAGGGTCTTCGAGACCGAGGCGGCCAGGATGGAGGGGGCGAGGCGGCTGCTCCAGGGCACCATCTACCCGGACGTCATCGAGAGCGGGCACAAGGGGAAGGGGGCTTCCCTGATAAAGAGCCACCACAACGTCGGCGGACTGCCGGAGGACATGAAGCTCCGGGTTCTCGAGCCGCTGCGCGACCTGTTCAAGGACGAGGTGCGAGAGGTCGGCAGGCTGCTCGGCATACCCGAGCGGATGGTGGCGAGGCAGCCCTTCCCGGGGCCGGGGCTCGCGGTGAGATGCCTCGGCGAGATCACCGCCGAGAGGCTGGACACCCTGCGCAGGGCCGACGCCATATTCCGGGAGGAGCTAGCGGGCTGGGAGGGCATCGGCGGAGTGTGGCAGTACTTCGTGGTGCTGCTGCCGGTCAGGTCGGTCGGAGTGATGGGCGACTCGCGCACCTACTCCGAGGCCGCCGCCCTTCGCGCCGTGGAGTCGCACGACGGCATGACCGCCGAGTGGGTGCGAATCCCGTGGGAGATCCTCGACAGGACGTCGCGCAGGATATGCAACGAGGTCCCGGGAGTAAACAGGGTGGTCTACGACATAACCGGCAAGCCCCCCGCGACCATAGAGTGGGAGTAGACCGGCGGAGACCAGGCGACCGCCCAGGGGGTGAACCGTGGGTCATCGGGGTACGGGGGACGAGGAAATTACAATAACAACGGCAAGCGACCTCGAAAGAATCAGGCGCCTGCTGGACAGGTGCTATGAATAAAACTGAAAAAGGATGAGAATCTCTGATTAAGTCCCTTGCGTCTGCGGGAATAGCTGATACTAACGGGCCTTGTGACGAGCAAAACACGCTTGATCAGAGCTTCCAATGATCTTGCTATCAGGAAAAAACCATTCTTAGCATACGACGAGGACCCGGGAAGCAACGGGCGCATTTTTCCTCGAAACCTTCGAGCGGAAGCAGGGGTTGTGTTGGCTGATAATGTTTCTTGCAAGGGGAGCAGGATCGTAAACCTGAGGGATCTCGGCGGATACAGGGGCAGGGGCGGACTCAGGGTCAAGAGAGGACTTCTGTTCAGGAGCGGGGACCTGGATCTTCCGACCGGGGTGCTGGACGAGGAGCTCGCCCCGCTGGGAGTATCCCTGGTGTTCGACCTGCGCTCCAAGGAGGAGGCGCGCGCGAGGCCCTATGCCTTGCCGGGAGGGATCAGGTACAGACACAGGCCTGTGTTCTCCTCCCTTGCGGAGTGCACGGGGGGCCGCCACCTTGGGTTTTGGGAGAGGGAGAAGCTGTTCAGGGTCTTGAGCGGCCTCTCGCTGTCGCACGAGGAGCTTCGCCCCCTGGGTCGTTTGATGCTCGGAGTGTACGAAGCGATGGGCGAGGACCCTGCGGTTTTTGGGGGTATAATGAAGGAAATTGTGGAGCATGCCGGAGAACCGCTGCTCTTTCACTGCATGGCCGGAAAGGATCGGACCGGCGTCCTGGCGACCATGATCCTTCTGGCCCTCGGCGTCTCGCAGGAGGATGCGAAGGAGCACTATCTGCTGTCGAACGACTGCAGGAGAGAAGTCGTGGAACGCGAAATGAAGCTCGTCGCCGCGATTGTGAAAGACCCCGCCGTCGTGGGAGTCATCGGGGAGATGATGACCGCCAGGGAGGAGTATATCGAGCTCGTCCTGGATCGCGTGAGTTCATATCCAGCCTTCGAGGACTATGCGCGCGCGCGGATGGGGCTCGCTTCGGCCGACCTTGAGGCCCTGGGGCGAATCTACCTTGAATAGGAGAGCGCGATGAAGAAGGGAACGGCAAGAATGAGTTCGGAGCCTGCCGCGACGTCGAGGGGATGGTTCATCGCCTTCCTCTTCATCTTCGTCGCGCTCGCCTGTCTGTCGTACCTTGTCTCGGCCCCTCTGGTGAAGCCGCTGTCGTGGGCTATGCTCCTGTCGTTCACGGTGTACCCGGTGTTCAGGCGCCTAAGGGACCGGTATTTTCCGCGCAGCACGTCGGGAAACTGGGCCGCCACGCTGGTTACCGGGGTGGTGGTGCTTCTGCTGGTAGTGCCGACCATGTTCGCCGGGTTCGTGGCCGCCCGCGAGGGCGTCCGCTTCTACGAGACGGTGGCCGACGTGATGGCCGAGATGGGGACCTCCGGCGAGGGGGCGCTGTCCGCGCTCCTGCCCGAGCGCACCGTGGAGAAGATCCAGGTTTGGACGGAGCGATACCCGATCCTGCGCACCGGGCTTCGCCAGGCGGCCGAGTTCGCGGCGGCGACCGCTGTCGCAGCGTCAAAGGAGGTGCTGGGGAGCACCCTGACGTTCCTCTACTACCTCGCGATGATAATAGTCTTCAGCTTCTTCCTGATACGCGACGGACACCTGATCATCGAGTACCTCAAGGACATAATGCCCCTGCCGCAGAGGGAGAGCGAGGCGTTCTTCAGACGCGCCCAGCAGGTCCTGCAGGCGGTGGTCTACGGGGTCATAGTGACGGCTCTGTCCCAGGGCGTGGTGGGGGCGGTCGGATGGCTGATCGTGGGTCTGCCCAGCCCGGTCTTCTTCGGAGCGCTGATGGCCCTGTTCGCCATGATCCCGCTGCTGGGGACGGCCCTTGTGTGGGTCCCCGGAGCGATCTACCTGTTCTACACGTCGAGCACCATGAGCGCGGTGATCCTGCTAGCCTGGGGCATTCTGGTGGTGAGCATGGTGGACACGCTGATGCGCCCGATGTTCATATCGGAGGGCGCGCAGGTGCACCTTCTCATAGTCTTCGTGGGGGTGATAGGCGGCGTCGCATCCTGGGGGATCCTCGGACTGTTCATGGGACCGCTGGTGGTCACCCTGTTCGTCTTCCTGCTCGATTACTACCGCACCAGCTGGAGGACCATGTTTCTTCCCTGACGAGGCCCCGCCGGTCGGCGCAGGTCGCATGACCTTCGCCTCGCCCCGGCATGATCCTTGTTTTTCTATGATGCTGTCACTATAATGTACGAGTTGCACCTGGCCGTGCATGTTTTTCTATCTTTTTCATCTATGGGGAGGAGTTTGCGCGATGCTTTTGTTCCTGCTGACACTGTTTGTGGCGGCTACTGGTGTTGTGGCCTTGGGGTATGCCTTTTTAACGTACAAGAACAGGGCCTTCTTCGGGCGCACGTGGTTCGTCTCGGCCGAGGCCCCGGCGGAGGACGGGCTTGAGCCGGAGATGGCGGAGAAGATCTCCAAGGTCATGGAACTCTCCGAGATCATCCACCGGGGCGCCATGGCCTTCCTGTACAGGGAGTACAAGTGGCTTCTTCCCTTTCTCCTTGCAGTAGGCGTGCTCCTCATCTACTTCATCGGCCTCGCGGCGGGCTTCTCGTTCATAGTCGGAGGTCTGTGCAGCGCCGCGGCGGGCTACGCCGGGATGATCGTGGCCACCCGCACTAACGGCAAGACCGCGATCGCCGCGACACGAGGCATGAACAGCGCTCTGATAACCGCCTTCAGGGGCGGCAGCGTCATGGGCATGTCGGTCGTGGGAATAGGAGTCCTCGGCATAGTCGTGTGCTACGCCATCTTCCGCGACCCCAACCTCATCACCGGGTTCGGAATGGGCGCCAGCTCGATCGCGCTGTTTGCCCGCGTGGGCGGCGGAATCTACACGAAGGCGGCCGACGTGGGGGCGGACCTGGTCGGCAAGGTCGAGGCAGGGATCCCCGAGGACGACCCGCGCAACCCGGCGGTCATAGCCGACAACGTCGGCGACAACGTCGGCGACATAGCCGGCATGGGGGCCGACCTGTTCGAGTCCTACGTCAACTCGATCATCGCGGCGATGGCCCTGGGTCTGGCGCTGTTCGGCTGGAAGGGGGTCTCCTTCCCGATGGTCATCTCCGGCGTCGGGATACTTGCCGCGATCGCCGGCACTCGCTTCGTCAAGGTCGAGGATGGCGGGAACCCGGCGGCGGCCCTGCGCAACGGCACCTTCGTCACCGGCGGCATCATGATCGCCGGGGCGCTGGTCTTCTCCGTGCTGATGTTCGGCGACCTCAAGCTCTTCTGGGCGGTCGTCTCGGGAGTCGCTGTCGGGGTCCTCATCGGCTTCATCACCGAGATCTACACCTCCGGCGACTACGCCTCTGTCAAGCACATCGCGCACGCGTCGAAGACCGGCCCGGCCACCGTGATCCTGGAGGGGGTGGCGGTCGGAATGAAGTCCACCATGATCCCGGTGATCCTGATAGGCGCGGCGACACTGGTCAGCTACTACTTCGCGGGGCTTTACGGAATCGCCTGCTCGGCGGTCGGAATGCTCTCCATCACAGGCATGGCGCTGAGCGTGGACGCTTACGGCCCGATCTCGGACAACGCAGGCGGCATAGCCCAGATGAGCGATCTTCCCCCCGAGGTGCGCAAGATCACCGACAAGCTGGACTCGATCGGCAACACCACCGCCGCCATGGGCAAGGGCCTTGCCATCGGCTCGGCCGCCCTGACGGCTCTGGCCCTGTTCGCCGCCTACGCGCATTCGGTCAACCTCAAGGCCATCGACCTCAACGACCCCAGGGTGATGGTGGGGCTGTTCATCGGGGGTATGCTGCCCTTCCTGTTCAGCGCGCTGTCCATCCAGGCGGTCGGCCGCGCGGCCGAGGCCATGATCGACGAGGTCAGGCGCCAGTTCAAGGAGATCCCCGGGCTGATGGAGGGGACCGGCAAGCCCGAATACGAGAAGTGCATCGACATCTCCACCGCGGCGGCGCTAAAGGAGATGGTGATCCCCGGCCTGCTGGCGGTGCTGTCTCCCCTCGCGATAGGCTTCGGCCTCGGCGCCGAGGCCCTCGGCGGCCTGCTGGCCGGCTCCATCGTGACGGGGGTCATGCTGGCCATCTTCATGTCGAACGCGGGCGGCGCATGGGACAACGCCAAGAAGCACATAGAGGAGGGCAACTTCGGCGGCAAGGGGACTCCCGAGCACGCCGCGGCGGTCGTGGGCGACACGGTCGGCGACCCCTTCAAGGACACCGCCGGCCCGAGCCTGAACATCCTCATCAAGCTGATGTCCGTCGTGGCCCTGGTGCTCGCGCCGCTCTTCATCTAGGCGGGAGGGGAGTACAATAGATACGGAGGGGGGGGCGCGCCTCCCCCTCTTTGTTTTCGACGGGGGGCGAGGCAGTGAGCAGCGACGACGTGCGCCGCATAAAGGAGCGACTGGACATAGTCGACGTGATCGGGGACTACATCCGCCTGAAGCGGTCGGGGGGCGGGTTCGTCGGGCTGTGCCCCTTCCACGACGAGAAGACGCCGTCGTTCAGCGTGTCCCCGTCGCGCCAGACATACCACTGCTTCGGGTGCGGGCAGGGGGGGGACCTGTTCTCGTTCGTGATGCAGAGGGAGAACCTCTCCTTCAGGGAGGCCCTGGAGCTCCTGGCCAGGAGGGCGGGAGTCGAGCTCTCCCGCGACGGCGGCCGTCAACGCGAGAGGAACCTGTACGACGTCATGGAGAAGGCCTGCTCTTTCTACAGGTCCGAGCTGGAGCGGGAGGGGCGCGAGGGCGGGCGGGCGGCGGCCTACCTTGACAGGAGGGAGATCCCTCGGGAGGCGTGGAGGGATTTCGAGCTTGGCTTCGCGCCGAAGGGGTGGGACGGGCTGTGGAAGCGGCTGACCGCGGAGGGCTTCTCCTTCCGCGAGGCCTTCGACGCCGGGCTGGTCCTCGAGGGGAGGACCGGCCCCTACGACCGCTTCCGTGAAAGGGTGATATTCCCCGTGAGGGACATCTCCGGGCGACTTCAGGCCTTCGGCGGCCGACTCGTGGAGGGCGACGGGGCGAAGTACGTCAACAGCCCGGAGGGCGTCCTGTACAGCAAGCGGCGGTCGCTCTACCTGATCGGCAGAGCGAAGGAGGCCGCCCGCTCGCGCGACAGGCTCATCCTCGTGGAGGGCTACATGGATGCCATCCGACTGCACCTGGCCGGCTTCGAGGAGGCGGTGGCCTCGCTCGGGACGTCCCTGACCGAGGAGCAGGCCGCGTTGATCCGGCGCCTGACCGACCTGTGCTACATCTGCTACGACTCCGACGCGGCCGGGCAGGACGCCGCTGTCCGCGGCATGTACGTGCTGCGCAAGGCCGGGCTGGACGTCCGCGTGGTGGAGCTGCCCGCCGGCAAGGACCCCGACGCGCTGCTCTCCATGCCCGACGGGGAGAGACTGTTCGCCAGGGCCCTCGAGTCGGCCCGCCCGCTGGTGCTGCACCACCTGCACATCCGCAGGGAGATGCTGAGGACGCCGGAGAAGCGCAGGAGGGCCTCCGAGGAGATAATATCGGGAGTGGCCTCGCTCTCCCCGGTCGACCTGTCGCCCTACCTTCCAGCGGTGGAGGCGGCGCTCGGGGTGATGCGGCACGAGTTCATCCCGCTGCTGGAGGAGGAGCGCAGGCGACAGTCTTCGAGGAGGGACGCGCACCCCTCCGGGAACGAGCCGGAGAGGCCGGGGCCCGCGCAGGACGCGGCCGACGTCGTGGAGGCGGCGCTGTGCGCCCTGCTCTGGAGGGACGCATCCCTGCGCAGGACGGCGGACCCGGTCGGGATCGTCTCCCTGCTGACCGACCCGCGTCTTCAGACCCTGGCCTCCGCGCTGCTGACGGCCTCCTCCCCGGCGGAGCTGGAGGCCGGGTGGCTCGAGACCGGCGATTCATTCCCCATGAGGGCCATAGCCGCTGGCGGCGACTACTGCGAGGAACTCGGCCGCGCGTCCGACCCGGGGCCCGTCCTGATGGAGATACTGTCCACCCGCTGCCTCAGGCGGGAGTACGACGAGCTGAAGGTGATCCTGTCCAGGGGCGAGGCGTCCGACGCTCAGCTGCTGCGCTTCCAGGAGCTGGCCAGGCAGCTCAAGCGAGGGGGAAGGACCGCGCCCTGATCAAAGTCCCTCCTCCCGCGCGCGACTCCCTGCGCGACTTTGTGAAAGAATTGATATTTCCCTCGGTTTTTTGATATACTTCCTTGGGCCCTGATTACGGAGGAACGTTTTCTTGAGACTGGACAAATTTCTTAAGCTGGCGCGGCTCGTCAAGAGAAGGACTGTCGCGCAGGAGATGATCGAGGTGGGGGCGGTCCGCCTCAACGGGAGGCAGTGCAAGCCCTCCGCCGAGGTGCGCCTCGGCGACCGGGTTGAGATAGCCTACGTCTCCAGGGTGCTGGCGGTGGAGGTCTGCTGCGCGGACGAGCCGGCGCTGAAGCGGATGCAGCCCGGCGACGCCTGGGCCGTCCTGGAGGAGCGCAGGGTCGACCCGTCTGAGAGGCCCTGGTAGAGAGAGGTTTCATAGATCCTGGAACGGGAGATGGTGTTGAATGAGCTGTATCATAGGTATCAACGGAAGAGAGATAATCGACTCGCGCGGCAACCCGACGGTCGAGGCCGAGGTCTGGCTCGACAGCGGCGCCGTCGGTAGAGCGTCGGTCCCGTCGGGGGCCTCGACCGGCAGCTACGAGGCCCTGGAGCTGCGCGACGGCGGGGATCGCTACCTGGGCAAGGGTGTCCTGAAGGCCGTCGAGAACATCAACGAGAAGATCGCCCCCGAGCTGATGGGGTTCGACGCGGACGACCAGGCCGCGCTGGACGCCGCCATGATCGGGCTGGACGGCACGCCCAACAAGGAGTCCCTCGGCGCCAACGCCATGCTCGGGGTGTCGCTGGCGGCGGCGCGAGCGGCGGCAGAGGACCACGACCTGCCGCTGTGGGCCTGGATAGGGGGGCTCGGCCCGTTCTCCCTGCCCACCCCGATGATGAACGTGATCAACGGCGGCGCGCACGCCGACAACAACGTCGACATACAGGAGTTCATGCTGGTCCCCCACGGTGCCGACACCTTCGCCGAGGCCCTTCGCATGGGGGTCGAGACCTACCACGTGCTGAAGAAGTCCATCCTTGCGCGCGGCTACAGCACCGCGATCGGCGACGAGGGCGGCTTCGCGCCCGACCTGAAGAGCAACCGGGAGGCCATAGACCTGATCCTCGAGGCAGTCGAGAAGGCCGGCTACGCCCCCGGCAGGCAGATCTCGGTCGCGCTCGACGTGGCGTCGTCCGAGATATTCAAGGACGGCAAGTACCACTTTGCCGGGGAGGGCAGGGCCTTCTCCGCGGAGGAGATGACCGGCTACTACGAGCAGCTCTGCAGGGACTACCCGATCCTGTCCATAGAGGACGGAATGGCCGAGGACGACTGGGCCGGGTGGAAGCTGATGACCGAGAGGCTCGGCTCCAGGATCCAGATCGTCGGGGACGACCTGTTCGTCACCAACCCGCAGAAGCTGTCCAGGGGGATAAAAGAGGGAGTGGCCAACGCCGTCCTGATCAAGCTGAACCAGATCGGCACCCTGTCGGAGACCCTCGACGTCATGGCAATGGCGAAGCGCCACGGCTACGCGACGGTCATCTCCCACCGCTCGGGGGAGACCGACGACTCGTTCATCAGCGATCTGGCGGTTGCGACCGGAGCTGGGCAGATAAAGACGGGCGCCCCGGCCAGGATAGACAGGGTGGCCAAGTACAACCAGCTGCTGCGCATCGAGGAGCGTCTCGACCGCGCCCCCTACGCCGGGCTGTCGCAGTTCCGCGGCGGCGCGGCCAGGTAGCGGTGAAAAAATCAACTTTCGCGAGGAGGAATATGACATGAAGCGGATATTCTCAACAGACAAGGCCCCGGCGGCGGTCGGGCCGTACAGCCAGGCGGTGGCGGCGGGAGGGCTCCTGTTCTGCTCGGGGCAGCTTCCCATGGACCCGGCGACCGGGCAGTTCGTGCCGGGAGGAGTCGAGGAGCAGGCCGAGCAGGTCCTCAAGAACGTGAAGGCGGTCCTCGAGGGCGCGGGCTACGCCCTGTCCGACGTTGTCAAGGCCACGGTGTTCGCGGTCGACATGGGTGACTTCGCAGCGGTCAACGGGGTCTACGCCAGATTCTTCGACAAGGAGCCCCCGGCTCGCTCGTTCGTCGAGGTAAGCGCACTGCCGAGGGGTGCCCTGGTCGAGATCGAGGTCGTTGCCTGGAAGGGTTGATCTCGGGCGGCCGGGTGACATCGGCCTGGATTTGCTTTTGAAGGGTGTGCGCAGATGAAGGACGTTAAAGTATCGGAGCCCACCGTCGAGCGGCTGGTAAAATACCACCGCCTGCTGGAACGCGTGACCGGCGAGGGGCGCAAGGTCATCTCCTCCAAGGAGATCGGAGAGATGCTCTCCTACAAGGCCAGCCAGGTGAGGAAGGACCTGTCGTACTTCGGCGAGATAGGCAAGCGCGGGGTGGGGTACCACGTCGACAGACTCTACAGGCACCTGGGCGCGGTCCTTTCGTCCCCCAGGCTGTGGTCCATCGGGCTCGCCGGCGTCGGCCGGCTGGGAGAGGCAATACTGGGGTACAAGGGCTTCCGGAGCGAGAAATTCCAGATAAAGGCCCTTTTCGACGTGGACCCGGCGAAGATAGGAACGAAGATCCTGGGGACTCCATGCTACTCGATCGACGACGCCCCGCGCGTGCTGCGCGAGCAGAACATAGAGGTCGTCATAATATCAGTCCCCTCCGGTGCGGCGCAGTACGTCGCCGACAGGGTCACGGCCTCGGGCAACGTCAAGGGGATACTGAACTTCTCCCCGGTGTCGCTGGCCCTGCCGGACGATGTCCTGCTCTACAGCGTCGACATATCGGTTGAACTGGAGAAGCTGCTCTTCTACCTGAAGCACAGGGGGCAGTAGCTCCGTTTATCGTGAAGCCGTGCCGCTCTCCGGGCGGAGAGGGCGTCGGAACCCAATTTAAGGAGGCGTTTTTTTTGGAACAGCAGTGTGGACAGGTGGCGGGCGGCGCGGGCGGACAGGGCAGCGTGATGGGGATGCTCTTCCCCCTCGCCCTGTTTGTGGTGATATTCTACTTCTTCATCATCCGTCCTCAGAAGAAGCGGCAGAGGGCCCAGGACGAGCTCCTGTCGTCGCTCACCAGGGGGGACCAGGTGGTCACGATCGGCGGCTTCTACGGCACGATCCGCGAGGTGAAGGATGACAGCCTGGTGGTCGAGATAGCCGACGGCGTGAAGATTCGCCTGCTCAAGTCGGCGGTGGCCAGCAAGCGGGCCGCGCCGGTCCAGCACTCGAAGGAGGAGACCGGGGAGAAAGCGGACTAACACCGCCGTCCCGGGCGACTCCGTCCGGGTGGCGGGCGACTGATTCGACAATCTGCGAAAGCAACGGAGGGAAAAAACTAATGTTGAGACGAGACCGCTGGCGGCTCCTGCTAGTCGCCGTGGTGGTGCTTGCGGCCCTGTTCATGGTCTTCCCGATAAAGGGCAGGATCAACCTGGGGCTTGACCTGAAGGGCGGGGCGCACATAGTCCTCCAGGCGAAGGATACGGCTGACAGCAAGGTGACCGAGGACAGCCTGGAGCGGCTTCTTGCGGTGCTCAGGAACCGAGTGGACCAGTTCGGCGTCGCCGAGCCGGTCATCCAGAGGGAGGGCGCGGACAGGATCATAGTCGACCTGCCGGGAATTCAGGACCCGGATGCGGCCCTCGATCTGATAGGCAAGACCGCGCTGCTGGAGTTCCGGGCGGTGGTGACGTCCACCTCGCCGGTCCCGCCGGCCGCCGAGAGGAAGAACTACGACTCCGACGAGGAGTTCGAGAAGGCGCAGGCCCGCTGGAACGAGGCCGTCAAGGCTATCGACGCCCAGAAGGAGGAGCTTGAGCGCCAGTCGGCATCGGTGGAGGGCGGAATGGTGGCCAAGTCCGACGAGGGCAGGTTCTACCTGCTCGGGACGGTCCTGGTGGGCGGCAAGGATCTCATAGACGCCAAGACCCAGTACGACCACCTCGGGCGCCCGGTGGTGGCCCTCTCGTTCAGCTCCGAGGGTTCAAAGCTGTTCGACGCGGCCACCTTCGCCAACGTGGGCAAGCAGATCGCCATCGTCCTCGACGGGGTGGTCATCTCCGCCCCGGTGGTGCAGGAGAGGATCACGGGCGGCCACGCCCAGATATCGGGCCGCTTCTCGCCGGCCGAGGCAGGGAGGCTGTCCATCATGCTGCGCGCGGGGGCCCTCCCTGTGGCGGTCGACGTCATAGAGAACCGCTCGGTGGGGCCGAGCCTGGGCGAGGACTCGATCAGGGCGGGGATACAGGCCGGCCTCGTCGGGGCCGCGCTGGTGTTCCTGTTCATGCTGATCTACTACCGCTACCTGGGGCTTGCGGCAGACGCCGCGCTGGCCGTGGCCATCCTGCTGGTGTTCGCCGGGCTCATCTCGCTCAAGGCGACCCTGACCCTGCCCGGCATCGCGGGCATAGTGCTGACGATAGGCATGGCCGTGGACGGCAACGTGCTTATCTACGAGCGCATGAGGGAGGAGCTCCGTTCGGGCAAGACTCCGATGGCCTCGGTGGACGCCGGGTTCAAGAAGGCTCTCGTCACGATACTCGACGCCAACATCACTACGCTCATCGCGGCGGCGGTGCTCTTCTACTTCGGGAGCGGCCCCGTCAGGGGGTTCGCGGTTACCCTGAGCGTGGGCATAGTGGCGGGCGTGTTCTGCAACGTCGTCGTCACTCGCACCATCCTCCAGCTGTTTATGAGCGCGCGTGCCGCCAAGGCCGCGGCCCGTTCCTGAGAGAGGCGGAGAACAGGCTATGAAGACTTTCTACATAGATTTCATGAAGTACCGCAGGCTGTCGTTGATGGCAAGCCTGGTCCTGGTGGTGGTCAGCCTCGGGCTCGTCGCCATCAGGGGGCTTAACCTCGGGATCGACTTCACGGGCGGCAACGTGCTGCAGGTGGAGTTCCCCGGCGGGGCGTCGGTCGGCGACGTCCGGGAAATCCTGGCCTCCGTCGGACAGGAGGGGGCCGTGATCCAGGCCTACAGCGACACCGGCATGATCGTGCGCACGGGGTCCGACGACGACAAGGCCAGGGAGTCGGTCACGAGCGCGCTGAAGGCGAAGTACCCGGACATGCACATCGTGGGCATCGAGAAGGTCGGACCGGTGGTCGGCGCCGAGCTCAGGAGGGAGGCGATGATCGCGCTGGGGCTGGCCCTCGGCGGAATCCTGATCTATATTTCTGTGCGCTTCCAGTTCCGCTTCGCGGTGGTGAGCGTGCTCGCCCTCGTGCACGACTCGATAATCACCCTGGGGATCTTCAGCCTGACGGGCATGGAGATATCATCGTCGTTCATCGCGGCCATACTCACGATCGTGGGCTACTCGCTCAACGACTCCATCGTCGTGCTGGACAGGGTGCGCGAGAACTGGCGGACACTGAAGACCGACGGGATTATCACTCTGCTCAACAACTCCATAAACGAGACCCTGTCGCGAACGATCAACACCTCGCTCACGACACTGCTGCCGCTGGCGGCGCTCTTCCTGTGGGGAGGGCACGTGCTGCGCGGCTTCTCGTTCGCCCTGCTCATCGGGATAATCGTCGGGACCTACAGCTCGATCTTCGTGGTAGCCAGCCTGCTGGCGGGCTGGTGGACGAAGTCGCCGCAGAAGGCCTGACCGGCCGCAGAAGCTCACTTCAAGGGGCCCGCCCTGCATGGGCGGGCTATTTTTATACCGCCGCGCTGATAGTGATATACTCTTAGGCGCATTTCAGCACGGAATTCGACAGGGAGTTGAGATTGGGAGAAAAAGGAGGTACAGCCAGATGACGGAGAATGCAAACCTCGTCCCGTTCAGGTTCATGGACTGCTCGCTTCTCACGACCAGCACCGGCCTGCGCGTCCAGTCGCTTCGCGAGCTGCGCGCGGCCCTGCCGGCCGCGCCGGTCAGCTCGATATACTACCACTTCTGGGGCAGGATGTTGCGCCCCCATATCGCCGAGTCGGAGTACAACAACGACTTCGCCTCCTGGGCTGACAGCGCCCTGGGAGATGCCGAACTCGCGGAGGAGCTCAGCGCGATCAACGCCGCGGACTGCTCCGGCCTGGAGGAGGTCCGCGCCGTGCTGGAGGACATACTGGACGCGCACCTGGACAGGGGGGACTTCCTGAGCTGGAAGAAGGGCGACAGGGAGTTCCACTTCATCGCCTGCACCAAGCTGATGTTCGACACCGGTCGCGAAGTCTCGTCCCTGCGGGACTTCATCGAAGCCGTGAGGACCACGAGCCTGCAGAGCTTCTTTCACCACTACATAGACGGCAGGAGGCGCTCCGCGGAGGGGAAGGACGACTTCACCGCGTGGCTCGAGCAGTTCGGCGCCGGGACCGAGCGCCTGAGGACGTCGCTCCAGTCGGTGGACACCTACCTGTTCTCCCTCGGGGAGCTCAAGACGCAGGTTGTGTCCATCCTGGGCAGGTTCTCAAGGGGAGGGGGCGCGGAGAATGCCTGATATGATCGCGCGTTACGCCGAGGTGGTCGGCCCTCACACCATGGACAGCCTGAAGATCATAGCCGACATGCTCCGAGGAAAGAGGATAGTGCACGTGAACTCCACCAAGGAGGGAGGGGGAGTGGCCGAGATACTGTCCTCGATGGTCCCGCTGTCCAGGGCCCTCGGGCTCGACGTCTCCTGGGAGGTCATCGAGGGGAACCCCGAGTTCTTCGCCTGCACCAAGACCCTCCACAACTCGCTCCAGGGGATGCCGGGGGGGCTCTCCGAGGGGCAGGTGGAGGCCTACGCCGAGACCAGCCGCCTCAATGCCCTGAGGCTGGGCGGGACACTCGAGGACGCGGACTACGTGTTCATCCACGACCCGCAGCCCGCGGCCCTGCTTGGGCTTCTTCCGGGCAGGAGGGGGAAGTGGATCTGGCGCTGCCATATAGACGTAAGCTCCCCCAATCGCTCCGTGTGGCGCTTTGTGAAAAAACACGTGGAGGGGTACGACGCCTCCATCTTCTCGCTCCCCGACTTCGCCCAGCCCCTGCCCCATACGCAGTGCCTCATCACGCCGAGCATAGACCCCCTCAGCGACAAGAACATCCCGCTTCAAAAGGGGGAGGCCGAGAGGGTCTACGGCGAGCTGGGCGTCCCGCTGGACAAACCCGTTGTGCTGCAGGTGTCCCGCTTCGACAGGTTCAAGGATCCTCTGGGGGTGATAGAGAGCTTCCGAATCGCAAGGAAGCACGTGGACCTGCGCCTGGTGCTGGCCGGGGGAGGGGCGACGGACGACCCGGAGTCCGGCGCGGTCCTCGACGAGGTCCAGAGGGCCGCCGCGCAGGACCCGGACATCCACGTGCTGGTCCTACCTCCGGACGCCCACCGTACGATCAACGCGCTTCAGACTGGCGCGGCGGTGGTCATGCAGAAGTCCACCAAGGAGGGCTTCGGACTGACGGTGACCGAGGCCCTCTGGAAGAAGAAGCCGGTGATCGGCGGGGATGTCGGGGGCATAAGGCTCCAGATTATAAACCGCTTCAACGGCTTTCGGGTTCGCTCCCCGGAGGGGGCGGCCATGCGGATACGCTACCTGCTGGCCCACAGGTGGAAGAGGGAGCGCATGGGGGTGAACGCCCGCCAGTACGTGCTGGAGAACTTCCTGATCACTGGACAGCTTCGCCGCTACCTGTCCCTGCTGATCGCCCTCGACTCGCCGGGAGGGGAGTGGGAGCGGTGGATCTGACCTGCGGGCGTCCGCTTGCCGACGCGGTGGAGCAGCTGTTGAGCGGTGCGGGCGGCGATCCGCTGCTGGTCAGCGACTACGACGGAACCCTGGCGCCCTTTCGAAAGGAGAGGAACGAGGCTGTGCCTCCTCCCTCGGTGAGGAGGGCTCTCGAGGCCATCCTCGAGGCAGGGGGGGATCTGCTGATCCTCTCCGGCCGGAGGGCGGAGGAGGTGGCCTCGTTGCTTGGGCTCCCCGTGGAGATACGTGGGTGCCACGGGTGGGAGAGGCTGACCGCCGAAGGCGTCCTGAACAGCCCGTCCCTTCGGGATTGGGAGTCACACGCCCTGGAATCGCTGGCCTCGGAACTGTCGGGTTTTCCACCCCCCGCCGTCGAGAGAAAACCTATCTCGGTCGCCCTGCACTGGCGCGGCAGAGACAGTGTGAAGGAATCCTACGATGTCGTATCCGACCGTCTCGTCCGGGCTGCCAGGCAGGCGGGGCTGGAGGTCCTGCCCTTCAATGGGGGAGTAGAATATCGGCTTCCAGGGTGCACGAAGGGGAGGGCCATGGAGCGCATTCTCGAAGAGCGGGGCGGGCCGGTCTGCTACCTGGGCGACGACGTCACGGATGAGGACGCGTTCAGGGTCCTGCGTGGGCGCGGGCTCGGCATACTGGTCGGCGACCGGGCGAGGACCGAGGCGGAGCTGCGCATAAGCCCCGGATGTACCGAGGCTTTCCTTGGCCTGTGGAGAGAAGCGCTGACGAAGACCGGCGCGGGGGGTAGAAGAAGATGAAAGCACAGGAACGTCTGCTGATAGTATCCAATCGCCTTCCGGTCACGCTATCGACCGAGGAGGGAAGGCTGGCGGGGAGGCCCGCGTCGGGAGGGCTGGTCAACGCCCTGAGCCCGGCGCTGAAGAACAAGGGCGGGGTATGGGCCGGCTGGCCGGGGACCCTGGAGGACACGCCGCCGGCCGCCCTTGGCGGCATCCTCAGGCGGGTATCCGCGGAGAGCGGTTACCGGCTTCTGCCCGTGAACCTGACCAGCGAGGACCTGGACTCCTTCTACTCCGGGTTCTCCAACTCGGTGCTGTGGCCGCTGTTTCACGACCTCCAGGGCAGGTGCGACTTCAACCCGTCCTTCTGGGACGGGTATATGGCCGCCAACGAGAAGTTCGCGAAGGTCCTGCTGAGGCACATGAAGGAGGGCGATTACGTCTGGGTCAACGACTATCACCTGATACCGCTGGGCAGGATGCTGCGGGAGAAGAGGCCGGGGCTCAAGGTCTCGTTCTTTCTGCACATACCCTTCCCCAGCGTGGACATCTTCATGAAGATGCCCCAGAGAAGGCACATACTGTCGCAGCTTACAAGCTACTCGTTCGTGGGATTTCAGACCATGAGGGACAGGAGGAACTTCATCGACTGCCTCAAGGTCTTCTACCCGGAGATGAAGGTCTCCGGCAGAGGAAACGTGGTACGAGTCCGCAAGAAGGACGAGGCCTTCCTGGTCGGCGCCGTGCCCATCAGCATAGATTTCCGCTCCTTCTCGGCCCTGGCCTCGTCGAAGAGCGTCATTGCGCGATCAAGGGAGATTCAGAAAGAGATAACCGCGGACAGGTATTTGCTCGGAGTGGACCGCCTTGACTACTCGAAGGGGATCCCCGAGAGGCTCAGGGGTTTTCAGCGCTTCCTTCAGCTTAACCCGGAGCACCGGGAGAGGGTCAGCATGATGCAGGTGGTGGTCCCGAGCAGGGAGACGGTCGGAGAGTACCTTGACCTGAAGCAGGAGATAGAGCTGCTCATAAGCAGGATCAACGGCGAGTATTCGACGACCAGGTGGGTCCCGGTTCACTGGCGCTACGGCTCGGTGTCTCGAGAGGAGCTGGCCGCTCTCTACCGTGGGGCGGACATGGCGCTCGTGACGTCGCTGAAGGACGGCATGAACCTCGTGTGCAAGGAGTACTGCGCCTGCAAGACCGACGCCAGGGGCGTGCTGATCCTGAGCGAGTTCGCGGGGGCTGCCATCCAGCTTGCCAAGGGAGCCCTTCTGGTCAACCCCTACGACGTCGACGCGGTGGCGTCCGCCATAGCCGAAGGCCTGTCCATGGTGGAGCAGGAGAGAAGGCGGCGCATGCGCTGGTTGCGAAAGACCATAGCCAGGAACGACGTGTTTCGATGGGTGGACGACTTTCTTCGGGCCTCGGTGGGCAAAAAGCTCGCAGAGTTCCCCGAGGAGGAGGTCCCCGCGCTGTGGCCGGGGCTCGAGGGCGACGAAGCGTAGCCGTTACCCCGGCGGGAGTTTACTTATCAAGCCTCTCCGACTACAATGAATAAAAATGAACGGGCGTTTTGTGCGCCTTAATCGCACGCTTTGCGACGGACGCGAGAAAGATGGAGTGAGATACCGTGACAGGAAGACGGACAGGACGACGACTGGAATCAGAGCGCCGCACAAGGGGCGTATCCGCGCACGAGAGGGACTTGGGCAGGTGACGGCCCTCTGCAGCTCGGACGCCCTTCGCCTTTACAGGCCGGACTCGGCCACGGGAGAGCTGGCGGCCAGGATAGGTTGCTCCTTCCTGACCGCGGCCGTGTTGAGGAGCCGGGAGTGCAGCTCCGCCGCCCCTGCTTGCGGGCTTGGTCGGGGAATCCCCCAGTTTTTGGAGGAGGGCGCGCTGGAGGAGATGCTGGACGGACTCCAGCTCGGCGACAACGCCGCCGAGTCGGCGGCCAGGTGGAAGGGGCTGCGCACCCTCGGCAGGGTGCTGGTCTACGGGGACTACGACGCCGACGGGGTGTCGTCCACCACGCTCGCCCTGGAGCTCTGCCGCGGAAGGGCCGAGCAGGCGCGCTTCTTCATCCCGCACAGGCACGACCACGGGTACGGGCTGCACGGGGAGCTGCTCGACCGCCTCATGTCGTTCGGGTGGGACACGCTGGTGGTGACCGACTGCGGGACCAAGGACGCCGAGCTGCTCGAGAGGGTCTCGCGCTCGGGCGTGAACGTGTTCGTCTTCGACCATCACCTGCCCGAGCCCGGAGCGGCCCCGCACCCGTGCGTGGTCAATCCGCACGCCTCGCGGGTTCTTCAACCGACCGAGTCCGGGGGGCTCTCCCTCTGCGCCACCGGCGTGCTGTGGGCCTGGGCCTGGCAGCACGAGATAGTGCCAAGGAGCAGGCTGGCCGGGACCACCGACCTTGTCGCCCTGGCCACCATAGCGGACTGCGTCCCCCTCACTCCCCTCAACCGGGCGCTGGTCCGAAGGGGCATGGACAGGATCTCCAGGTCGCCGCGCCCCGGCCTGGCCAGGCTGCTCTCGAAGCTCGGGATCACCGCGGGGGCGGGAGGCCTCACCGAGGAGACCCTGTCGATGAAGGTGATCCCGTGCATAAACGCCGCCGGAAGGATGGACACGGCCGACACCGCGGTCGACGTCCTGCTCGGGTCGACAGGGCTGGACGACTCAGTCGAGGCCCTTGTCGCGCTTAACCGCAAGCGCCAGTCCCTCTCGCTGCAGATATCCGAGGACGCCTCCGGGATAGTTGCCGAAGGCACCAATGTAATACTGGGCGAGAGCTGGCCCGTCGGCATCCTCAGCGGAGTGGCCAGCAGGATATGCAGCAGGACCGGGGCGCCGGTGGCCCTCGCGGCCCCGGTAAGCGGAGGCATACGCGGCACCCTTCGCGTCCCGGAGGGGGGGGACGCCGTGGGCGTGCTGGGAGCCCTGTCCGCCAGGCTGAACGCGTGGGGAGGGCACAGATACGCGGCGGGTTTCTCCGTGTCGCGGGAGAACTGGACCCGCGTGCAGAGCGATCTCCAGGCCGCCCTCGCCTCCA
>JAKJGK010000146.1 GCA_022704435.1 Synergistota bacterium | reverse complement strand
CCGCCGGTAGCCTGCCAGGCGGCGAGGGATCCCGCCTTGCATTTTCAACAGAGATCAGACATAATGCTGCCACTTAACAACAAGTGGAGGCGTTTTATCTGAAACCGGCGACTGAGGAACGACTCGAGAATATCTTCCGCAAGCACGGCGGACAGCTTCGGATGAGCGTTGCCATCAAGCAAGGCATCACCCGTTACATGCTCTATTCGCTCAATGACCGAGGTGTAATCGAACGGGTCAGCAGAGGCGTCTATCGCCTGGCCGATCTGCCTCCGATCGGCGATCCCGATCTAGCGACGGTCAGCCTTCGCTTTCCGAACGCCGTCATCTGCCTTGTCTCCGCTCTGGCCTACCATGACATCACGACGCAGATCCCCCGCGCTGTTTTCGTTGCGGTGCCGAGAAACTCGCGGGTCCCTGCGCTCGAACACCCTCCCTTGCTGGCCCACAGATACTCGAACGAGTCATATAAGTCGGGCATCGAAGAGCATTCGATCGACGGCGTTCCTGTAAAAATCTACTGCCCGGAGAAAACTCTGGCAGACTGCTTCAAGTTCCGCAACAAAATCGGAATGGACGTGGTTCTGGAGGCGCTGAGACTCTATAAGAAAAGAAAGAACGCCAACCTCGCCAAGCTGTCCGAATACGCCAGGATTTGCCGCGTCGGGAATGTAATACGACCGTACCTGGAGGTCATTGCATGACCAATCTCAAGAATGTCTCCGCCTCAGTCCGTCAACGTCTTTTAAATCGCTCCAGGAGCGACCGGCGTCCATTCAATGAGTTGCTTCAATACTACGCAATGGAGCGGTTTCTCTACCGGCTTTCCAGATCATCTCAAGCCGACCGGTTCGTCCTTAAGGGGGCCCTGATGTTGAGGGTTTGGGGCTCGCCCGAGTCCCGTCCGACCATGGATATCGATATGCTTGGGATGACGAGCAATCAGGAAGCCGATATTATCGCAAGAGTCAAAGACATATTGAAAGTCGACGTTGAAGAGGACGGCCTGGTTTTCGATCCTGATTCCATACAGTCGGAACGTATCGCAGAGGACGCGGATTACGAGGGAATCAGGATTCGGTTCCAGTGCAAATTGGACTCCGCGCAAATCCGTATGCAGATCGACGTCGGTTTTGGCGACGTGGTATATCCCGGGGCCGAGAAGGCTATATTTCCGACCCTGCTGGATTTCCCGGCGCCAAGCTTGCTTTGCTACAGTCGCGAGAGCGCCATCGCCGAGAAAATCGAGACAGCAATCAAACTAGGTGCCATCAACAGTCGGATGAAGGATTTCTACGATATCTGGTTGTTGTCACGGCAGTTCGATTTCGATGGAATCCTCCTTGCCGAGGCCATTAGCCAGACACTCGGTCGAAGGGGGACAGCGCCTCCTCCGTTGATCGATGCATTCACCGATGCATTCATCTCCGTCAAACAGACGCAGTGGGAGGCTTTCCGAAGAAGACTCGGAGATGATCGCATCCCTGACTCATTCGAAGAAATCGTATTTCAAGCGGATGCATTTCTCTCGCCCGTCCTCGCGGCCCTTTTCTCAGGCAAACCGACTCCCGCCAAATGGACTGCCCCCTTCGGCTGGACAATCAACGCTAATCCAGCTTTCGAGTGAACACGAGGGTTTAGACTCTTCCTACACTTGGTCTTTCGGTTATCCTCTTTTTTTCATGCGAATTGCCGAAAACAGTCAGCGACGGAGGTGCGCTCTCACCAGGCGGCTGTGACGGTCACCGATGCCCGCGCCTGCTTCGGCTTCAGGTTCGGGTACACGTAGTACTCCCCCGGCGACAGGACGAGCCCCACCGCCTTCGAAGCCGGTATGAAGGTCTCCGACAGAGGACCCTGAATCCAGAAACCATTCCCGTCGCACTCCACCTTCGTGACCGTCGCCATCGAACCCTTCGGAACCACCAGCGGGTCGCCCTTGAGCTCGGCGTCCCTACCCGGTGCGGCCCGAATCTGCTCCCCCCAGCCGAAAACATCCTGCGCAAACGCCGCGCTCGCGACCAGCAGGAGCGCCATTGCCAGGCACAACACGAATTTCCTTCGCATCGGTACCCCTCCTTCTAAAAAAATGTTATATTCATTAATCATACTCTATAATACGCAAATTATCCATGCCGCCCAGCCGGGACAGGCGTGCGAAGCCAACGAACCGACAAACAGGGAGCCTGTCGACTAGGGGGAATGTCGACCGAGAGGGGCCCAAGCCTTCGACGTACGACGATCTCTCGGAGGAAAAATCGGACTCGAAACAGACCGCGAATCACTTGACTTTTCAACCCTCCATGATATTCTGCACATGAATGCAGGGGGGTTTTTCGAAGTGAAAAACCGTGCGTTCGAGTGCGGTGCCACTGCGAGGATCGCAGGAATAAAAAAGGAGGAGTGTGCAATGAAGTTGTCCGTGAAGGTTTTGCTGGCAGCGACTCTGTGTCTTTTCGCGACGGGCGCGTGGGCTCTGACGGTGGATGATATCACGTACATGACCGAGGACTACCCGCCGCTGAACATGACCGGAGAGGACGGGACTCCCACCGGCCTGGCGGTGGACGTGCTGGTGGAGATCATCCACAGGATGGGCGGGACCAAGACCGCGAAGGACATCCAGGTGCTGCCCTGGGCCAGGAGCTACAACGAGGTTCAGAAGACCCCCAACACCTGCCTGTTCTCCATGACCGTAACCGAAGAGCGCCTGCCCATGTTCAAGTGGGTCGGCCCCGTGCACGTGCTGTCGTTCGACGCCGTGGCGCTCAAGAGCAAGGGGCTGAAGGCCGCATCGGCGGCGGACCTCGTCGACCTCAGGGCCGGCGTCATCCGCGACGACCAGGGCGACAACCTGGCCAAGGAGGCCGGCATCAAGAATATCGACCGAGTCCCCTCGAACGACCAGAACATCAAGAAGCTCAACGAGGGCAGGATAGACATCTGGATCTACAGCATCACCAGCGCGAAGACCCTGGTAGGGGAGATGGGCTTCAACCCGGACGACTACGAGTCCATCTGGAACCTCAGCAGGAGCGACGTCTCCTTCGCCTTCCACAAGGACGTCGACGACGAGCTGATCCAGGCCATGCAGAAGACGCTCGACGAGATGAAGGCCGACGGCACCCACGCCGAGATACTGAAGAAGTACGGCCTGTAGAAGAACGAGCAAGAGTGGAAGCCAAAGCCGCCCCATTCGAGGGGCGGCTTTTTGTCGTCCAGTGGTCAGCCGTCTTTGCCAGCTCTCCGTGCGCCCCTCATAGAGCGGTCCTTCGCTTTCGCTCCTCCGTGTAATCCCACCACGGCCTCGGCGCGCCTCCGTTCATGAAGTCGGTCACGGACATGAACACGTCGATGACGCAGGGGTCGTGCCGGCACCCCGTCCTCTCGCACAGCTCCTCGTACATCTTGAACGGGCAAAGACCCCTGAGGTCCTCCGGCCTCTCTATCCCGAGAAGCAAAAGGTCCCTCTCCGTGGCCGGACCCACGTTCGGCAGGTCCGCAAGGCGCCTCACCGCGCCGCGAACGACCCTCTCCGGGTTCATCCCGCATCACCTCGCAAAATATGCAACCGCCCGCATTTTGAAGGGACAACGATTTTGACTATTTTACCTCGATTTCAGCCAACCCGGTTCGGGATCCCTCCTCGCTTCGCTCGTTCGGGATGACCTTGGCTCCGCCAACCCGGTCCGGGTTTCCTCCCCCCTGTCGGTCGTCGGGATGACACTGGCTCCGCATTATCTTTCTTCGATCAGCCTATTGACATTCCAGCAGATTGCGCTCATAATGCTTCGAAATTCGGCGGATGCCGGGGAGAGGAGGGGGACAGCCATGATATTCGCGACCGTATTCAGCATTAACAACGCTGCCTCCTTCGGCCTGCTCCTCGGACGCCGGTTCCCGCCTGGGACGCCGGCAGCCTGCTGAGCTGCGCATCGGCAACCCGAGGCCGGAACCTCTTCAATGGGGTCCCGGCCTCTTTTTTTTGTACCTTTTTTCAGGAGAAAGCGAAAGGAGAGGGGAAACATGAGGGATTACGTGCGCATTTTCGACACCACTCTGAGGGACGGGGAGCAGGCGCCCGGGATCAACCTGAACACGGAGGAGAAGCTGCAGATAGCCGCGCAGCTCGCGAGGATGAAGGTTGACGTCATAGAGGCGGGCTTTCCGGCGGCGTCGCCGGGGGACTTCGAGGCGGTCAAGCTGGTGGCCGACAGGGTGGAGGGCCCGATCATCGCAGGGCTGGCGCGCACCAGGAGGGAGGACGTGCAGGCTGCCGCGGCGGCTGTGAAGGGCGCGAAAAAGCCGCGCATACACACCTTCATCGCGACTAGCCCGATCCACATGGAGTACAAGCTGAAGATGACCCCTGAGCAGGTGCTGGCGGAGGTGCGCCGAGCGGTGACGCACGCCCGCGGGCTGGTCGAGGACGTGGAGTTCTCGGCGGAGGACGCAAGCCGCTC
>JAKJGK010000035.1 GCA_022704435.1 Synergistota bacterium | reverse complement strand
CCCTGTGCTCCTTCAGGGCCTCCGCGTCCCTGCCGTAGTCGGAGTCACCCAGCACCTTGACGGTGAACCTCTCGGTCACGTAGGTCGTCACGAACATGACGACAACGGTGGCCACCGCGAGGAAGTACCAGTTGATGAGCGGGTGGGTCGCCCCGGGGATGTTCATGCCCTTCGCCGCGGACTCTGTTATTCCTGCGAGCAGGGCGTCCGTACCGGCTATGAAGAAGTTGGCGGTGAACCCTCCGCACGCAGCGGCGAAGCCAGTCACCACGCCTATCCACGGGTTCCTCCCCAACGCCTTGAAGACCGCGCCGCCTATTGCCGGTGTGAAGATGATGCCCGCGTCGGATGCCAGGTTGGCGTTAATCCCGATTATCGCGAGGGCTGCGGTGACCAGGTATGACGGGGCCCCGAGGATGGTCTTCCTCATCAGGGCCGAGATCATCCCGGACTGCTCGACCAGACCTATTCCCAGCGTCATTACGACTATCAATCCGAGGGGCGCGAAATTGACGTAGGTCTTGACGAAATCCGCCATGAAGGTCCGCATGTACTTGTAGGTGAGCAGGTTCTGGACCGTGACAGTAACCTCCTGCGGTGCCTCGCCCGCCTTTGCGGCCATGTAGCTGACGGACACCTCCTGGCTGCCAAGGTACTGCGAGAGCCAGACGACTATGAGCGATAGAATCACGAAAAGCCAGAAGGGGTGAGGCAGCCAGTTGCCCACTATCTCGATTCCCCTTATGAACATCATGAAAAAGCCTCTTTTTGGCGCCTGTTGCTCTTTGTCGGCCATGAATAACCCTCCTTGTTGAACGGAATTTCCCTTGCGCCGGCCCATTTGACCGGGTTAAGGGTGAAAACAAGCAATCAGCACCCCCTCTTTAAAAGCTATCCCCTCCTCTGGAGCGAGAACACCAGGTCGGCGAACAGGGAGACGCCTGTTCCGATGACCCCCTCGTCGATGTCGAAGTACTCGTTGTGGTGCCCGGCCGCGATGTCAGAGCCAAGGACGAAGTAGACGGCCTTCCCGCCCCGCCCCTGCACGGCGCGCATCATCCATGACACATCCTCGCTGCCCCCCAGGCTCAACACGGGGGCGACCGTTGTCACGCCCGGGATCGAAAGCGCCCTGTCCGCGACAAGTTCGACAAGCTCACCGTCGCTGACGGCATCTACCGCCTCTCCCATCTTCGCCACGTCGTACTCCACCCCGTACATCGTAGCCGCACCCGCGACCACCTCCATGGCCCGGGCATATACATAGTCGTCGAGGTCGGGGGTCTGCCCCCTGGTCTCAACCTTCAGAACGGCCCTCGCCGGCACTACGTTGCGGCCCGTCCCCGCCTGCATAACACCGACGTTCAGGCGTGTCGCCCCCTGCTTGTGAGGAGGTATTCCGGCAAGTGCGAGCGAGGCCGAGGCACCTGCGAGGAGAGCGTTCCTGCCCTCGTTCGGCGCGCCTCCAGCGTGAGCCGAACGACCCCTGTAGACCACGTCGAACTTGGTTGTGCACAGAAAGTCCTTGCACCCCGGGGCCACTGCGCCGGAGGGTACACCCATTCCCACGTGAGCCGCCAGGAAGAAGTCGACATCGTCCAGGACCCCGCTGCCCGCCACCGCCTTTCCGCCCCTGACCCCCTCCTCGGCGGGCTGGAATACGAACTTTATCGCCCCCGCGAGCTCGTCCCTGCGCCGGGACAGGAGTTCGGCCAACCCCAGTCCAATCGCCGCATGGGCATCATGCCCGCATGCGTGCATAGCATTTTCGTTCAGGGAGGCGAATCCCTCGCGAAAGGGTCGATGGCGCTCATCCCTGGCCTCGGCCACGTCTACCGCATCGATGTCGAAGCGAAGGGCGATCACCGGCCCGGGCCTCCCGGTGTCCATGGTCGCCAGCGCACCGGTGTACCCGCCCATGCGCCCTATCCATCCCTGATCGGCACCCTGCCCCAGCGCGCGCTCCCGAAAGGGGGCAAGATCCTCGTCCGAGGGGCGTCCCATCACCGTGTCGAGGTCAAGAATATCCCTCCCGACCGCCACATTGTAGCCAAGCCCGTCGAGAATGCCCGCGATCCTGGCTGTCGTCCAGAACTCGGTCCACCCCGTCTCTGCATGAGCGTGCAACTCCCGCCTCAGCTCGACGAGGCGGTGCACGGCTTCGCCGTCCAGCCAGGCTGTCAAGGCACCCTCCCTCCACCGAGGAACTCCAGCGCACATGAGACCATCGTCTCCACCCCGATGGGTAGCGCGTTCTCATCCGGCAGGAACCTGTTGTTGTGAAGCGGGGGAAAGTCCTCGGCCTCGACTCCCGCTGGACGACACCCCAGCCAGATGAATGCCGACGGCACCTCCCTGCTGAAGAAGGAGAAGTCCTCTCCTCCGAGGGCCGGTTTCTCTATCGACAGCACTCGGTCATCCCCGAGCACCTTTTTCAAGGCGGAAAAGGCCGTCTTGACCAACTCCGAGTCGTTGACCAGAGGCGGATACCCTTTCACGTACTCCATCTCGCAGTCGCCGCCCATGCCCTGCGCCACTCCGCGGCAGATCGCACCGATTCGCTCGGGCATCCTGTCCCGCGTCGCGGGGCTGGTGGTCCTGACAGTCCCCTCGAGCACGACCTCCTCCGGCAGGACGTTGTACCTGTCTCCTCCTCTGATCACTCCGATCGTGATCACCGCGGCGTCCAGCGGGCTGACGCTTCGCGATACTATCGTCTGCAAGGCCGTTATCACCTGCGCCGCTATCACTATGGCGTCAATCCCGTTCTCCGGCTCGGACCCGTGCGCTCCCCTGCCTCTGACCGTGAGGAAGATCCGGTCGGATGCCCCCATCAGTGGCCCCGGGCGCGTCCCGGCGACTCCACTCTCCAGGGAGGGCCACACGTGCAGCCCGAACATCGCATCGACGTCGGGGTCCTTCAGCGCGCCCTGCTGAATCATGCCCGGCGCTCCTCCAATGGGGTTGGCCTCCTCCGCAGGCTGGAAGATGAACTTCACCTTTCCTGCCACCTGGTCCCTCATATCCGACAGGACCAGCGCCGCTCCGAGGAGCATCGCCGTGTGCGCATCATGGCCGCAGGCGTGCATTACCCCCTCTCTCTCGGACGCCCATGGCACGCCCGTCCTCTCGGACATCGGGAGCGCGTCCATGTCGGCCCTGAGGGCCACGCAGGGGCCATCCGCACCACCTCGGAGAAGTCCCACCACGCCGTGTCCCCCGACTCCGGACCGCACCTCGATCCCAGCCTCCTCGAGCACGGACTTCACCAGGGCCGCGGTCTCCTCCTCCTCGTTGCTCAGCTCCGGCCTCCTGTGAATGCGGCGGCGGATCTCCGACACACTCTCCCTGTGTCTTTTAACCAGGTTACGTATCATAGTATCCATGACGCCCACCTCCGGGCGCTCCCCTGCTAAACGGGGAGCAGCTTGTGCGATAAGATAACATAGTCGCACGGTATTATCAACGCTGCCGTCGGCCCGGAGAAGCCGGGCATGTACAACCGTGATTTGAGGTTATGGGCCCCGGTAAACGAAATGGGACGGAACCAGGCGGCTTTCGCCGCGCCGGTTCCGTCCCTGCTTGTTCCTTGTTCTTTCGATCGGCGCCTTATCAGCAGTTCCCGTTGCGCCGCAGTACCTCCTGCCAGGTTGTGAGGGAGTGGTAATACTCCTGGTCGCCATCGTCCAAGCCGCGCGAAATCTCCGTAATGTGGGTGTGCTTGGCGCCAATCTGCTCCAGCACATAGTCGACGGCTATCTCGGGTTTGCTGTCCTCGCCGCATGTGTAGATATCGAGCGCCATGTAGCCTACTTCCGGCCACGTGTGTATTGAAAGGTGGGACTCGCTTATCACCACCACACCGCTCACCCCGTCGGGTGGGAAGCGGTGAAAGGACACCGACCACACCTGCGTGTTGGCTCGTTTGGCGGCCTCCACGAGTATCTCCTGAAGTCTGTCCACCTGCGAGATGATCGGCCCGCATCCCGATGCCTCCACGATAAAATGGAACCCCTTCGGCGACATGGCTTTCCCCCTCTTTATTGTTTTTGAAAAAGACAGAAGGAAGAAAAAAAGCCGCCCGATCTCACCGGACGGCCTGATCTTAAAAATGGTGGAGCTAAGGGGACTCGAACCCCTGGCCTCTTGAATGCCATTCAAGCGCTCTCCCAACTGAGCTATAGCCCCGTATGCGCAAACGGAAGTATTATAAAGAGCAGTACGGTGGATGTCAACCGCCGTGACTGGAAGAAAGAACATTCCCTTTTCTTTCCAACTCGGCCAACAGGGCCCGGTACGCCTTTTCGAACGCCTCGAGCCCCTCCTTCAGAAGCCGCTCCGTCACGGAATCCAAATCGACCCCGAGGACAGCCAGCTTTGCGAGGCGAGCCGTTCCTCCTTCCCGGTCCATCGTCGCGGTCAACCCTGCCTCTCCAGATGAGAGGAATGCGTCGAACGTCGCCGGAGGCAGGGTGTTGACCGTGTGGGGGCCAATCAAGGAGTCGACGTACAGGGTCTGGGAGTAGGCCGGGTTCTTGGTCCCGGTGCTGGCCCACAGGGGGCGCTGAAGCGACGCGCCCTTCGATGCCAGGGAACTCCACCTTTTGGAACCGGCGATCTCCTCGAAATCGGAATAGGCCGCCCTTGCGTTGTCCACCGCGATTTTCCCCGACAGCTCGCGTCCCTGTTCAAACGACTCCAGCAGCCTGTCCACGGCCGTGTCGACCCTGCTGACGAACAGGGAGGCTACCGATGCGATGCCCGACACGGGAAGCCCCGCCTCCGCCCTCTGCTCCAACCCCGAGATCCACGCCTCGACGACCTTCCTGTAGCAGTTCCGGGAGAAGATCAGGGTCGCGTTCACGTTTATGCCCCTTGCGATACACCTGCGGATCGCCTCTATGCCGGCCGCGGTGGCGGGGATCTTTATCATGACGTTCCGCCTGTCCAACAGGGTGAAGAGCCTGGCGGCCTCCTCGACGGTGCCCTCCTCGTCATGGCACAGGCTGGGGCTCACCTCCAGGCTGACGAAGCCGTCGTTCCCGCCTGAGGAGTCGTATATGGACGCAAACCGATCCGCGGCTTCCTGCACGTCGGCCACGGTTAGCGCCGTGCAGATCTCCTCGGCGTTCATCCCCCGGGACCTCATCTCGGCGATATCCTGGTCGTAGTCCGAGGTCCTCGCTATGGCATTCTCGAAAATAGACGGGTTAGTGGTCACGCCTCGGACTCCCTGTTCGATCATCCTGTCAAGCCCTCCGCCCCGCAGCAGGCTTCGGCTCAGGTAGTCGCACCAGATGCTCTGTCCCAGCAAAAACGCCTGCTGCACCCTGTTCTTGTCATCCATGTAGTTTTACCTCTCGTTAGAATGGTGACGGGCAGGGACGGATGTACCCTCCCCGATTTTTACGGGCACTCCGCCCCCATGTTTCTCGACAAATTTCCTGATCTCCGTGCCGGTCTTTCCGGGGAAAAAAGCCCTCCAACCCCGGTCCTTCAGTGGGAACAGCACCATGGTGCCGGATTTCGACTGGAAGAGGACGACCTCCTCCATCTCGCTCCAGGCGAGGCGCTCCACGCGCCCCTTGCCCCAGAAGAGCCTCTCCCTGACGAAGCCTGATTCGGCTAGTGACACCCTCTTCTCGTACCCGGCTATGTAGAAACAGGCGGACCCTATGATGATGAAGGCCGATGCCTCGGCAAGCCCCGCGCCTGTGAGAAACCTGCGCAAACCATCCCCGAACAGTAGGACTCCCATGCCGATACTTGCGGCCTTCATCCAGCGCGGGAAGTCCGATCCGCTTCCCCTTATCGCGTCTCCCACTTCTACCCGGCCCTTCTCTCCGTTGCGTCGATCCAGGGAATGGCGATGCCGAGCCTGGTCATGACCAGCGCCACTACCGGGTTAAGGTAGTTGAGGAAGGCGTACGGCAGGTAGGACAGTGTCGGGACACCGAGCACGCCGCTGTTGTAGGCACCGCAGGTGTTCCACGGGACCAGCACCGAAGTGAGCGTGCCGGAATCCTCGAGGGTCCTGGAGAGCAGCCTGGGATCCAGCTTCCGGCCGTCCTTCTCGAACTTGTCGAAGGCCGGGCGGAACATCCTGCCAGGCATGACCAGGGCCAGGTACTGGTCACCCAGGAACATGTTGGTGAATATGCAGGAGGCGATCACCGACGCGACAAGGCCGAATACGGTCTTAACGCTTCTCATCAGGCGCTCGAGCAGCACCTCGAGGAATCCGCAGGTCTCCATGACGCCACCGAGGACCAATGCCACCAGTATCAGCGCCACTGTGTCGAGCATGCCGGTGAGGCCGCCTCGCTCAAGCAATCCGTTAAGCATGCCGGCCACCTCTTTGACCGTCTCGAAGGCGTCTGCAGCGAACACGGCCGCACCCTTCACGATCTCGTTGACGGAGGCGATGTCGCCGGCCTCCGAGACCTCGGCGATCATGGAGGGAACGTATCCGGAATAGAGCGCCTCCATCACGCTGGTGAGCCCGGCGCCCTGGAGCAACGCCATAAGGGCCGCGGCGAGCATTCCTGCGACTATTCCAGGGATGGCGGGGACCTTCAACACTGCCAGCAGTAGGACCAGGAGCGGCGGGATGAACCCGTATATCGAGATGCTGAACTCTGCGGACATAAGCTGCTGTATTGCGGATATCCTGGAGGCTTCGATCGCCCCGCCGACGTAGGCGAGTCCCATGTAGTATGCGATTCCCGAGACTATTATCATAGTTGGAATAGTGGTCCAAAGCATCGCCCTGATGTGGTTGAACAGGTCGGAGCCCGCGACCGCAGGCGCCAGGTTCGTCGTGTCGGAGAGGGGGGAGATCTTGTCGCCGAAATACGCCCCCGAGATGACGAAACCGGCCGTTACCGGCGCCGGGACTCCAAGGCCCGCACCTATTCCCATCAGCGCTATGCCCACCGTCCCGCTGGTGCTCCAGGAGCTCCCGGTCGACAGGGAGACTATCGCGCAGATCAGCAGGGAGGCGAGCAGGAAGTACTGCGGGGACAGCAGGTTCAGCCCGTAGTAGATCATGGTCGGCACCACCCCGCTCAATATCCAGGCGCCGATGAGAGCCCCGACTGCGAGCAGGATGAGGACGGCCTGCATTGCCACCGTGATTCCGTTGATCATGCCCTCCTCTACGTCGCGCCACGGTTTTCCGACAAAAACACCCCCCATGACAGCCGTGAACACGGCCGCCAAAAAGAGGGGTATGTGAGCCGACAGGGCCAGCCCGAAGACCGCTCCAGACTCGAAGTGAATGTCGAGCACTCCATAACTGATGATCACCGAATCCACGATAAGGACTAGAAGCGCTTGCTTGAAGCTTGGCATTCTCGTTCCAGGTTCTTCCACGGATAATCCTCCCCTTTAACAACGGATAAGGCCCTGCAGGAACACCCGGTCGTCGCGGCATAACGCTTTGCTGTCGGGGTCCATTAAGGGCATCGACTGTAATTATAGGAGATTATCGTAATATGTCCATTATTTTCGGCCATCACCTGCGAAGAAGGTTCCTTTTGATGATGTCCGGGTCCGACTGCACCTGGAATCTTCTAGCCAGGGAGGCGGTCTCCGATGCCATGGCCTCCTCGGTCATGTCGGCTCTGACCATGTCCAGGGCCTCCGCGAAGGAGAGCTGCCGCATCCTGGTTCGCTCTACGACCTCGAACACGTGAAGGCCGTAACCGGTCCTCACGGGGCCGGACGCGGACTTGAGCGGAGCTGAGAAGACAGCATCGTCCAGCGGCCCGGGGAGCTCCCCCCTGCCGACCCAGCCGAGGTCGCCCCCCTTTTGCGACGTGGCCGAATCTTTGCTCATCGATGAGGCGACTGCCTGGAAATCCTCCCCGGAGAACAGCCGAAGCAGGACTGTACTGGCAGAATCCTCGTCTTCCAGCAGGATGTGCCTGACGTGCGCCCGCTCCTTTTGGACGTAGGCATCCCTGTGCTGTTCGAAGTATGTTCGCATCTGTTTCTCGCTGAAGTCCAGATCCGGGGCCATGCTGCCTACGTAGGCCTCTGCCAGGGCATTGATGCGAGCCCACCTGATGCGGGCCGCCACACCGGGGTCCAGGTGAAGCCCCCGTATTATCGCGCCCTTTGAGAACAGGATCGCCCTCGAGATCTGCATCAGAAAGGCGTCCATCTCATCCTCGGTCATCTGGCCGGCCAGCAGGGATGCGGCCTGGTCCCCAGCGCCCGACTCGGCGCCCAGCAGGTAGAGCACCTCGTCGACCGATACCTGTTCATCGTCGACCGTCAGGACCGGTGCCTCCGCGGCCGTAGGAGCCGCCCAGACGAGGACAAGCAGGGTCAAGAACATAAGAATCGCGGTTGACGGCCGGCATTTTGGATAAAACTCGGCTCGCGGCATCAAAAATCCCTCCCTCTTGCGCTCCCGGACGGCCGCCCGGGGTAAGGAACCGGAATATACTGCACCGACGGGCGTTCTGTCGTGGACTGGTGGTACAACCCCATGATGTTGCAGAACGTGTCATAATCGTTCAGAACCACCGGAAGTCCAAGCGAGGCCGCCTCATCCACTCCTATCGGGTAGTCGTGGGTCCAGCGACCCTCGGTCAGGGCCTCGGCCAGCTCCATGCCCTTCTCCTCCCCCATGCGCTCTTTCAGCAGCTCGTACACGAGATCCCTCGTCTGGCGAATAGCCTTCCTGGAGATGTCTGCCATGATCAGGGTGGAGTCGTCGACCTCGCTCACGGGCTTCTCCTCCACCGCCTTCAGGATGGAAGCGGCCGGGTACTGGCCGATCTGCGGGTCGACAGGCCCAAGCACGGCGTGCCTGTCCATCAGGATTTCGTCGGCGGCCAGCGCGATCAGGGTTCCACCCGACATGGCGTAGTGGGGGACCACCACCGTGACCTTGGCAGGGTGTCCCTTCAGCGCGCGGGCTATCTGCTCCGCCGCCAGCAGAAGTCCTCCCGGCGTGTGAACTATAAGGTCGATGGGCGTATCGTCCGATGTCAGGCGAATTGCGCGGAGGACCTCCTCCGAATCCTCTATGTTGATGTAGTTGCGCGAGAACATGCCCCAAAAGCCCATGCTCTCCTGCCTGTGTATCAGGGTGATGATGCGCGAGCGCCGCCTCTTCTCGCAGTTTTTCAGCGCCGTAAAGCGTCTCCAGCGGAGGGACTGCTGCTTAAGGTAGGGGAAGACCACAAAAAACAGCAAAAAGTACAGCCACAACGAGGATCCATCCATATCTCTGCCTCTACCACCTTCCCGGGCCGTACACCCTGTCTAGAACTTCTAATGGCACACCGTCTCGCATTCGCGCTTCTCCGGCTCCGCATCCAGCGTGTTCAGGACGGAGTTGAAGACAACATCCCCCTCCGAGCAGCACGCCTCCACACGAAGGCCCCTCGTCTCTCCCCTGCTTAGAAGGTAGTCCGCCAGTGGATCCTCGATCAGGGTCTGTATTGCCCTGCGCAGCGGACGGGCGCCGAATTTCGGCTGGTACCCCTTCTCCCGCACCAGATCCTTGACGTCGTCCGCGATCAGGAGGGAGATCCCCTGCCCCGACAGCCTGTCGCACACGTCGCCGAGCATTATGTCGACAATCGCCCGGACGCTGTCGCGCCCCAGAGGTCGAAACACGATGCTCTCGTCTATCCTGTTCAGGAACTCCGGCCGGAATAAGCGGTTCATCTCGTCCAGGATGCCGTCCTTCAGCCGGCTCCAGTCGAAGGGATCGTCGCCCTCCGAGCCCGAAAAGCCGAGAGGAGTCCCCTTGGCCGTCTCTCTCGCGCCTATGTTGCTGGTGAGCAGGACCACGGTGTTTCGGAAGTCTACGGTGCGGCCGTGCCCGTCGGTCAGTCGTCCGTCGTCCAGTATCTGGAGCAGCAGGTTGAACACGTCGGGGTGCGCCTTCTCTATCTCATCGAACAGCACCACCGAGTAGGGCCGACGCCGGACGGCCTCGGTGAGCTTTCCTCCCTCCTCGTAGCCGACGTAACCGGGAGGGGCCCCTATTAGCTTCGATACCTCGTGTTTTTCCATATACTCGCTCATATCGAGGCGAATCATTGATTCCTCGGTCCCGAACAGGAACGACGCGAGCCTCCTGGCGAGCTCGGTCTTTCCCACCCCGGTCGGGCCCAGCAACAGGAAGCTCCCGATCGGGCGCTTCGGGTCCTTAAGGCCGCTGCGCGCTCTTCGGATGGCCTTTGCTATGGAACGAACGGCATCGCCCTGCCCCACCAGTCTCTTTTCAATCTCGCTCTCCATGTTCAGAAGCCGCAACGACTCCTCCCCGTTTATCTGGAAGGCCGGGATGCCGGTCCACTCCGAGATTACCTCGGCGACGTCCTCTCCGGTGATCACGGGCTCCAGGTCATCCCTGCCGGAGCGCCATGCCTTTCTCCTCTCCTCTAGCTGCTCGAAGATATTCCGCTCTTCATCCCTCAGCCCCGCAGCCTTCTCGAACGCCTGGCCGTCCACCGCTGCCTCCTTTTCCTTCCGGATCCGCTCCAGCCGATGCTCCAGCTCCTTCAGGTCGTCGGGGGGCTCCATCGTCTTGATCCTGGCCCTGGCGGCGGCCTCGTCGATGAGGTCGATCCCCTTGTCCGGGAGTCTCCTGTCCGCAATGTAGCGGGCGGACAGGCGCGCTGCGGCCTCCAGCGCGTCGTCGCGTATACGGGCCTTGTGGTGAGCCTCGTATCGCCCCCTGAGCCCCTCCAGGATGAGGATGGAGTCCTCGACCGAGGGCTCCTGCACAAAGACAGGCTGAAAACGGCGCTCCAGTGCTGCGTCCTTCTCGATATACTTGCGATACTCCTCGAGGGTTGTGGCGCCTATTACCTGGAACTCCCCTCTTGAGAGGCTGGGTTTCAGGATGTTGGCGGCGTCCACGGCGCCCTCGGCGCCTCCCGCGCCCACCAGGGTGTGAATCTCGTCGATGAACAGGATCACGTCGCGCCCCTCGCTGAGTTCCTTGACAACCTTGCGCATGCGCTCCTCGAACTCGCCCCTGTACTTGGTCCCGGCCACGAGGTTGCTTACGCTGAGCTGCATGACTTTTTTATCCTTGAGGAGCTCAGGGACGTCGCCCTCGAAGATCCTCTGGGCCAGCCCCTCGACGATGGCGGTCTTTCCGACGCCTGGCTCCCCGATCAGGACGGGATTGTTCTTTCTCCTCCTTGAGAGAATCTGGATGATCCTGCGTATCTCCCTGCCCCGTCCGATTACGGGGTCGAGCTCCCCGTTCCGGCTACTTTCGCTGAGGTTGATCGCGATCTGGTCAAGGGTAGGACTCTTGGTTCGCACTCCTCTCCTCCTGCCATCCGCTAAGGCCTCCTCGCCCTTTCCGGGGCCGGCCTCGGCCTCTAGGAGCCTCATGGTCTCCCTGGCAAGGACAGAGTAATCCACGCCAAAGCTCAGCAATACTCTTGCGGCGGCGCTCTCCCCCTCCGCCATTATACCCAGGAGAATGTGCTCGGTCCCGACATAGTTCACGCCCATGTTTCGAGCCTCCCTGACCGAGAGGTCGAAGACCCTCTTCGCCCTCGGACTCAGCTGCAGGTCAACCGGCTTGAGTATGGGATGCGATTTGCCAATGGTGTTCTCCAGGCTGTCGCGAAGTTCGTCGGGCCTTACCCCGAGGGATTCCAGAGCCTGGATCGCGGTACCCTCGCCCTCGGAAACGATAGCCAGCATAAGGTGCTCCGTGCCCACCACGTCGTGGCCGAGCCGGAGAGCCTCCCTGTGCGCCAGCTGGATTACCTTTCTTCCGCGTTCAGAAAAGAAATGCCACATCACAGATCATCCTTTATTGTTTTCATTCGCCCTCTACATCATGCCGCGATCAGCTCAAGATCAGGCTGCGCAGCATTCGCTTTAGAAGCTCCGCGGCCAGGGCGTTTCTCCTGTAGGGAGAGATGTCGAACTCCCCGCTGCCCAGCTCGTCCGTATGGCGCATGGCCACCTCGATCAGAAGCCGCTCCTTCATGTCGATCATCCCGCGCTCGTGAAGAGAGGCAAGTACCCGGCGCGCCCCCTGCTCGGTGATCGAGTCGCCGACTATATCGTCTATGTGGCTGATCTTCTCGTCAGGCATATCGTAGCATATCCTGACTATTCTAATAAACCCGTGTCCACCTCTTTGACTCTCCACTATGTACCCCCGTTCAGGGGTGAACCTGCTGCGGAGGACGTAGTTTATCTGGCTCGGGACACACCCGAAGTGCTCGGCCAGCTCCTTCCTCCTCAGGGAGATCGACGGCTCCTCTACCTCCGAGAAGAGGCTGTTTATATAGTTTTCTATGACCCGCGTCAGGCTCGCCACAGCTATCCCCTCCATAACGCATATTACAAGCGCAACTTACGCGGACATCCCCCTTCAGCGCGAGATTCGCGCATGATGGAGAGGGATACCCGCGTAGTATTTTACTGTATAGGTCAGTAATAGTCAATACCGGGGAAGCGCTTCTACCTGTTGGTCGCGTGCTTTCCGAAACGACTCTCTTTTCCTTCCAAGAGCCTCTTGATATTTTCTCTGTGCCGAAGGGTCGCGAGGGCAGCCAGGGCGCCCAGGACGACTATGTGCGCAAGAGGGAAGGAGAGCGCCAGGGCGAACAGGGGCAGGCACCACAGCGAGACCAGGGAGGCCAGCGACACGTACCCCTTGGCCTTCAACACGCCGAGCCAGACCAGCCCCGCAGCCGGGGCGATAATGAAGGATACCCACGGGTGGAGGAAAAAGGCGACTCCGTACGAGGTCGCGACTCCTTTCCCGCCGCGGAAGGACAGCCAGATCGGGTAATCGTGACCCACGACGCCGGCGAACCCGGTCAGTGCCAAAACCCACGGATCACCCTGTCCAAACGCCATCGCGCAGAGCATGGGCACCGCACCCTTGACCATGTCGATCACGGCCACTGCCTTCGCCCATCTCTGTCCAAGCAATCTTCCAACATTGGTCGCCCCGGTACCCCCGGACCCGACAGTCCGGATGTCCACTCCCTTGACCCACAGTGCCGCCAGGTAGCCGGTGGGCAACGATCCGGCGAAATACCCAAGGACGATCCAAATTACACCGGTCATTTCTTCGCCACACTCCCCTCGATAAAGGCGTCCACAACCAGCACGCCCCGTATGTTTACGAAGATCGGATTAATATGCAGTCGCGACACGCCTTTCTCGCAGCAGGCCAATCGCGACAGGGCCGCCACGGCGGATGAGAAGGCGCCCTCGTCAAGAACTCCCCTTCGCCATCCTTCAAGAAGAAGCGGATATCCCGGCGACTCCCTGATCATCAGCAGAGCCTCGTCCTCGGACAGAGGGGCAGCCCTGACGACCCCTTCTGGCAGGATATCGCCGTATATGCCGCTTATTCCGACCTCGATGAGCGGGCCGAATCTCGGACTGCGACGGAACTCCATCCTCCATTCGGTACCCCCCTGCACCATCTCCTGCACGAGGACGCCGCTGACTTCGGCCGAGGGCCTTGCAAGCCTGGCTTTTTCAAGGGTCCTTCCGTACGCGTTCCTCAACTCCTCCTCGTCCTGGATGTTAAGGGCCACCACCCGGGCCTCCATCTTGCGCAGTATAGAGGGCGACACAACCTTCAGGACGACCGGGTATCCTATGGTATCAGCGGCGGAAAGCGCCTCGGGGAGGGACACGCACAATACCTCCTTGGCCACCGGGATCCCGTATGCGCGAAGAAGAGACTTCGCGTCGCCATTCTCCGCGCTGACCGCCGAGGGGCAGTTGAACGGGGAGAGGGCCGAGGAACGGATTGAGCCAGTCCGGTCGAACAGGAGTCGAAGAGAGTTGAAAAGACTCTCAAAACCTGGCGTGAACGATACCCCAGCCGACAGGGCCGCCGCCTCGTACGCGGGATCTCCGTCCGGGACTGTGAAGAACAGGCGCCCACCATCTTTCCGAGGGCCCCGCCTCGACATCTCCGTCGAGGCACTGGCTCCCGACGCTTGGAGGATGGAGACTGAGAAGGAGGCATCATGTCGGTTGGAGACGGGGGAAAACCCAGCCTTGCGCGCCTCCCTTTTCAGCAGGCGCGTCAGCTCCGAACCGCGCACCCCTCGAAAGAAGACCCGCCTGTTCGAATAGTCAAGGTCCTTCCCGAAGGAGAAGACCGACGCAATGTCCACGACCTCGCCGGGAGATTTCAAAACGGCCACCCCGTATTGGCCGAGGATCGAGGTCTCCTCCCTGACCTCGGTGTCCGCGTCGTCAAGCAGGAGCAAAGCCGTTCTTCCGCCCTTCCTGGCGGCCTCCATGGAAAAATCGATAAACCGGCGCCCGGCGTCAAGTCTGTTCAGGATGAAGATGAAGAGAGACACGCGCTCGTCATGCCCGAGAATGGAGGTCGCCGCCTCGAGGGGCGTGTAGTCGTCTGAGTTCCCGAAGGAGACGGCGTAGCTTGGTGTCACTCCCCTTCGTTTCAGGGCGTACAAGCAGTGTGTCAGGGTCTCGCCGCCCTCGGAAAGGAGTGCCGCGTCTCCCGCTAAACAGCCTTTTATCCGCGCCCACGGGCCCAGCGAGCCCTCGCTGCCTGGTCCAAGTATCCTCAGGCCTTTTTGCTTCGCCAGTGAGATGAGTGAGGCCGGGAGTTTCCTGGGCCAACTGCCACCCAGAACAATAAAGGAAGTCGACAACTCCAGGCACTCCTCAAGAAGAGGCAGATCCGCCGCGCCTCTCCCCGCGAAGAAGAGCGTGTCCGCCCCGGAGGAGCGGGCCTCCGCCAGTCCCGGCAAAGAGGAGACACCGGCGGCCTTCAAAACCCCGAATGCCTCAAGCGGCTCCCCGACGAAGGCCGTCCGGCCGGCTCCAGGGATCCAAGCGATGTCCTTCATGCGGCTCGTCCTTTCCATCCGCCTAAGACATGGGGGAGGCCTCTGGATGCCCTCCCCCGGAGAAAAACGGTGATCGAAGCCATGAGCGCTAAATAATGCCCTTGATCCTGTCGGAGCCTCTTTTGATGTTCAGTTCAACCAGGTCCTTGTTCTGCAGCACGTCCCACTTCAGGTTCAGGACGAGAAGGAACAGGGCCGAGTATCCGTCCACCCTCCACGACTGGGCCTCTCGCTCAAAGGCCTTGAACACCGTCGCAATCTGTTCCTTCCCCTTCTCCTCCTGTTCGAGGGAGGCAATGAAGCGCTGGAATTCATCCGGCGAATCCATCTCGGCGGCACGCAGTATGTCCCAGAGATAGGAGAGGCTCGTCTCCAGGTAATCCGCATCCGGAGCGAACGGCGGGAATCCGGCTTCCGCGGCTATCTCCGCCCATCGCAGGGGGATCTCCTCGTGCTCCTGAAAATACTGGCGCAACGCTGAGCGGTCGAACACCCTCCGCTGGGAGGCGGCGGGTTCAACTGAGACGACCGGGGCAGTTACGGGCATCCCCGACTCCCGCGCCGACTCCCAGAGGGCGAAATACCCCTCGTCGGCCTCCTCGAGGAGAGCCCCCACTCGGAAGAGCTTCCTCTGCATCTTCCGCTTGGTGGCCGTGTCGGTGGGGAGCATCACCTTGGGGGTGTTCGCGGCCCAGACTTCCTGGATCACAGTCCTGACCTCGAGCGAGAAGGGGAGGTCCTTGTACTTGCTCCACTCTCGCATGGCACCCCTGGCCTTGTTCAGGGACAGCGTGTAATAGACCGCGGGGTAGCCGAACCGGTCCGGGTCGTCCAAGTTGGCCGATGTCACCGACCGCGACATGTCCACGAGGAATTCCTGATGGATGATGCGCTCGACTTTCTCGACATCCTCGGGAAAATGGACAAGAATCTTGACAGAGCACAGATCCGCGATATCCGAGAGCGAGGACGGAGCCCCGTCAGCCATGACATCGTAGGACTGAAGGAAGCACTCGGTGGACTTGGCCTCTCCGGATACGCTGTAAAGCTGAATTCCTCCCTGTTCCACAAGGTTCTCCAGGAGGTTGCGCGCCCTAGCGGCGTACTCCCTGTACAGGGAGTGCTGCCTCATGTATTTCTTTCCCAATTCGTCAGCCTTAGTTGCATTCATCAATCAATCACCGCCCGTAAAATTAAAGCGCTTCAACTCAGCGCACTTTCTCGCCTACCGAATGAAGAAGTTGCAGAGCTTCGACAGTGATCCCGGACTAACAATTCATACGCAAGTATATAGTAATTCCTCACTATTGAAAAGCGCTGTCGATCACTCAATGCTCCTTCGACGAGTTCGCCGACTCCAGCGAGCGGATGAAACGAAGCACCTCGCCGGAGGATCTTTCCTCCGCCGCATGCAGGAAGTCGGCTGCATGACGTCTATCTCCCCTGGCAGACAGCGCGTGCCCCAGGAGGGCCAGGTAAAGCGCATTTTCATTCTCCATCTCGGCTGCCGTCGTCGAAAGCGCCCCGGACGATGCCTTCTGATTCTGCATCCTGACGTAGCTCAAGGACAGATTGATATAGGCGTCGCTCTCCCTGGGATTGACGCGCATGGCCTCGAACAGGTACTCCTTGCCGGCCAGAACCCTTGCGGATATTCCATCCCCTGCTGGTAGAAATATAAACGATTCGGTGCTTTTTGCAAGAGGGGCATTCTTTGCGTCGGGGAGCGGGTTCTTCTTCCATCGATCAGACTCGAAAGGGACCGCCAGGAAAGACGGCGGCTCCAGTTCCGGCTCCCTCAGTTCCGGCGACAGGAGCAGACGTCTCCAGTACGCTGTGAAGGCCGAGGGGTAGTTTTCAAGCCCGATATGGGCGTAACCGAGGTTGGACAAGGCCTCAGGCGATTGTCTCACGTTCATCGCCTCGGAGGCTTTTTCGACGGCCCTGCGATACTCGCCGGAGATGTTCAGCGAACGGCTCTCGGCCAGCAGTTTCTCCTCCGTTCTCTTTCCTGCGACGACACCCGTGGTCCGGGCTTTGGGCTGTTTGGACTTCTTCGCCGGCACGGAACCTCCGACGGCAGCCTCACGGCCGTGTGCGACCAGGGCAACCGGCGGGACAGGCGTCGGGGCGGCGACGACGGATTTACCCTCCTTCCCGGGCTCCTCGGTCGGGGGCGGGGTATGGACCGTACGATCTACCGGGGGCTCATCCGGCAGATCGTCCTTCGTCACCGCAACAACCAGCGATTGCGAGGCTGGCTTGTCATCTTCCGTGTCCGGGATGAGGTGGGTCTGGACACCCGGTGTCTCTTTAGCTCCCTCGTCCCCCGCCTCGTCATCGCTAATGGTAGCCGCCGGTGGCGTTACGGTCTTCGCATCCTCGGACGACGCGAGACGCGACGCGAGGGTCGCGAGCGCATCTCTTGCCTTTTCGAAAGCCGGGTCGAAATCCAAGAGTTTCACGTAGACAGCCCTGGCTCCCTCGAGATCTCCCTTGCCCTCCCTGGACTCGGCAAGTCCCAGAAGCGCGTCTCGTCCATCCGGAACGAGATCCAGCGAGCGTTGAAAATGGGCCTCGGCGTCATCGTACTCGCCCGCCACAAGGGAGGCTATCCCCATTACGGTCTGCTCCTCCCCCATGTCCCTAAGTCGGCGCTCCTCCTCGTCCCGCGTTCTATTCTCGCCCTCTGCCTTCTCAAGCGACGACCTGTATTCACTGTTTGTCGGATCGAGGATGCTCGCCCTGCGATACGAGTCGGCGGCCTGCTTGAAATCTTCCCTGGTCATGAAGATATCCCCGAGGCGAGCGAAGAACTTCGGGTTGCCGGGGTCCAGCTCCGCGCCCTCCTGGTAGATCCGTATAGCGCCATCCAACGAGCCAAGGCTCAAGAGCAACTCTCCGAGACGGAAGTGCGCCTCCGAACTGTCAGGCGACGCCTGAAGGCAGCTGTACCAAGCGTCTACAGCTTCACCCTTTCTTCCAAGGGCCTCCAGGGCCAGCGCCCTTCCTCTGCGAGGTTCCATGCGGTCCGGGCTCTCCGAGGCCGCCTTCTCGTAAAGCGAGAGCGCCTCGTCATAATTTTTCTGCTCGTATGCTTGATCGCCTTTCAGGATCAGTTCTTCGCAGGAGCTGCTAGGATACATAAAAAACCACGCCGCCATCAATACCCCGGCGAGGACAATTATCAGGGGTCTGAAATCCCTTCTCGCGTCCTTCTCCGTCCCGACACCAGGAGAAACCGGCCCCGCCTCTTCTCGGGGTTGAGCGAAGACGGGCTGCAGGGGCTGCGGCGGGATTACAAAGGTGGACACCTTGTCGGGGAGGTCGGCATCCTCGTCCAGGCTCGACTCCGTCCGCGGAACGAGGGCGCCTTCATCTTCGACGGCGCCTGGCTCCCCTTCCCGAGAGGCTGCCACGGCACGGTCGCCGACCTGTTCTTCGGCAGTCTGAACAGGCAGCCCTGGGATCTCCAGATGATCGGTTGAATCATACGGGACTTGTTCTCGTCCGTGCCCGCCGGAGCGATTGTCTGGTACGGACTCTGATTCCGAAGGCTGGTCGCGAGATTCGGCGGTGGGTTGAACAGGCGGGTGTTGAACGTCGGAGGCCTCCGCAAGATTCTGGAAGAGAGCCACCGGAAGCCCCAGCAACAATGCCTGGGACATATCAATCTTTTTATCCTGTGGGCCTACGGGCGTCGCAGAGGAACCAACGCTGTCTCTAAGCCAACTCTCCCAATCCATGGTCATCGCCACTCACCCCTCGAAGTACTGCCATCTTAAGAAGTGTACCAAATGAAGAGCGCTTGAGGCAACGGCGAAAGAGAAGTTTTCCTCTTTTGTGCAAAAATGCGTTCGCAAAAAGCCCTCTCCCTGAACAGGAAGAGGGCCTCACTTTCATGGTGCGGAGGGGGAGACTCGAACTCCCACAGCCTTGCAGCCACAAGGTCCTTAGCCTTGCGCGTCTACCCGTTCCGCCACCCCCGCGCAACGACGGATATTATAAGCGCCGCCTATTCCAAAGTCAAGAGCAGTTTGGGGAAAACCCTCGGCTATGCACATCTCGACTGGCTGTGACGCCGCGCCACGGCAGAGCCGTTTCTTCCGTCTCTACGCCCCTGCCTACACCCTTCTCTCCTTTATGCGCGCGGATTTTCCGCTCCTGGACCTGAGATAGTAGAGCTTCGCCCTGCGCACCTTGCCCAGTCGCTTGACCTCTATCTGGCTGATCGATGGGCAGTGAAGGGGGAAGATCCTCTCGACCCCGACGCCATTCGATATCTTTCGCACGGTGAAGGTCTCGCTCAGGCCGCCGTGCTTTCGGGCGATCACTACTCCCTCGAACACCTGGACGCGCTCCCTGCTGCCCTCCTTGACCTTTACATGAACCCTGACCGTGTCCCCGGACCTGAAATCGGGGATGTCATCCCTTATAAAACTCTTCTCCACGAGATCAATTACGTTCATTTAAAACCCCTCCTCAGTGCTTGAAAACCATATGGAAGTAAACAATGCCCCCGGGACATGGCGAGATAGTCTGGCCAGCCTCCGCAAGTGCGACTCTTTTCTAGCGCCACCCGAAGAAGCGATCCAGCATGGCCCCCGCCGCCGTCCTAACCGAGAGGTGGTTGAAGTCCCCATTTCCTCCGGACAGGGGCGAAAGCAGCATGTCGCAGGCCGACAGCAGCTCTTCGTGCATTCCCGAACCGGTACCGAAGAGCAGGATGACCGGCTTCTTCTCGCGAAGCATACGCCTCTTTGCTTCAAGCCAGTGAAACGACCCTGGCAGATTTTTCGCGCTCGTTCCCACGAGCAGCGGCCGCTGCTTCTCTCTTTTGACCACCCATTCGACGGCCCTCTCCACCGACGGGACCGTCTTGATCAGCCTCATGGCCTCGGCCCTGTCAGGGCTGACTCCCGCGCCGCCGCCCTCCGTCCAGTGCCGCCGCATCGTCTGCACGAGCTCGCGCTGGCTTGCAAGCGGCGTGACCACCAGGAACCTGTCGGCTCCGTAGGTCCTGCAGGACCTGGCGATGTCGGAGAGATCGAGCCCTGTGACCGCGGCGGTGCTCTTCTCTCCCTTGCGGTCGAGC
>JAKJGK010000145.1 GCA_022704435.1 Synergistota bacterium | reverse complement strand
AAGTCCCGCGGGCTGTTCAGTCTGAGTTCGGCTCTGTCCACAGGTTAAACTCCGTGAACCGCCGTATACCGAACGGTACGTACGGTGGTGTGGGGGGACGGGGGCTAGCCGCCCCCTCCTACCCGATCCCTGAGGAGCGAAGCGACGAAGGGTGCAGGCGACCGCGATGTCGATCGCTTACCCTGAGGAGCGAAGCGACGAAGGGTGCAGGCGACCGCGATGTCGGTCGCTTATCCCGAGGAGCGTCAGCGACGTAAGCAGGCGACTGCCGGAAGGCTCGTCTCGCTTTGCCTGTCGGCTGTCTATCCCACAGGGACGATGCCGCTCTCTTGCCGGTCGTCTCGGTCCACCTTGAAGCGCTCTGCCATGAGTCGCAGCTCCTCGGACGTCTCGCTGACCTCCTGAGAGCTGGTGGCCACGCTCTCCATGGCGGCGGCGGTCTCCTCCATCGAGGCGGCCAGGCTCTGAACGTGCTCGTCGGTGAGCTCCATGACGCTTGAGGTCGAGTCCACGAGCTTGATGATCAGCTCGGACTTCGCTACCTCCTCGTCGGTGGTGGTGATTATCCTGCGCAGGTCGGAGACGGAGCTCTCGATCGCCGCCTCTATCCGCTCGAGCGCGGTCCCGGCGATGTGCGCGATTGTGACGCCCTCCTCCACGCCTTCGCGGCTCTTGTCCATGGACGCCACGGCCGAGCGGGTGCCCTCCAGGATCTTCGACACCAACTCGGCGACCTCCCTCGCCCCCTGCTGCGACTGCTCGGCCAGCTTGCGCACCTCGTCCGCGACCACCGCGAATCCTCGTCCGGCCTCCCCTGCGCGGGCGGCCTCTATCGCCGCGTTCAGCGCCAGCAGGTTCGTCTGGTCGGCCAGACCCGTTATCGTGTCGCCCACCACCCCGATGCGCTGGGAGTACGCGTCCAACTGCTGCAACAGGTCCCCTGTCTCCTTCACGGAGGATTTAATACCCTCCATGTGGTCTATCGTCCGTGCCACGGTCCTGCTGCCCTCGGACGCAGCCTGCCCCATGTCCATGGAGTTCTTGTCGGCGCTGGCCGCCAGCGACTGGGCGATCTGTATCAGGCTGCTCATCTCGAGCATAACCTTCGAGGCCTCCAACGCGTTCTCGCGTCCCTTTCGCGTCCGCTCCGCCAGGCGCGCGTTGTTCTCCGCGACCTCGCTGGTGGTGGTCGTCACCTCCTCGGTCGAGGCTGCCGACTCCTCCGACAGCGCCGCAAGGCTGATCGACTTCTCCTTCAAGTCGCGGATCACGTCCCGCAGCGAGGCCACCATCTCGGCAAGAGCGTCCGCCATCATGCCAAGTTCGTCCCTGTTATTGATGCCGAAGTCCTCCCGATCGAAGGTGAAGTCCCCGTCCCTGGCTATGGCGGCCAGCTCGGAGACGCGCCTCAACGGGACCGTCAGGCTCCTGGTCATCGCGAACGAGATGAAAGCGCCCAGCAGGACGGCGGCGACCGTGGCCGCCAGCAAAATCAGGATGGTGGAGTCGATGTTGATGACGGCGCGCGCGGTGATGTCGGCCGTGTTCCTCTCGGCGGCCGCCACCACCTGCTGAGACAGGTCGAGGATCTCGTTGCCGACCTCCACGCGCCTCGCGTTGACTGCCTCGAGATCGTTCCAGACGCCTATAAAAGCCAGCATCTGATTTCTGTAGCCTTCGATCGACTTCTCTATCTCGTCGATCTGGTCGAGGTTCTCCTTTTTGGTCGACTTGTCCCTGATCGACGATACGAGGAAACCCGTCTCCTTCAGGCGGTTGACTGCTTTTTCTAGGCTGGAGACGTCGCGCTTCGCCTGCCCCGCGTAGTTCGCTATCCTGACTCCGTCCACGATGGTGATGATCCTGTTTACGGAGTCCATCTTGTCGAAGCGCTCCGTCAGCTTGACCCTGTCCGGGTCCTTTCTTATCTGATCCTTCATGGCGATCTTTTGCGACTGCGAATATGCGTTCGCGTTCACGGCGAACACCCTCGCGCTCTCGTCGCAGTCCGCCCTGGCCTTGTTTATCATCACGACCGCCTGCTCGGTGCGGTCTATCAGGTCCGAGTATTCTACGGCAAGCGAGGATATCTTCCCGACCTCCTCGCGCAGCACCGCCAGCTCAGGGTATTCCCTGGCGAGCGCGGCGGCCTTCTCTATCGCCTTCTTGACGGACTCGGCCTCCTTGCGGCCGGACTCCAGGTAGGCACTATCGTAGGTGAAGTTATAGCCTCTGACCTCGTACATCATGCTCTGCACCCTGTTCTGCACTTCGCCTGCGATGACGAGCTCCGGGACGTACCGCTCCTCCAGGGCCAGGGCCTCGGTCTTCACGTTTTTCATGTTGAGCCAGCTGAAGGCTCCCACTACCGCGAAGATCAGCAACAGCGCCGCGAACGCCAAAGTCAGCTTCGCGCCTATCTTCAGGTTTCTCATTTGCTGCTCCTCCTTCTTGTCGCCCAGCGGGCGGCAGATTCTAGCAGAATTTCCCTCTCGACCTATGATGTCAGTATTTAGCATAAAACAGGCCCCAGCGCAACGTCGCTTGGTGGGCTGGGGCAATCGACGGCGGGGGGTTCAGTTTTTCGAGACGACTGGTAGAATGTACACGGTGGAATAAAAACCGAGGGGAGCTGGTGTCTTGGACAGGGAGAAGCTGTTTTTCCGCATGCTGGATGTTATAGAGGGGGACATCGTGCCGCTCACCGCGAGGGGGGTCAGCATAGGGTGCAAGGTCTTCGGCGCCGCGGTGCTGAGAAAGGACGACCTGTCGCTGGTCGTCGCCGGCACGAACCACGAGGCGTTCTCTCCGCTGTGGCACGGGGAGGTGTACACGATCAAGCTCTTTTACGAGCTGCAGGGGCACCCGGACCCGTCCGAGTGCCTGTTTCTGTCGACCCATGAGCCCTGCTCGATGTGCACCTCCGCCCTGGCGTGGGCCGGGTTCGGTGAGATCTACTACTTCTTCGGGTACGAGCAGACCCAGGACGACTTCAACATCCCGCACGACCTCAGGATGCTGCGCGAGGTGTTCGGCTGCGCCGCGCCCAGCAGGGACAACATCTATTTCAAGAGTCGGTCGCTGATCGAGATGGCGGAGGGGCTGGACGACCATGCGAGGGCAAAGGACAGGATAGCCCGCGTCAAGGAGACCTACGCCGGGCTGTCGGCGGTCTACCAGGCGGGGGAGAAGCGGATGGTGCTGAAGTAGCGGGCTAGCCCCCTCCTATCAGGGGGAATACCGCGACCGTGTCCCCGTCGCGCAGGGGGGTCCCGGGTCCGCCCGTGTGGGCGATGTGCCTGCCGTTGACCAGTATGATCAGGCGCGAGGACAGGGAGCCGCCGTCGAACACCTCGGCCTCGAAGTCCGGCCCGTAGCGGGTGCAGAGAAGGCGGAGGAGCGCCTCCATCGTCGCGGGGGCGCCCTCCACCTCTGTCTCCTTCTCCATGGTCCGCTCTCTTATCGAGGCGAAGAACAGGACCTTGATCATGAGCCTACTTGAGCCCGAGCTCCTCCAGCTTGCCGGCGGTGGGATATCCCCTGGCGTCCCACCCGCGAAGCTCGTAGTACACGGGCAGCATCTCGGGGACGCGGCTCACCTTTCCCTTGGAGGGGCCCTCCGGTATCGGCTCCTTGAGAAGGCGCTCCGGCAGGGTGTCCTCCGACGGGTCCATCCCCTCCCTTATGTTGAACAGGCGCTCGATGTTCCATATTCTTTCGCCGGCCTTCAGTACCTCGGCACCGTCGAAGTCGAGCCCGGTGGCGGCCTTCAGGAAAGCGGCATAGTCGTCCGCTCCAAGCGCGAACGATGTGAAAAGGCACATACCGGAGGCGTCTATCGATGCCGACAGGTCCTGGAATATCTTCACCCAGGACGGTTTCGACTTGGTGTCGTCCGGGTCGAGCTTCTCCGGCAGGCCCAGCACCTCCGGCGATATCGTGTAGCCCCTTACGTGGCATCCGCCGCGGTTGGACGTGGCGTAGTTCAGCCCTATCCCCTGTATGGCGCGCCCGTCGTATGCGGGCATCTCCAGCTTCTTCACCGACATGGAGTACTCGGGGTGGCCGTACATCTCGCACAGAGCGTAGGAGCCCAGGGCCAGCTTCGCCCCCAGGCCCTCGGACAGGCCCATCTTCTTCGTCCAGTAGGTAATGGCCTCTCCACTGCCGAACTTCAGCTCCGGGCCGCCCTCCAGCTCCTCCTTCGCGATGTGCCCCTTCTCGTACAGCTCCATGGCGGCAGCTATTGTGACCCCGGCGCTTATCGTGTCGAGCCCGTACTCGTTGCACAGGTAGTTGGCCTCTATGATAGGCTCGAGAGGCGCGACTCCGCAGCAGACCCCGTAGGCGAAGATCGTCTCGTACTCGGGGCCCTCGCCCTCGCGCCCCTTGACCTTGGTCATTCGTCCGCATGCGATCGGGCATCCGAAGCAGGCCGAGTTCTTCACAAGGTAATCGTTCGCCAGGGTCTCCCCCGACTGCATGTCGGCCTCGGGCATGTAGGCGCCCTGCCAGTTCTTGTACGGATAGCCGCCAAGCTGGTTGATGACGTTGACCAGCACCGCCGT
>JAKJGK010000144.1 GCA_022704435.1 Synergistota bacterium | reverse complement strand
GCCGAGGGGGGTTGAGCTGCGCCGCCTGCCCGTCTCCTCGTGGCAGAGCATGCTCGACGGGCTGGATCCCCCGGTCGAGGTGATGATCATCTCCTGCGCCAATCCGGCAAGGCAGAGCCCGGCCTCCGACCTGGTCGTCGAGGCCCTCCGCCGAGTGCCGTTCACGGTGTGCATCGACTTTGCGATGTCCGACACCGCGCGGGAGTGCAGCCTCGTCCTCCCCACCACCACCTTCCTGGAGGAGGGAGGGGACTGGAGGGGCTCCTACTGGCACAACTACCTTGTGCGCACCGAGCGGATCCTCCCCCCGAGGGGGGAGGCGCTGGAGGAGGTCGAGATCTTCACCCGGCTCGCCCGAGCCCTCGGCCTGGAGCTCGACCTGGCCGGGATGAAGCGCCGGATGGACGCCGCCATGCTCGCCTCCCCCCTGATCGAGAGGGTGGGGGAGGGGGTCTGGCGCTGGGACGAGCCCGACTACTGGACCGCCTCCGAGCGGAAGGCCCGGCTGCCCGAGTCCGCGCCGACGCCGCGCGAGGGGGGCGGCCTGCGCCTGGTGACGGTTCACACCTCCGCCTACACCAACGGGCAGACCTGGGACGCGCCCGGCCTGCCCGCGACCCCCGTCCTGTCCGTCTCCCCGGCCGACGCGAGGCCGCTCGGGCTGGCCGACGGGGATAGCGCGGTCGCCACCGGGGCCAGGGGGCGAAGCCTCCCGGTGACCGTCAGGGTGGACCCGTCGCTCGGCGGCGGCTACTGCGTCATGCGCCAGGGCACAGCGGGCGTGAACCGCCTGACGGACCCGCTGGTCAGCCCCGGATTCGGCGCTCCCTACGCGGAGGGGCGCATAACCCTGTCGAGAGCGAGGAGATGCGACTGATGCAGATACTGGCCCCCTTGATGAAGAACAGCATTTTTGTCATGAGCCTAGCCGTGGGGCTCGGCATACTTGTCGGCAGGATCAGCATACGGGGGGCGAGCATGGGGATATCCGGCGCGCTCTTCGTCGGCCTGTTCATGGGCGCGGCGGGGTGGTCCGTGCCGAGCGAGTACTTCAACTGGAACCTGATGTTCTTCGTCGTGTCGGTCGGCCTGCTCGCCGCCGAGGACACCGCGCGCGTGCTGAAGAAGTACGGACTGCGCTTCGTGCTGCTGTCGATAGTCGTGACCGGCGCGGGCGCGCTGGCGACCCTCGCCGCCGGGCTGGCCTTCTCCGGCTCGGCCTCCCCCTGCATGATAGCGGGCACCTACACCGGCGCTCTGACCAGCTCCCCCGGTCTCGGGGCCGCGCTCGAGGCCACCGCCGGGAACCCGGACGTCGCCCTCGGCTACTCGATCACCTACCCGTTCGGCGTGATGGCCGTGGTGCTGTTCGTGCAGCTCGCGCCGGCGATCTTCCGGATCGACGTGGCGGCGGAGAGGGAGATGCTGGCGCTTGAGCGGGCCGGGCGGAGCGCGCAGGCCGGCGACGCCGCGCCGGGACAGCCTTCGGCCGCGACCGAGGCGGCGGTCGCGCCCGACAGCGCCTCGGCCGCGACAAAAGAGGCCGCCGCCGCGGCCAGGCCGCCGTCCGCGCCGTTCTCCCTGCTCGGCTTCCTGGTCTGCATAATCGGCGGGACCATGCTCGGCGAGCTCTCCCTGCCGCTCGGCCCCCTTGGCACGGTCGGCCTCGGCACCACCGGCGGGGCGCTGCTGTTCGCACTGTTCGCGGGCGGGTTCGACCGGTTGGGGCCGCTGCCCATGCGCATGGACAGAGCGGTGCTGTCGGCGCTGCGGACCATATCTCTCGGCTTCTTCCTGGCCGTCGTGGGGCTGAACGCAGGGGGCGGCGCGCTCAAGGCCCTCCTCGAGCACGGCGCTCTGCTGATAGCCGTGGGCATCGGCTCGGCCCTGGCGGCGGAGCTCGCCGGGTTCGTCCTCGGGCGCTACGTGTTCAGGGTGAACTGGATCATCCTGGCGGGCGCGATCTGCGGGGCTATGACCAGCACCCCCGGCCTGGCCGCCGCGATAGACGCCACCGGCACGGACGAGTGCAGCGCCGGCTACGGGGCGGCCTACCCGGTCGCGATAGTCTGCATGGTGGTCTTCACCACGATGCTGGCCACCTTCTTCAGGACTCGATAGAGGAGGCGTCGCGCTCGAACAGCATCTGGTTCGCCCTGTGGTAGGACTCGAACGTCCCGGTGTCCATCCAGATGCCCTGCACGAAGTCGTACTCCAGCTCCCCCCGCGCGATGTAGGCGTTGTTGACGTCCGTGATCTCGTACTCCCCGCGACTGGAGGGGGAGAGCCCGTCGATGATCCCCCAGACCCTGTCGTCGTACAGGTAGGCCCCCACCACGGCGTAGTCGCTCTTCGGATTCTCGGGCTTCTCCTGGATCTCGACCACCTTGCGCTCGTCCAGCGCCGCGACCCCGAAGGCCGACGGGTTCCCGACCTTCACCAGCATCACGCGCGCCCCCCTCTCCCCCTGGGCGGAGCGGAAGTTCTCCACGAAGTGCGTCAGGGGGCGCTCGAAGATGTTGTCCCCCAGCAGCACGAACACCGGCTCGTCCCCGGCGAAGCGCCTGCCGAGGCGCAGGGCGTCGGCTATCCCGCGGGCCTCCTCCTGCACCTTGTAGGTGAAGTCCGCCCCGAACTCCGCGCCGCTGCCCAGGCACGCGACTATCTCCCCCATGTGCAGGCTGCTCGTGACCACCAGGATCTCGTCCACCCCGCACGCCACCAGGTTCTTCACCGGGTTGTAGATCATCGGCTCGCGCCCGACCGGAAGCAGGTGCTTGTTCGTGTGCCTCGTCAGGGGGTGCAGGCGCGTCCCCTTGCCCCCCGCCAGTATGATCCCCTTCATCTCGATGTCCCTCCCAATCCAAGGCGCTCCATGCGGTAGTCGCCGTCGAGTATCGACCTCACCCACGCCGCGTTGTCCAGGTACCACCGGACGGTCGTCCTGAGGCCGTCGTCGAACGACACCTGCGGCCGCCACCCCAGCTCGGACGCGATCTTGCCCGCGTCGATCGCGTACCTGCGGTCGTGCCCCGGCCTGTCCGGCACAAAGGTCACCTGCTTTTCGTACGGCGCGCCGTCGGCCCGGGGGGACATCTCGTCGAGCAGGGAGCAGATCCCCGTCACCACCTGGAGGTTCGTCCGCTCCGAGTCCCCGCCGATCGCGTAGGTCTCCCCCGGCCTCCCCCCGTCCAGCACCGCCAGCAGGGCGCGGCAGTGGTCCCCGACGTAAAGCCAGTCGCGCACGTTGCCGCCGTCGCCGTAGACCGGCAGCGGCCTCCCCGCCAGCGCGGACTGGATCATGTGCGGGATCAGCTTCTCCGGGAACTGGTACGGCCCGTAGTTGTTGGAGCAGTTGGTGATCAGCACGGGCAGGGCGTACGTGTGGCCGTAGGCGCGCACCAGGTGGTCCGACGCGGCCTTGGAGGCGGAGTAGGGCGAGCGCGGGTCGTAGGCCGTGTCCTCCGTGAAGCGCCCCTCCGGGCCAAGCGAGCCGAAGACCTCGTCGGTAGACACGTGCAGAAGGCGGAAGGCGTTCCTCTCCGCCCCGGAGAGCCCGGACCAGAAGGAGCGCGCCGCCTCCAGCAGGCGGAAGGTGCCGGTTATGTTCGTCTGGATGAACGCCTCCGGCCCGTCGATGGAGCGATCCACGTGGCTCTCCGCCGCGAGGTGGAGCACCGCCCGGGGCCTGTGCTCCGCGAACAGCCGCCTGAGCAGCGCCCCGTCCAGGATGTCGCCGTGGACGAAGGTGTAGGCCGGGTCGCCGTCGAGGTCCGCCAGCGAGGCCCGGTTGCCGGCGTAGGTGAGGGCGTCCAGGTTGACCACCCGCAGGCCGGAGGATACCGCCGCGCGAACCAGGTTCGAGCCGATGAACCCGCACCCGCCCGTGACAAGTATTGCGCCGTCATTCTTCATCTGCATCACGCTCCGCGGAGATGTTGGATGGAACCGACCGCGATAATCGTACAGTCGCGCGGGGGAAAAGGCAACAGGGCGGATGCGGAGCTGCCATGCCGGGGTCAAAATCCTCCTTGTGCCTGCAATCGGGTATAATAAACACTGACAGCTTCATAAAAGGAGGAAGGGCGGAAATGCCTGGCGCAAAAACCGAGGAACTCAAGGAGATAAACCGCGTGCTTCGGCGCCTGTCGCCGCGAAATGTCGAGCGACTTCGGAACTACGCCGTTCATCTTGAACTGGAGGAGATCGAAGAGGAGGAGCCTGCTCTCACTCCGGAAGAAGAGGAGTGCATCTCCATCGCCACGGCCGAAATCGCCGAAGGGAAAGGACGTCCGTTCAACGAGGTTCTGAAAGAGTTATGGTAGAACTCCCGCGCTGGAATGTCATAATCGCGCCGGAGGCCGTCAAGCGGCTGACCAGGATATCGAATCCGGACCGTAGACGCCTTCTGAGCGCGATCGACGCCCTGTACTCGTATCCCGCGGAATTGCGGGTCCCCTCCACGTTGATTTTTAACGCGTTTTCTGTATAATCAAAGCGGCTGAAAAGCCGTGAACTCATCTATATTTCGAGGAGGTTCTTTCATGTAAAGCTTTGAACTTCGTCCCGCAGACAG
>JAKJGK010000143.1 GCA_022704435.1 Synergistota bacterium | reverse complement strand
CCCGGGGAGATAAGGAAAGATGGACGTGAGGATGAGAATGTTGGGTTTTTTCACGATCTCCGGCCTTTCGAAGAAGAATAGATTATGTTCGTTGATTCATGACCCAGCCCGCGACCGTTCATCGGCTGGCACTTTGCTTGCTCGGCTTGCCTGCCAGTTTGTTGTATTCTATCCCCTTGCTGGATACCTGGCTGATCATCCGGACTTTATCGGGGACATTATGCAACGCAGGGTTCTCATCTATCCTGGTGGTTTGCTTCGCTATGCGCTTTCCCGTGTGTCTGAAGCAGATGTACCTCTCCTCGTAGTCTAGGAGAAACGAACTGTTCTCCCAGAAGTGCTCGACGATCGCCTTGCAGTATTCTACAAGGCATTTCGCGCCCTTCAATTGCTGGACGATGTGCCTCTTTTCCTTGGTTGTTCTTTTTAACTCGATGAACAGAATGCACCGGTGCTGCTCGCTGATTACTATGAAATCCGCTCGTTTGCACTCGCCATTTTTGCTCGCGAACACTCCGTCGGGCGAGGGGAAAAGATCCGCCTTGACAATGAACGCGTCCTGAGGCACGCCGCGCAATATCACTGACGAGTCGTCTGTCTTAGGCTCCATCAATTCCGCGAAAACTCTGTGTTCTCTTGTGTGAACCGGCACTCGGGCCTCGTTCTTGAAAAGGTCTTCGAGGATTTCGACATCGCTCTTCTCACTCATCGTCGTCTCCCCAGTAGATTTCATCCTGAATGCGATTCATCTCTTCAATGGACCTGTCAAAGGTGGGCGCTTCTATCCCCAAGACGGGATCAATGTCCGCCATTGTCAATGTATTGTAGTTCCCTTTCCTGGACATCCCGTCCGGTTTTATCGTCGCCTCTTCGGCGATATATACCCGAACCCTCGATGGATTCAGAAACTCCGAAGGCTTGTAGTTTTCTCTCCCGGCAAGCGCGAGAAGCCTCGGCGTCCTTCGATGAAAAGCTATTAGAGTGTTTAGTTCTTTGATGATGTAGTCACTGTGAGTTGTTATGAATATCTTCATCCCCTTATTGACCAGAGAAACAAACAGCCTTGCCATCTTGCGCTGATTCTCGGGATGAAGGTTCAGCTCCGGCTCGTCAATCATAAGCAGGTCTCCGGGCTCGGCGATATGTGCGAGGTAAAATCCTGTATCCAGCAGGGAGCGCACCGAGCTCGAGCTTTCGACAAGTTCGAGTATTGCCCGTCTGTTGCACGACGGGGTGAATCGCACCTCTCCGCCTTTGCTCACTCGAAATTCTCCGCCGATTATGTCGGCAAGGGATGCCGAGAGCTCGGGGTGTTTTTTCAGGAGAACACTTTCATGTTTCACTATGTTTGGCAGTTCTCGGATAAAATCCACATTCCTCCTAACGGCTATCGGGTATTCACCAATAAAGCTGTTAAGAAGCTGAAGAGGATGCAGTTTCTCAGATTTATCTCCGATGAGTTCGATTATTCTGTTTCGAGTAAAATCCAGCTCTTTTTGAAAGATGGCGGCCCCCGTTCTCTCGGCGCTGGACAGGAACAGCCTGGGAACTATATTGCCAAGAACGGCCCTGCTAACGCCGTCGCTTATCACATCGCGGGCAACCTGAACAGGAGGCGAGTCGTTTTTCGATTTATTCACCAACAGCGAAATGTTCAGGGCGTTCTTTTCGTTCGTCGAGGTCACTTTAAGGATGCCCTTTTCCGCGGATCCAATGGTGATGTCTACGTCGGATAATGCGATCTCTCCCAGCGAGCCGGGGACAATGGAGATCATGGCTCCTTCAAATTGCCTTTCGCTTCCCGCAAATACGTGGAAAAGAAGCTTGGAATAGCTCTTCGCAGCTCTGTCCAGATGTTTGCTTATATCCCGGACGTAGGGTTCAAGCGGTAGGGCGGCGGTTCCATTTTCGTAAAGACGGTTTATGAAGAGTTCGTCAACTGGAAAAACAGGACTGCGCCGCAGATAGTCGAAAAAACCGTAGACAGCATGCATGGCGTACGTCTTGCCGGTGTTGTTCTTGCCACAGATGATAGTAAGATCACCCAGGGAAAAAACAGCCTGTTTTATCACGCCCAGGTTCTCAATTTTAATCCTCATCTCCGCACCCGCCTTTGACAAAACAAGCTATTATCCGTATCCATTATAACATCCTGGTTCCCATCAAACTACTTGCGCACGCAACTAATATCTGCTATGCTCTTCCTTGAACGGGGGGATCGTCATGGGCGAATGGACGCCGGGCAGACTGATCTCGACCATCTACCGGCGCTGTCAGAGGCAGTTGGACAGGCGTTTCGCGGAGGCCGGATTAGATGCCGGGCGCGGCTTGTACCTCTACTTGGTGGAGCTTGCGCGACAGGACGGCACTACCCAGCAGGATCTTGCGCGGCGGCTGGCCCTCGATCCGGCTTCGGTGACGCGCTCGCTGCGGCGGTTGGAAGGTATGGGATGGGTGTCCCGTCGCGATGGCGCAGACGGTCGTGAACGCCGAGTCTTCCTGTCTCCTGCGGGGAGGAAGGCGCTTCCGTCGATCGAAAAAGTGCTCGACGAATGGGACGAGATGGCGGCCTGGGGGCTTTCGTCAAGGGAGCGGGAGGGGCTTGAGACCCTCTTGGAGCGAATGGCGAAGAACACGGAGGAGGAGAGGGAATGACGCGCGACTGGTTGAGCGAGGCGAGGGTCTTGGACGCCGCGGACCCGATGAAGGGGTTCCGGGGCAGGTTTCACCTTCTGAAGGAAGGCATCTACATGGACGGCAACTCGCTGGGGCTTGCCTCCGTGGACGCGCTGGAGTCGCTGGAGCGGGCGACGGAGGAGTGGCGCAGGCGCGGCATAGGGGGCTGGCTCGACGCCGATCCCGACTGGTTCTCCTACGGAGAGCGCATAGGGGCGGAGATGGCCCCCATCGTGGGCGCGCACCCGGACGAGGTGGTGATGGTCGGCTCGACCACGTCCAACCTGCACTCCCTGGTCGCGACGTTCTACGAGCCGAAGGGCGAGCGGCGGAAGATACTGGCCGACGAGCTCACCTTCCCCACCGACCTCTACGCGCTGGAGAGCCAGGTAAGCATCAAGGGCGGCGACCCCTCCCGCGACCTGCTGCTCGCGCGCAGCGCGGACGGCCGCACGCTGGACGAGGGCGATATCATCGACATGATGGACGGGACAGTCGCACTGGTCATGCTGCCGGGCGTGCTCTACAGGAGCGGCCAGCTGCTCGACATGCGCCGCCTGACGAAAGCCGCGCACGAGAGGGGAATACCCATCGGCTTCGACATAGCCCACTCGGTCGGCTCCGTCCCGCACAGGCTGCACGACGACGACGTAGACTTCGCCTTCTGGTGCACATACAAGCACCTCAACGGCGGACCGGGCTCGCCCGCCGCGCTCTTCGTCAACAGGCGCCACTTCGGTCGGGCGCCGGGGCTGGCAGGCTGGTACGGCTACGTGAAGGAGCGGCAGTTTGACATGTCCATCACGTTCGAGCATGCTCACAGCGCCGGGGCATGGCAGATGGGGACCCCGGGCGTCCTCTCCGCGGCGTCGCTCGACGGCGCGCTCAAACTCTTCAAGGAGGCCGGTATCGACGCGGTGCGCAAGAAGTCGCTGGCCCTGACCGGCTTCCTGATCGAGATGGTGGACGAGCGCCTTGCTCACCTGGGCTACGAGGTCGGCAGCCCGCGCGATCCGGAGCGCAGGGGAGGGCACGTGGCGGTCGAGCACGATGAGGGGTGGCGCATCTGCTGCGCCCTCAAGAAGAGGGGCATAATCCCCGACTTCCGTCCGCCCCGGGTGGTGCGCCTCGCGCCCGTGGCGCTGTACAATACCTTCGAGGAGGTGGAGCGAACCGTCACCGCGCTCGCGGAGATTGTCGAGGGCCGCAAGTACGAGGCCTTCTCCACCAAGCGGGACGCAGTATCCTAGGGGGGCGACCGAATAGAAGCGCGGGGGTTCCGCTCGGAGCCCCCGCGCCCCTCGCGACCGCGCCGTGTCGTCCCGAACGTTATCCATGTCGTCCCGAACGAGCGCAGCGAGGAGGTAAGCAGGCGACCGAACGGACGTCTTTCCCGTTCGTGTCGATCGCTTACCCTGAGGAGCGCAGCGACGAAGGGACCCTTGATCGGGGTGGCTCGCATCCAAGGTTTCTTCGGCGCTTCGCGCCATTCTGGCCTACAGGTTAGGCTTCGCTCAGGGTGCTCGTCTAGTTCCTAAGGCTCGCCGCCAGCCTGTCGAGCTCCTCCGGGGCGATGCCGGTGTAGTCCAGTATCTTCTCGCGGGGCTCTCCGGCATCGAGCATCCGGGAGGCGACGGCAAGGGCCCTCCTACTCTCGCCTGCCTTCTCGCCTATCTCCTTGCCAATCTCCTTGCCAATCTCCTTGCCCCTCTCGATGGCCCTCTCCTCGACCACGCTTATCAGCATCGTCTTCCCCTCCTTGCTCATCTGTTCCCTGAATGCGTCGTACTCCATCCGCAGCTGCGGGTCCTTCGGATGAAGCAGCGCGTCCGTGAAGCGCAGCAGCGTCAGCTTCTCGTCGTGTTTCCATCCCCTGGAATCAAGCCTCGCTATCACGGTCTTCAGGTACTCCAGCTTGACCCTCTCGTCCCTGCCGCCCTCAAGAGC
>JAKJGK010000142.1 GCA_022704435.1 Synergistota bacterium | reverse complement strand
GACTCCCGCGCTGCCCGACAGCATGAAAGCCTGCCCGTGCGCGGTGAAGGGTTTTGCGAAAAGCCCCATGACGTGCCCGGCGATCTTCCCCGCGCTCTCGTAGTCCGTTATGTCGTCCACCAGGACCAGGAACTCGTCTCCTCCCAACCTCGCCACGAAGTCCGCCTGGCGGAGGCGCTGACGCAGGTTCCGCGCCAGCTCCTGCAGGACCGCGTCTCCTCCGCTGTGCCCCAGCATGTCGTTTATCACCTTGAATCCGTCCAGGTCGATCAGGATGAGCCCCATCATCGTGTTGTTATCGTCCGCCCGGCTCATCGAACGGAAAAGCCGCTTCATGAAGAAGGCGCGGTTCGGGAGGCCGGTGAGCTGGTCGTGGAGGGCGGCGCTCTCTATCTCCAGCTCGGACCTGATCCTGATGAACCCGTCGGCCAGGAGGTTCGAGAGGATCTTCAGCAGGTCGGTGTCGAAGTCCCCGCAGCCCCTGTTACCCCTGGCGAACAGCAGCCCTATGAAGCCCAGCACTGTCCCGTCCTCCTCTATGGGGACGGCTACCGCGGACTTCACCCCGCTCATTGAGAATACGCTGATCCACGGCGAGTGCGGCTCCTCCGACGCGATCTCCGCGTCCTCGATGCACAGGATTCTCTCGCGGCTCAGCCTCTCGAGCCACAGGTTCAGCCCCTGCGGCGGACTGGTCCTCCACTCCGGCAGGAACAGCGAGATTCCCTCCGAGCACCACTCTCGCCCGTAGGTGATGGACGAACTCTCATCGTCAACGAAGAAGACCCCGCAGCGGTCGGCCTGGAAGAACTCCCCTATGCCCCCCAGCACCGAGTCCACCCTGTCGTTCAGGGTCGTCCGGCTGACGCTCAGGAGGTCGTTCGATACCTGCGACACCAGCCTCTGGAGGTTTGCGCTGCGCACGCTCTCCTTCAATCTGCCGGTGTAGGTCTTGTTGACGAACGACCCGACCAGGAAGGCCACGAGGAAGATGCTGATCCTGGCGATGTAGTCGAAGGAGTCCATGATGATGAGGTTGCTCGGCGCGTTGATCCAGACCGGGATCTGCGTGGCGATGGATACCGCCGTCACCAGCGCGAGAGGGGTGCGCGAGCTGTAGAGCAGCGACACCATCATCATTACGATAGGGTAGACCCATATCGTAATGCCGGCGAATTCGATGAACTGCCAGGTGATGGCCGGCACGCTCAGGAGCATGGCGAAGAGCAGGGTGAACCGCCTCAGGCCGCTGCTCCTGATGAACTGGGAGACCATTGTGACCGCGCACATCAGGAAGAAAAGCCCCCCGGCCCGAAGCATGGAGCGAAGGGATTCCTCGCTCTGAACGGCAGATGGCAGGAAATACGAGGAACACGCGGTGACCCCGCCGACAAGGAACGCGATCGAGAGGTAGTAGGCGAGAGTGGAGCTGGTCCTGCCGTCGAGCAGCAGCTCCTCCTCGTCGTTCTGGCCCGACATGAAGCCGTACCGCCTGGTCATGAAGTACACGGTCCCCGCCAGGATCAGAGGGAAGAGGGGAGCGGACCTGGGAAAGGGGGAGTCGAGCAGTTTGTGCAGCAGGAAGTCCAGGATGTCCGGAGGAAGCAGGGAGAGCCCGGTCGCCAGGGCCAGTAGGCGCGACTGTCTCCCGAGAGCGGGGTCGCGGGCCGCCCCGCTTGCGCGGAGCATCGCTCTGATTGCGGCGATCACGTACCCCAGGCTGTAGACGAGGAAGAGGATGGTCCAGGCGTCCACGACCGGGTAGCAGATCAGTCCGAAGGGACCCTCCTTGAGCGCGTAGTGGGAGGAGGAGAGCCCGGGCACCGCCGCGAACACTAGGATGCAGACGATGCCGGGCAGGTAGAGGAGGGGCAGCGGCGGGCGAATCCCGCCTTCGCCGCCCTGTTCACTCGCGAACAGGAGCGCGAAATGAAGGAAGAAGCAGTAGAACACGCTCCTGCCGACGGCCGAGACCCTCTGCCAGAAGAAGAAAGTCGCGGCGTCGGGGACGGTGTTGACTATGGAGAATCCAAGCGCCCACACCGACAGGGAGACGCACGCCAAGAAGAAGACCCTGTTCAGGTGCGCGCCTCTGTCGATGTGAATGACGTACACCCCGATCAGCAGGTAGACGGAGAAGGCGGTAAAAAAAAGCAACGAGAATACAAGAGGGCCTATCGCCATTAAAAGGAGGACCTCCTGTCTGTCTCGCGCGTCAGTTCGCGGGTGCCGGCCCAGGCCTCGTTGTTAGGCATCCGGCGCGCCCTCCCCTGTTTTCAACCGGGACGAATAGAGCTTGCGCGGACGTCCCACCTGTGAATACTCGTACTGAACGGAGATCTTTCCCTCCTCGGCCAGGTACTCCAGGTAACGGCGGGCGCTGGATCTGGACATGCCCAGCATCCGCCCAGCCTCGGCCGCGGACAGGGAGAGGCACGAATCGCTCAGCAGGTTGGTGATGCGGTGGACAAGTGTCTCCTGAAAGCCCTTCGGTATGTCGATTTCCCTCTCGGATGCCTGATTTCTGAAGCCGGTGACCCTGTCGATGTCCTCCTGCCTCCATGGACGTTTGCGTCCCGCGAGGCCGTGATGGTACTCCTCGTAAGCCCTGAGTGCACGCCGAAATCGCTCCCATTCGAAGGGCTTGATGAGGTAGTCGAACGCGCCGGAGCAGATTGTGCCCCTGACCACGTCCGGCGCCTTCTCCGATGACAGTATTATGAAATCTGTGCGGGGAAAGTCCGCCCTCAGTCCATGAAATTCATCAAGACCGCCGAATCCCGGTAAAAGTATGTCCAGGAGGACGATGTGGACGGGCAGGCGCGCCAGTTGAGAGCGGAGGGCGGCTCCATCCCCGGCGAAACCGGCGAACAGGTAGCCCTGGAAGTCGGAGACAATCTCACGGTAAAGCGCGCTCAGCATTGCGTCAGGCTCGGCGATGAGGACGTTCAGAGGGTGCAATCCCAGCTCTCCCTTCATAGGGGTGTTTCGGATGCTCTCTCGCATGGACGCGGATTTGTGCAACGGAATAAATCTATCAACGACGACCGCATAGCCGGAAAACCAAAACTCTACAAACACTCGCTATTATACATGATAATTCCGTTGCCGGATAACCTTCGGCCCCTTGCATCAAGAGTGCGGGGGTGATAGGATTATGCAACTCAGTTGCATAATCCACGCGGATCAAGGGGCGCGAAAGGAGATCGTCATGGGGGCGACCAGCCTGTTTTTGGAGGGCCCGATCGGAATCGGCAAGACCAGCCTGCTCATGAGGTGCATGGGGGTACTGAGGATGACCGCGGGCGGGTTCATCGTGCGCCGCCTGTTGACGGAGGACGGACGGGTGCGGGGCTTCTCCCTCGCCTCGCCCGGCGCTTCTGACAAGGTGTCGCTTCCCTTCTCCCGCGACGCCTCGAACATCTTCATCGAGCACTCCGACTCCGGCTCGGTCCGGCGGCCGGAGGTGCTGGAGGAGGGGATGCTGTCGCTGCTAGCGGGGGCGGAGAAGAGGAGCCTGGTCGTCCTTGACGAGATCGGCGGGGTGGAGCTGCTCATTCCGCGCGTGATGGCGCGGCTGTGCGAGGTCCTGGACTCCGGGACTCCCTGCGCGGGGGTGTTCAAGTCCAGGGGGAACGCGCGCGGCATGGCGGCGGGGCTCGGTCTGCCCGGCGAGTACTTCGACAGGTACGAGGCGCTGCGCGGCAGGCTGACCGGCGACTTCGGCGCGAGGCTGATCGCGGTCGACGCAAGGCCCGGCGAGGCCGAGGCCGAGGCCGTGACTTCGTTCATGCGCCCGCTTCTAGCCCTGTCGGGAAAGGCAGCGGGATGAGCTCGCGGCACTCCTTTCGCTTCGCCCTCATGGCGGGCCTGTTCGTCTGCGTGTTCTTGGTCTCCATGAGCGTCGGACGCTTCCCCGTGCCTGTGTCGTCGGTCGTCAGGGCCATGCTCTCAATCGCGCCCGCGGAGGGGGAGTTGTCCCCGCAGGTCGAGACCGTGCTGTTCCAGGTGCGCTTCCCCAGGGTGCTGCTGGGTGCGCTGGTGGGAGCGGGGCTCTCCTGCTCCGGGACCGTCTACCAGGCCATATTCCGAAACCCTCTGGTCTCGCCTGAGTTCCTCGGCGCGTCCTCCGGAGCGGCCCTCGGCGCGGCCTTCGCGATCCTGAACGGGCTCGGCTACCGCGAGATATCCCTGTTCGCGTTCCTGAGCGGGCTTGCCGCTGTTGGCCTGGTCGTGCTGGTGAACGTGCGCTCCAGGCTCAACCCGGTCCTGGGCTTCCTGCTGGCGGGGATAATGGTCGGGTCGCTCTGCTCCGCGGGCATATCCTACCTCAAGCTGATAGCCGACCCCAACAACTCGCTGCCGGCGATAACCTACTGGCTCATGGGGTCGCTCGCCTCCGCGCGGCGGGAGGATGTCCTGTTCGCGGCGCCGCTCGTGCTGTCGGGGCTGATCCTCCTCTTCATGATGCGGTGGCGCATCAACATACTGTCCGCCGGCGACGAGGAGGCCGCCGCGATGGGGGTGAACGCCGGGCTGGTGCGCGGCGCCGCCATACTCGGCGCCACCTTCGTCACGGCCGCGTGCGTCTCCGTCAGCGGCGTGATCGGCTGGATAGGGCTGGTTGTCCCGCATTTCGCCCGCTCCCTGGTCGGCGCGGACTGCAGGA
>JAKJGK010000141.1 GCA_022704435.1 Synergistota bacterium | reverse complement strand
AAGGTGAGAGGCCAGCGCCTCCCCCGCCTGCGTGGCGCCTGGCATCGACAGGCTTGCCCCGGGGGCCCCGAACATGCCGAAGTCTCCATAGTAGTCGCGGGCGAGCGACATGGACAGCCCCCCGAAAAAGGGAGCGTGAGGCGACAGAATAAGAATGGTGTCCGCCCTGTTTATCGTCGTCAGCCTGGAGAGGGACATCATCCCTCCGATGGTCGCGGAGGCCTCGGCCTCCCTGCCTCTCCCCACCTCCGGGATTATTATCGGGGGGTGGGGAGTGTAGCACTCCCAGTACCACATCTGCATCGCCTCCTTGTGCCGGTCGCGTCGGCCTCTCTAGCTTATGAACATCGCGTCCCCGAACGAGAAGAACCGATATTCCATGGAAACGGCGGTCCTGTAGGCGTTCATCACATGATCATACCCGGCGAACGCGGCAACCAGCATGAGCAACGAGCTCTTCGGCAGGTGAAAGTTGGTGAGCAGGGCGTCGACAATGTTGAACCTGAACCCCGGAAATATAAACAGGTCGGTGTTCATATCTCCGCAACGCAGCTCCCCTCCTGTCGCGGCCATCGACTCAAGGGTCCTGGCCACGGTTGTTCCCGATGCAACTACCCTGCCGCCGGCCCTCTTTGTCCTCGACACGAGATCCCTCGTCTCGGCCGGTATAACGCAGTATTCCTCGTGTATCCTGTGGTCTCTTATGTCCTCGCACTGCACGGGGCGAAAAGTCCCCAGGCCGACGTGCAGCGTAATCCACGCGATGGAAACGCCCACCTCCTGCCTCAGTCGCGTCAAGAGGTCCTCCGTGAAGTGCAGGCTGGCCGTCGGTGCGGCCGACGATCCCTCCCTGGATGCGAAGACGGTCTGGTAGGCCGAACCGGGAGCGCTCGACCGGGTAATGTACGGGGGCAGAGGTACCTCGCCTATCTCGTTCATCAACGACGAGACCGAGACGCCGTCAGGGAAGCGCACTCTGCGCACGCCCCCGGGCTTCCCCGGGGCTTCTCCTATCGTCGCGACCGTCCCGTCGCGAAGCAGAACCTCGGTCCCCGGGCGAAGCCTTCTCCCCGGCTTTACGAGCGCCTCCCATTCCAGTCGCTCTCTGTCGAGAGACTTCAGCAGGAGGAGTTCCATCCTGCCGCCACCCGGCAGCCTCGAACCTCTCAGACGGGCGGGCAGCACCTTGGTGTCGTTCAAAACAAGCAGATCCCTGTCGTTCAGCAGGCTCGAGATTTCGCGGAAGGACCCGTGCCGCATCTCTCCGGATTCTCGGCCAAGGACCAGGAGTCTCGATGAATCCCGCGGGGACGCGGGATCCTGCGCTATCAGCCTCTCGGGCAGGCTGAAATCGTATGATTCGATGCTGAAAAGGTCGTGTCTCGCCATAATTGGCTTTTACATTCCGTCCAGCCTTGTCCCAGGGTAGTAGAACAACAGGATTTTTTTAAAATCATACCCCTGATCCGCCAGGGCTTTCGCCCCCCATTGGGACATGCCCACCCCGTGCCCCCACCCGGTGCCCCTGAAGACGAACTGACCGTGCGGGACGGTCACAGGCTGGGGGACTGGTACGGAAGGGACCTCTGGCATCTGCGTGCGTAGTGCGCGGATAAGGTAGCCTTTGCGCTTGTCGGGATTCATGAGCATGTCCATCAGCTCCTCCGCGTTGAACGCGCCCTGTGCGGTTAGCTCTGTCAGCCTGCTCTCCTCCGCGGCGCTGAGAGGCGTGAGAGAGGTGGGCACGTCGGCGAGGGCGACGGGCCGGGAGAGGGACGCCGCGGGCTGAATCGGGGCGGGCGCCCTCTCCACTGCGGTGATTCGGGAGTCAGTCGGCGCCAAGATCGTCAACACGGTGCTCTTGATCACGTTGCTTCCTGCCGCCATACGAAAGCTGTGGCTCTTTAGGGTTTGGCTTCCGCCTGTCCCGGTGGCCCGAAGAAGTATTGCCCTGCCGTAGCTGTCCGTCTTCTCTACCCGGAGCTCCTGCAAGCGCCCTACGTTCACGCCGGCCGAACGAAGCGCGGCCTCGACCTGGGCCGCCGTCAGCCTGGCCTCCCAGGCTTTGTTCGGTGAGTCGGTGTTGAAGTCCTCTTTCACTCCCTTCAGGTAGGGGACGTCACCTCCCCACACGGTCGAAACATCCGCGGTCGCGCCACCGCTATAGGAGTGGAAAGGGGTGAAGGCTACGCCGTTTCCGAATTTCAGCACCATCCCCTTGGTCGCCTGTATCGCCTGGTCTGTCCTCGGATCCTCCGCGTTGATCCCGCGGTAGACCTGCGAGGAGATGCTGTCGCAAAGGTCGTACCCTCCCTTGCCATGATTGTTCTGTATGCTCCTGAGGGCATAGGTCCTCGACACCACGGCCTGCGCCTTGAGCGCCTCCATTGACCAGAGAGGGTTGACCTCCATCTTAAGGACGCCCCGGAGATAGTCCTCGAGCTCGAGCAGGTTCAGGAGTGTCGCCCCCGAGCCGGAGGCTATCAGGCGGAACGAGCCCCGGTATCGCCTGCCGTTGAAGGAGAGCGGCTTGCCCGAGGTCAGGGAAACAGGCAGTTTCAGGGAGTGCTTCCCGGTAGACACGACCCCCTTGCCGGTGACCTTGAAATCAGCCTGGTTCCCAAGCGTGTACTTTTTCCCGCCGCCGTCCACCGCGGTTATTGCTGCGGCGCTCTTTACGGATATTGCCGACTGGCCCATGGAAAGCCCCACCGAGATGGTCCGTGCGAGCGCCGGAGACGAGCTGCACAGGATCAGCAGGCAGATGGCGACAAAGACAGGGAGGAGGCAGGGGTAAGAGCGACTCCTGCTGTCGTCGTCTGCGCGATGCGCAGTGGAGGCCGAGGGGCCGTTGCCCCTGTTCATCATCTGTCCCAAGAGAAAGATCACTTCCTTGATACTTGGCATCTGGAACCCTCCGAAATAGCTATTTCATCCACCTAAAGAGGATGTTCAGGACAACTGTCAGCACGATGCTGAATACTATCATGCTGGTGACAGGTAGAAAGATGGTCAGATTCTTCCTCGTGAAGAACAGGTCCCCGGGCAGGCGTCCGGGGGAGATCCCCGCCCTCTCAAAAAGAAAGAAAACGATGCCGAGGACAATTAGAATTGCTCCCAGCAGGATCATCGTCCTCCAGGCGCCACTCATGTCTCGGCGCCCTCCTCGATCGGGAGACGCATCTGCCACTGGTCCAGTTCCTCCGGCGGCGGGGTCTTCCCCAGGTACAGCCAGCTGTTCCTCGTGGCCCTGCGCCCCCTGGGGGTGCGTTCGATGAATCCCTGCTGTATTAAAAAGGGCTCGTAGATGTCCTCTATCGTCTGTACCTCCTCGTTCAACGCGGCGCCGAGGGTGGACAGTCCAACCGGGCCGCCGTTGAAGAGTTCGACGATAACCTTGAGTATTCTCCTGTCGCCCTCGTCCAGTCCCAGGTCGTCAAGCCCGAGCATGTCCATCGCGGCGTTTGCGGTCCCGGCGTCTATCGCTTCGAGCGATCGCACCTCGGCAACATCCCGCACCCTGCGCAGCAGGCGGAGGGCTATGCGGGGGGTGCCCCTCGAGCGCCTTGCGATCTCCATAGACGCTTCCTCCCGTATGGTCAGGCCAAGGACCCTCGCTCCGCGCGCCACTATTCTGACTAGCTCCGCCTCCGAGTAGGGCGACAGCTGCTCCACGATCCCGAACCGGGCGCGCAGCGGCGAGGTCAGCAGTCCGAGGCGCGTGGTCGCTCCCACCAGGGTGAAGCCGGGAAGTGGGAGGCAGATGTTGTTGGCCAGGGGGCCCTTGCCGACGATTATATGCAGGGCATAGTCCTCCATCGCCGGGTAGAGGATCTCCTCGACCGCGTTCGGAAGCCTGTGAATCTCGTCGATAAACAGAACATCGTTCGGCTCGAGGTTGGACAGGATTGCCGCAAGATCTCCGGTTCTCTCGAGGGAGGGGCCTGTCGTGACCCTTAGCTGCCCACCCATCTCTCGAGCGATTATCCCTGCTAGAGTGGTCTTCCCCAGTCCCGGAGGGCCGTACAGCAGGGTGTGATCAAGCGCCTCTCCTCTCGCCCGCGCCGCCCGAATAAAGATGGAGAGCTTCTCCTTCAGCTTCTCCTGTCCGAGGAAATCGTCCAGCGAGAGCGGCCTGAGGCTGTTATCGTCCTCGCCGGGCCCGTCGTTCGGGTCTAGATAACGGTTGGCTTCGACCGGCACGATCCATCACCTCAATTCTTCTTCAGCTCTTTGAGGGCAAGACGGACGAGTCTCTCGTCCGTCAGTTCCTCTCCGTCCAACAGGCCGGACCTTCTTAATCTTGAAAACGCCTCCCCTACCTCGCTTGCGGAAAAACCCAGCGAGCGGAGAGCCTCGGCGGCGGTCGAGACAAGACGGTCGGAGAAGGATGACTCGGCCAACAGAGACGCCCCCTCCTCGGCCAAGTAGGGGCGCATCTCAAAGCACAGGCGCTCGGCGGTCTTTCGCCCTACGCCCGGAATTTTCGTCATCGCGTCGATATCGGACGAGAGGACCCACGAAATAAAGCGGTCCGGAGGGGTGTTTTTGAGAATGTTCATCGCCATCTTCCCACCGATGCCCTTTATCGTAACCAGTCGCAGAAACAGGGCTCTCTCCCTCTCGTCGCAGAAGCCGAAAAGGGTGGGCCCGGACTCCGAAAACTGAAGATGGGTCACGAGATCCGCGGCATCTCCC
>JAKJGK010000034.1 GCA_022704435.1 Synergistota bacterium | reverse complement strand
CGCAGGCGCCGCACTTCACGCAGACGCTCGCCCTCGCCTCCGGCTTCAGGAAGACCGGGTAGGTGGACCTGGCCTTCTCCAGGTCGTCGAACATGAAGGCCATGTTGTAGCGGTTGAAGCACTCCGGTATGTTCACGCCCGCAGGGCAGGGCAGGCAGTAGCGGCAGCCGGTGCACCCCACCCTCATCCGGTCGCGGTACTCCTCGGCGACGCGGCGCACCATGTCGCGCTCCGCGCCCGTGAGGGAGTTCGAAGTCCCGAGCTCCGCCGTGGCCAGGTTCTCCTCGAGGTCGCTCTCGGTCGTCATCCCGCTGAGGACCACCCCGACCTCCGGGTGGTCCCACACCCAGCGCAGGGCCCAGGCGGCGGGCGACAGACCGGAGGGGGACTCCCCCCAGATGCGCATGATCGCCTCGGGCACGCCGCGAGCCAGGTTGCCCCCCCTTAGCGGCTCCATGACGATCACGCCGAGCCCGCGCCCGGACGCGTACCTTACGCCCTCGGTCCCCGCCTGGTACTCCGTGTCGAGATAGTTGTACTGTACCTGGCAGAAGTCCCAGTCGCGGTCGTCCACGATCTCCCTGAAGAGGGGCAGGGCGTCGTGGAAGGAGAAGCCCGTGCGCCTGATGCGCCCGTCTGCGAGCGCCCTGTCGAGGAACTCGCCGTAGCCGTTGCGCCTCACGTTCTCCCACCTGTCGCGGTTCAGGCTGTGGATCAGGTAGTAGTCGATGTGGTCCGTGCGCAGGCGCTTGAGCTGCTCGTCCAGGAAGCGGTCCATGTCGGACGGTTTCTCCACCAGCCACGAGGGGAGCTTCGTCGCCAGCAGGACCCTCTCGCGGTAGCCGTCCTCCAGCGCGCGGCCGACGGCCGGCTCGCTCTCGCCGTCGTGGTACCCCCACGCCGTGTCCACGTAGTTGACCCCCCTGTCGATCGCCGAGCGGATCAGAGCCGTGGCACGGGGCCCGTCGATCCCGCCCTCCGCGTTCAGCGGCAGGCGCATGCAGCCGAAGCCCAGTATGGACACCCTGTCCCCGGTGCGGGGCATCGTGCGGTACAGCATTTGATTTACCTCCCTCCCGGTTCGGGGGAGCGCCCTTTTCGCGCCTCCCCCGGCGTCATCTTTTTCTCCTCGGCTAAAGGACCGCCAGCAGCCTGTCCGGGTAGTTGGTGATCACTATGTCGACCCCCATCCTCTCCAGCTCCAGGGCTCGCTCGGCCGTGTTCACCGTCCAGCAGGCGACCTTGATGCCGCTGTCCTGGGCTCTCTTCACCACGGCGGGCTCCACGTAGTCGTGACACGGGTGCAGGCTGCGCAGCCCCAGCGCATGGCGCCCTCCGTAGGTGAGCGGAGAGATCAGCACCCCCTCGTAGAGCAGCCCCTTCTTCAAATGCGGCGCGATCTTGTGCAGCATCTTCAGGCTCTTGTGGTTGAACGAGGAGACGATGGTCCTCTCCGCCGCGCCGTACTTCGAGACAAGCGACGCGACCAGCTCCTCCAGCCCCGGCCGGTCGTCCGGGCGGCTCTTCATCTCCACGTTCAGCGTCATGTCCTTCGGCAGCCTCTCGAACAGCTCCTCCAGGCGCGGCACGTGCGTCCCCGCGAACTTCGGGTCGAACCACGACCCGGCGTCCAGGGAGCGAATATCCGAGTAATCCATGCCCCGCACCTCGCCCGAGCCGTTCGTGGTGCGGTCCACCGTCCAGTCGTGGATGACCGCGGCCACCCCGTCGCGGGTGAGTTGCACGTCGAACTCGAGCCCGTGGCACCCCTGCTCCACCGCCAGCTCGAAGGCGGGAAGGGTGTTCTCCGGGGCGTGCCCCGACGCCCCTCTGTGTCCGAATACCTTCATGCCCATCACCCCAGCAATCCCGGCAGGAAGAGGGTCAGAGCCGGTATGTACGTGACGATCAGCAGGGCGACGACCAGCGCTATGATGAACGGTATGCTCTCCCTGACGAAGTCGGGTATCGCCACGCCGGTGATCCCGCAGGTGGTGAACATCATGGACCCGAACGGCGGCGTGATCCCGCCTATCATGATGTTGACGATTATCACCAGGCCGAAGTGGATCGGGTCGACGCCAAGCCCCGTGACCACGGGAACCAGCAGCGGCGCGAGTATGATCATCAGCGCGCCCCCCTCGAGGAACATCCCCAGGATGAGCAGCAGGATGTTGATCACCATCAGCATGGCGTACTTGTTGGACGCGACGTCGAGCAGCAGCTTCGCCATGCTCTGTGGTATGCGCTCCCAGCTCATGTAGTAGCCGAACACGGAGGCCGCGACTATGACCAGCAGCACCGTGCTGGTGCCGTAGACCGTATCCTTGAGCACCTCGATGAAATGGTGCGGGCGCAGCTCTCGATAAACGAAGAAGCCCACCAGCACGCAGTAGACCACTGCGACGGCGCCGGCCTCCGTGGGGGTGAAGACGCCGAAGCGAAGGCCGAGGATGATGCCGAGCGGCATGAACAGCGCCCAGCCGGACTGGCGAAGCTGGCGCATCATCTCTCCGAATGTCGCCCGTTTCTCCCGCGACGGCTTGTACCCCCTCCTCCTGGAGATGAAGTGCACCGCCAGCATGAGTGAGCAGCACATGATCAGGCCTGGGACGTATCCGGCCATGAAGATCTTGTCCACCGAGACGCGGGCGATCAGGGCGTAGATTATCAGGTTGATCCCCGGCGGTATGACCGGCGAGATCGCGGACGACGCGGCGGTGATGGCTGCGGAGAACGCCTTGTCGTACCCCCTGGCGACCATCTCCGGCACCAGGATCTTGCTCTCCATCGCGGCGTCGGCGTTCGCCGAGCCTGTGACCCCGCCCATGAGGGTGCTGAGCATGACGTTCACCTGGGCCAGCCCTCCGGTCATGTGTCCCGTGAGCACGTCGGCCATGCTCATGAGCCTGTTGCTTATCCCGGCGTAGTTCATGACCGATCCCGCCATTATGAAGAACGGGACGGCGAGCAGGGGGAATGAGGCGGTGCTTGTTATGAACTTCTGCAGGATCAGGTCCACGGGGCTTCCCGTGTTGATGAATGTGAAGTAGGACAGCGCGGCTCCGAACAGCGCGAACGCTATCGGGATGCCGGAGAAGTAGAGCACGAAGACCACGACGACGGGCAGAAACTCCATCAGGCTCCCTCCTCCGCCGGCAGGCCGCGCAACTCCTCGAAGAAGAAGCCGACCGAATGTATCGTCATCAGCGCGAAGCCGACCAGCACCGCCGAGCTGACGTAGCTGGACGAGATGCCGAGCACCGCGGTCGGCTTGATCGACGAGGCCCGCACGAAGACGACGCTCAGGTAGACTATGTACGTGTTGAGGACTATCATTATCAGGTGCCCCAGCATCCTGACCGGTTTTTTCAGCGGCTTCGGGGCCAGCCTGGTGAAGAGGTCGATGCTTATGTGCATCTTGTGCTTGTGACAGGCCGCCGCGCCGACGAAGACGCTCCAGACGAACGCGATCGTGGCCACCTCCTCCGACCAGAATATCCCCCTGTTGAGCACATATCGAAAGAAGACGTTCACTATGACCATGCTCACGGTTATGCTTATGAAGAAGGCGCTGACTATCTCCTCGGCGTGTGCGAGGATGGTGCGCGTTTTAATATTCATGGCAGGCAACCCCTCGTGGAATAAATCCGCGGCAGGGCGGGAGGACCCTGCCGCGTTTTTTCGCCTGATCTACCCTTCGGTACTCGCGGCCCTGGCTACAGCCTCTCCCTGATCTTCGCCAGCTCCTCCTGGAGCCTGTCGTAGATGCCGGGGGTAAGGCCGGGGAAGGTGTCGTAGATGCTCTTGGTGGCCTCGACGAAGGCCTTCTTGTCCACCTCGTTGAACTTGACGCCGTAGGACTCGAGCTTCTCCGTGACCTCTCCGAGGTCCCTCTTGCCGATCTCGACCATCTCGAGCGCGCCCTTGGCGAACTCGTCGGCTATGATCTCGCGGTACTCCTCGGGGATCTTGTCCCACACCTGGGTGGAGATGTAGACCCCGCAGGTGCCGAGGAAGTGCTGGGTGCGGGCGACATTCTTGAGCAGCTCGTAGACCTTCGTGCCTATGTTGGTGAACTCCGAGCCCTCGATCCCGTCGACTATGCCCTGCTGCACGCCGGGAAGTGTCTCGGCCCAGGGGAGGGGGGTGACCGTCGCGCCCATCGCGGTCAGGGTCTGGATGAAGAGCTGGCTGCCGGGTGTGCGGATCTTCACGCCCTTAAGGTCCTCCGGCCTCTCGACCAACTTGTTGGTGATGACGTTGCGGAAGCCGAACACGTACTCGAGGGCCAGTATCTTGATCCCCTTCTCCTCAGCCCTCTTGATCATGTCCTGCACGAGGTCGGTCTTGATCATCTCGACGTACTCGTCGTAGGAGTTGTAGAGCATCGGCCCCACCAGCGCTATGAAGTCCGGGACGTAGTCGCCGACGTACGACGGGTCCTCCACCGAGATGAAGTCGGCGCCTCGGACCACCTGCTCCAGTCCGTCCTTGTAGACGGCGATCTGGGCCTGCGGGAAGGTCTGGATCTCGATCGCTCCGTTGGTCCTCTTGAGGATCCTCTCGGCGACCCAGTCCATCGACTTGGTGAGCTGCTCGTCGGGGGAGAAGACGTGGCTCAGCCGAAGCACCAGCTTGTAGTCGGAGGCGGAGGCCATCCCCGCCGCGCCCATGAGCACGCAGATCATCACAATGAATCCCAGTACTGCCCTTCTTTTCATTACGACACTCTCCTTCAGCATGATGTGGCGCACCTAAGGCGACCGCGCGTCTCGCGGCGCGTGCGGCCCGTGTCTCATATCTACCCTGTTTCAGGTCTCCTGTCAACCGTCGTCTGCAAAACCGCGCCTCGTTACTCCGCTTCTCCGGTCAGTATGCCCTCAAGCGCCAGGAGCAGCTCCTCGGCCCCCTCTCCGTCCGCGGACAGGGTCACGACGTCCCCCTTCGACACTCCGAGCGACATCACGGACAGGATGCTCTTCGCGTTGACCTGCTTGCCGCCCCTCTCGATAGTCACATCGCCCGGCAGGGACGCGGCGGTCTGGACGAACCTGGCCGCGGGGCGTGCGTGCAGGCCGTGCGGGTTAAGAACGGTAACCTCTCTGTTCATGCGGTCACCTCCCGGGCCTCGAGGTCTCGGGAGGCGATTATGTCCACTCCGGTGCCGCAGGCGTCGGCCAGGATCACCTGCCCGATCTTCACCGGGGCGGGGACTGTCAGGCCGGCCACCTCGCGCGATATGTCGAACAGGCGGCTCTTGGGCGCGGGGCCCCGGCTTCGCACCGGGCAGACCGGCAGCCTTCCGCCCGACACTCGCACGGTGGTGGCGAACACCCTGGTCGGGTTCCTCACCTCGTCCCTGGCGAACTCCAGCGCGCGCGGGCAGGAGTTGCCCTCGACCGACTTCACCTCGTCCCCCTCGGCGGTCACTTTTATGTCGCAGCCCACGGGGCATCTCACGCAGATCATGCTCATCACTCGCGTCTCCACGGGCGTCACACCTCCTCGGCGTCCACTACGATCTCGGTCACGTCGTCAGGCAGGGCCGCCAGGGCCTCCCTGGCCAGGCGCACCTCGTTCATCTCCCCCGGCCTTGCGTAGCGCTCGCGGCGCTCGTAGAGGCCGTGGTCCGCGAAGACGCGGCATCGCTTCTCGATGGGCCGGGTCACCCGGAAGTACACCGTGGCGTCCGCGCCTCCGGTGACGTAGTGCGGGGAGAACAGCCTGACGTTCTTTCCTCCGCGGATGGCCAGTCGCCTGGCCGGCTCCGGCAGAGCCCCGGCGGCGTAAAGGGCCGCGTTGCGCCCCGCCGCCACCCCCTCCTGGCTGACCCAGTCCGCCAGGTCGTATACTATGACCACGTTGCCGGCCGCGAATATGGAGGGCCGGGTGGTCTGGTAGAGCTCGTTCAGAATCGGCCCGCCTGTCACGGGGTGGATCTCGGCCCCGGCCATGCGGGAGAGTTCGTTCTCAGGTATGAGGCCGACCGCCAGCAGCATGGTGTCGCAGGGGACGAACCTCTCGCTGCCGGGCACCGGCCTTCTGTCGCTGTCCAGCTCCACCACGGTCACGCCCTCGAGCCTGTCGTGCCCGTGCACCCGGACGACCGAGTGATTAAGATAGAAGGGTATTCCGTAGTCGTCCAGGCACTGGGCTATGTTGCGCCTCAACCCGCCTGCCCACGGCATTATCTCGAACACCGCCTCGACCTTCGCCCCCTCCCAGATCATCCTGCGGGCCATGATCAGGCCGATGTCGCCGGAGCCGAGTATGACCGCCCTGTCTCCGGGCATGTACCCCTCCATGTTGACGAAGCGCTGGGCCGTGCCCGCGGTGTAGATCCCCGCCGGACGACTGCCGGGGATGTTTATCGCCCCCAGCGGCCTCTCCCGGCACCCCATCGCCAGAACCGTCGCCCCGGAGGTCACGCGGAACACACCCCTGTCGGGGTTCATGACGTCGAGCGACCCGTCGGGGTGAGCGCCGAAGACCATGGAGTTGGTCATGAACTCGACGCCGGCCTCGCGGGCCCTCTCTATCCAGCGGTGCATGTACTCGGGGCCGGTGAGCTCCTCCTTGAATGTGTGCAGGCCGAAGCCGGGGTGGATGCACTGCTGCAGGATTCCGCCGAGGTCCCAGTCGCGCTCTATGACGAGCACTCTCCCGGCTCCGGCCTCCCTGGCGCCTATGCCGGCCGCGACTCCGGCCGGGCCCGCGCCCACCACCGCCACGTCCACGTGGATATCGCTCATCTCCCCGCCCCCTTGAACCAGTAGTCCTTAGTCCTGCCGACCAGCAGGCGCGAGTGCCCGCCGTGGCGCGTGACCTCCTCGGGCGGTATGCCGAGCTCGCGCGCGAGTATCGCGACGACGCGCGGGCCGCAGAACCCTCCCTGGCAGCGCCCCGCGCCCGCCCTGGTCCAGATCTTCACGGCGGCCACGGTGCGCGCCCCCCTCCTTATCGCCTCGACTATCTGCGCCTCCGTGACAGTCTCGCAGCGGCAGACGATCTGCGCGTAGCGGGGATCCTCCGCCGCGAGGCGGGCCTTCTCCTCCGCCGGCAGGGACTCGAAACGGGGGATGTGCCTCCTCTCCGGCACGAAGGAGACGTTGGGGGCGAAGGTAAGGCGGTCGGACAGGGCGTCCTTCATCATCTCCACGACGCGCCTGGCGATCGACGGCGCGCTCGTGAACCCGGGCGACTTGATCCCGGCGACGTTGACGAAGCCGCGCGGGGAGTCCAGCGGTCCTATGACGAAGTCGCCCGTGTCGGCGCTCGCCCTGAGCCCGGAGAAGGTGGTGATCGCCATGGCGGGCGTGATCGACGGCACCAGGCTTCGCGCCCCCTCCGCCACGTCGTCCAGCCCCCGCCGCGTTGTGGAGGTGTCCGTCCGGCTCTCCTGCACCTCGGAGGTGGGACCTACCAGCAGGTTGTTCTCCGCGGTGGGCGCCACTGTTATCCCCTTCCCCTTCTCGGTCGGGCAGGGGAAGAAGAAGGAGTGCACCAGCCTCCCGTAGTTCTTGTCGAATATGTAGTACTCCCCCCTGGTCGGGCTGATGGAGAAGGACTCGTCGCCGGCCATCCTCGCCACCAGGTCGGAGTCCACCCCGGCGGCGTTGACCACGCAGCGCGTCCTGAACAGTCCGCGGCTCGTGATCGCCCCGGCTACCTCCCCTCCGTCCTCGGACAGGGCCAGACCCTTCAGCTCGGTCTCCAGGAACAGCTCCGCCCCGTTCTGCTGGGCGTTGTCCATGAAGGCGAGGACCGCCTCGAAGTTGTTGACTATGCAGCCGGTGGGCGCGCGCAGAGCGTACTTTATGCCGGGACTCACGTTCGGCTCGGCCGAGCGAAGCTCGTCGCCGCCTATGATCTCGAGCCCCGGAACCCCGTTGCTCCTCCCTTGGTCGAGCAGGATCTCGAGGTGCTTGAGATCCCTGTCGTCGAAGCCGCACACGTAGGACCCGCGGTTCTGCAGGGTGATGTCCAGCGGCCCGGCCAGCTCGCGGTACAGGCTGTTTCCCCGCGCGCACAGCGCGGCCTTCAGCGTCCCCGGCTTGTCGTCGTAGCCGGCGTGGATCATGGCGCTGTTGGCCCGGCTGGCCCCGGACGGTATGTCCGCCGCCCTGTCGATCACGGCGATCTTCAGGTCGTAGGCGGACAGCTCCCTGGCCAGGGCGGCCCCGACTATGCCCGCTCCTACTACGACGATATCGTAAAATTTATCCGTCAACTTCGCAAACACCTCCATACCACGCGCAAAGGGAGAAGGGCGCGTACCACGTGCAGCGTACGCCCATCTCCCTCTGTCGCGCGGTGCGATCTATATCGGCTTCGTTTCACGGGGCGCGCCGCCCGCCTCGCGGCGAGCGGCGCACTTGCCTAGAGCCACCCCTTGGACTTCTCGATGGCCTTCTTCCAGCCGCCGTACATCTCCTCGCGCTTCTCTGTCGGCATGGCCGCCGAGAACTCCTTGTCGACCTTCCAGTGCTTGCGCAGCTCGTCGGTGCTCTTCCACAGGCCGGTGGCCAGGCCCGCGGCATAGGCGGCGCCCAGCGCGGTGGTCTCGTTCACCACCGGGCGAACAACCGGCACGCCCAGGATGTCGGCCTGCATCTGCATCAGCAGGTTGTTCTTCACCGCGCCTCCGTCGACCTTGAGCGCCTTCAGGGGCACCCCGGAGTCGGCGTCCATCGCGGCCTGCACGTCGCGGGTCTGGTAGCAGATGCTCTCCAGCGTGGCGCGTATGACGTGCTCCTTCGTTATATAGCGGGTAAGCCCGAGGATCGCGCCGCGGGCGCTCATATCCCAGTAGGGGGCGTACAGGCCGGAGAAGGCGGGGACGAAGTAGATGCCGCCGCTGTCCTCGACCTTGCTCGCGAACCACTCGGAGTCGGGGGCGTCGTCGAACAGGCGCAGGTTGTCGCGCAGCCACTGGACGGCGGCGCCTGTGATGGCGATGGAGCCCTCGAGGGCGTATGTGGCCTTGCCCTCCTCGAGCCCGTAGGCCACCGTGGTCAGGAGTCCGTTCTTCGAGCGGACCGGCTTGTCGCCTATGTTGAGCAGCATGAAGCAGCCCGTGCCGTAGGTGTTCTTAGCCTCGCCTGTGCTGTAGCAGGCCTGTCCGAACAGGGCCGCCTGCTGGTCGCCGAGTATCCCGGCGACCGGTATCCTCGCGCCGAAGGGGCCGTCCTCGGGGGTGTAGCCGTAGACGTGGCTGCTCGGCTTGATCGCCGGGAGCATGGCCTCGGGCACTCCGAGGAAGTCCATCATCTCCTTGTCCCACTTCAGGGTCTCTATGTTCATGAGGAGGGTGCGGGACGCGTTGGTCACGTCGGTCACGTGCACTCCGCCGTTCGGGCCGCCGGTGAGGTTCCAGGTGACCCAGGTGTCGATGTTGCCGAACAGGACCTCGCCCCTCTGGGCCTTCTCGCGCACCCCGGGGACGTTGTCGAGTATCCACTTGATTTTGGTGCCCGAGAAGTAGGGGCTTATGACCAGACCGGTCAGGTCGTTGACCTTCTTCTCCCAGCCCGGCTTCTTCTGCCACTCGGCGCAGAAGTCCTGCGTCCTCATGCACTGCCAGACTATCGCGTTGTAGACCGGCTTCCCGGTGGCCTTGTCCCACACCACGGTGGTCTCGCGCTGGTTGGTGATGCCGATCGCGCCGATGTCCGCGGGCTTCACGCCGTTCTTGTCGACGACCTCGCGGATTACGTCCTGAACCCTGGACCAGATCTCCATCGGGTTGTGCTCCACCCAGCCCGGCTTGGGATATATCTGCTCGTGCTCCATCTGGTGGGAGTTCTTCGGAGTGCCCTCAAGGTCGAAGACAATGGCCCTGCTGCTGGTAGTCCCCTGGTCGATAGCTACAACGTACTTTTTCTCTGACATTGCGCTGCCTCCTGTCTTGGGTTTTTCTGTTTCGGGTCTGTCCTTGCCTGGTATGCCGGTCACCGTCGCGTCCGCCTCCGGGATGGCTCTCCCCGGGGCGGGCGCCGCCGGCCTCTCCGTCTCGGTCTTATCGTGGCTTGAGAAGATCCTGCTGAACCAGTTGACCACGACTTCACCGCCTCCTTTGCCTGAATTTTCGTCACGGGAGCTTCTTCAGCCCTGCGGCCTCCTCCACCACCGCGGCCAGCCCCTCGAGGGAGCCGCCCATGAGCGCCGCGACCGCCGCCATGAAGGCCCCCTCAAGGATCGGGCCGTCGGCGATCATCACCCTGTTCGCGCGCTCGCCCAGGATCTCCAGGGCCGTTCGCGCGGTGAGCACCGCGCTCCCGAGGTCCGGTACCACCAGGACCCCTTCCGCCCTGGACAGCAGATCCTCCAGGGCGGCGAGCACCTCCGTGACCGAAGTCCCGAGCCCGCCGTCCTCCGTCCCGCCGCAGGCCGCGATGGGCACGTCGGGGCCGCCCATCTGGGAGGCTATCTCGGCGATGCCGCGGGCCGCCTGCGCGCTGTGGGAGAGCACCAGTATGCCGTTCACGCGGTCTCCTCCCTGGCCGTCTCCAGGATCGCCGACAGGATCAGGAATACCGAGGTCGCGCCGGGGTCCTGGTGACCCGCCGAGCGCTCGCCCAGGTAGCTGGCCCGTCCTTTGCGCGCCACCAGCGGGATGGTGGACTCCATCCCCGTCCGTGCCGCCTCCACGGCGGACTCGAGCGCCGCCTCCAGGGGCAGGCCCTCGGACGCCGCCCTCTTGAGGGCCTCCACGGCCGGGGTCAGGGAGTCGACCATGGTCTTGTCCTGGAGGTTGGCCCTTCCGAGGGCCACAATTCCCTTCAGCCCCTCCTCGACCGCCTCCGCGAGCGATGGGGTGTCCAGCTCCTCCCTCCCGGCCAGCCTGGACGACATCTTCATGAACATCGTGCCGTACAGCGGCCCCGATGCGCCGCCCACGCTGCCCATGAGGGTCATCCCGACATCTTTCAGGACGGCGCCCAGATCGGCGTAGGACCCCGCGGTCAGCCTGTCGTGGACCTTCTGAAATCCGCGGTTCATGTTTATGCCGTGGTCCGCGTCCCCGATCGCCGAATCGAGCTCCGTGAGGTAGTCCTTGTTCTCCGCCAGCGATCTCCCCACCGCGTCGAGGGCCTTTATCACTCCCTGGATATCCAGTTTCATGCCGGGGCGCCTACCTCCCCCAGCGAAGCCCCGCTGTCTCGACCGGGGCGTCCCATAGGGCCTTCATCTCTTCGTCCAGCTTGAGCAGGGTGATCGAGAACCCCTGCATCTCGAGGCTGGTTATGTAGTTGCCGACCAGCGAGCGGGCTATCTTCAGCCCCTTCCCCGCCAGGAAGTTGGCGAGGTCGTTGTAGGCGAGGTACAGCTCCATCTGGGGAGTCCCGCCCATGCCGTTGAGGAACGCGAGCACCTCGTCCCCCGCCTTGAACGGGAGGTCTGCGACTATCGCCTCCGCCATCATCTCCACGATCTCCTTCGCGGGCTTCAGCTTCATGCGTTTGCGCCCCGGCTCCCCGTGGATTCCTATGCCTATCTCCATCTCGTCCTCGCCGAGCTCGAACGTGGGCTTGCCCGCCGCCGGCACCGCGCAGGACGTCAGGGCCATCCCCATGGACCTGACCTGGCTGTTGACCCTCTCGCACAGGGATTTCACCTCCGCGAGGGATCCTCCTGCCTGGGCCTTTGCGCCGACGATCTTCTCTATGAGGACCGTCCCGCCCACGCCGCGGCGCCCTGCGGTGTACAGGGAGTCCTGCACCGCGACGTCGTCGTCGACCACGACCTGCTCCACCGCTATTCCTTCGCCCGCGAGCATGTCGGCCGCCATCTGGAAGTTCATCACGTCGCCGGTATAGTTCTTCACTATGAAGAGGACGCCCTTGCCGCCATCCACGGCCTTCGCGGCCTCGTACATCTGGTCCGGGGTCGGGGAGGTGAAGACCTCGCCCGGGCAGGCAGCGTCGAGCATGCCGTACCCCACGTAACCGCCGTGCAGCGGCTCGTGCCCGCTACCGCCGCCCGAGACCACCGCCACCTTGTCGCCCGGGGCGTCCGCCCGGAGCACCGCCTTCACCGACGGGTGCAGCTTCACCAGGCAAGGGTGGGCCGCGGCCAGGCCGGCCAGCGACTCCACTACGACGTCGTCCACCCTGTTAAGCAGTTTTTTCAAAAAGAAACGCCTCCTTTCGAGAAGCGGCCTTCAGCGCGCGGCGGAGGACACCCCCGCCGCGCGGTAGTTCGGTGTATGTAAACGGCTTGCTACATCACCCCGAGGGCGTGGGCGATGAAGTATGCTATCGCGCCTCCCACCATCGGCCCCACCACCGGGATCCAGGAGTAACCCCAGTCCGAGTCTCCCTTTCCGGCTATGGGCAGTATGAAGTGGGCGATCCTCGGGCCGAGGTCGCGGGCCGGGTTGATCGCGTAGCCGGTGGGTCCGCCGAGCGCCATTCCTATCACCATGACCAGCCAGCCGACCAGGAACGGGCCGAATCCCGGAGCCAGGCCGCCGAGGGCCTCCTTGACGCCGGGGGAGAAGATGAACATGATGGGGACAACCAGGAATACGGTGCCTATCATCTCGGTTATGAAGTTGTTGACCGGGTTCCTGATCGCCGGACCCGTGGAGAACACCGCCAGCTTGAGCCCCTTGTCCTCGGTGGCCTCCCAGTGGCCGAGGTAGACGAGCCATACGATCACGCCCGCCAGTATGCCGCCCGCCACCTGGACGAGCATGGTCATCACCGCGTGCTGCAGAGAGTAGGTGCCCGCCAGCATCTTGGCAAGGGTCACCGCCGGGTTGATGTCGGCCTGGGGAGCGCCGAGGGATGTCGCCGCGAAGACGCCCATTACCACCGCGGCGCCCCATCCTATCGTGATGTGAACCCATCCCGCGTTCTGTCCCTTGGACTTGTTGAGCAGCGCGCAGGCGACGAGACCGTCGCCGAAGACGACCAGAGTCATGGTCCCCAAAAATTCGCCAAGAAGATTCGTCATTGCCTCTCATACCTCCTCAAGAAATAATAAACACAGGCGATCACAGCGCAAAAACCGGCCTTACCCATCCCGCCTCCGCATCACCCCTCTCGCACGGCTCCACGAGCCTGAACGGCAAATGGCGCGGAAAACCTCCCGAGACAGCCGCGCCTCCATTTTGACCAATGATATACCAATTTTTGACATATTGTCAACGCGCGCGCGTGAAAATACAGGTATTTTTCACGACATTAACAAATATTCAGCACAAGGGTTTAATGTCAACGACCGCCTCTCCGCCTCTCCGCGTCTCCGTCCCTCGCGCCGGGCAAACCGGGCGACAAGTATGGTACTATTCCCCTGGGCGACGGGCCCTCGCAGCCTCGCCGGCGGCGATTGGCCCGTGGTCGTCCTGAGTTTGATATGAAGGGACGTGGCATTTAATGAGAAGACTGCTGCTGCGCCTGGCCGCGATCGCGGCCCTGTCGCTCGCGGCGCCGGGCCTGACGGCCGGGGCTGCGTCGCGCTTTTCCATCGAAGACTACTCCGCGCCGAAGGTGAAGGACCTTTACCTGGTGATAATCAGGGACCCCGACGCCCAGCTGATGGCTCTGCAGAACGGCCAGGCCGACATCCTGGGGGACATCCAGCGGCCGGTGGACGTGGACAGGCTCGCGGACGACCCGAACGTGAACCTGTCGCTCGCCGCGGGGTTCCACGGGTTCTTCCTCGGCTTCAACAACCGGTCGTTCCCCTGGGACAGGGTCGAGCTGCGCCGGGCCGCCTGGCAGGCCCTGCCCAGGGAGCAGATTGTCCGCGACCTGTTCGCCGGATACGCGGAGCCGCTGTCGACCTTCCTGCCGCACGTGTCGCCCTACTACGAGCCGTCGGTGAGAGCCTATCCGTACGACCCTGACGCGGCGCGCAGGTCGCTCGCCGACGCGGGCTGGACCCTCGACGGCGACGGGGTGCTGGTATCGCCCGACGGCAGCAGGGTGCCCGCGCAGAAGCTGCTCTGCCCGACAGCCTCGGTCGCCCCTACCACGGCCGAGCTGGCGTCGCGGGCCGCTGACGCACTGTCCGCGATCGGCATACCGACCAGCACCGAGCCGATGGACTTCTCGGCGATGCTGTCGCGCATCGACGAGCGCGACTTCCAGATGTACGTGCTGGCGTGGCAGATGACGCGCGACCCCGACTCCCTGTACGCCCTCTACTCGTCGAAGATGGACATCCCGGGCGGCTCCAACCTGCCGGGCATCTCGAACCCGGAGCTGGACGCGGTGCTGAACCGCCTTCGCTTCGCGCCCGACGCGACGACGGCCCTCGACGCGGCGTCGGACGCCCAGGCGCTGCTGGCGGAGCTGGCCCCGGTCGCGCCCATCTACAGTCGATACTCCGTCTCGGCGGTCAGGCGCGACTGGAAGGGGGTGCTGGTCACGGACAGGGTCACGGCGGACAACATCTGGAGCCTGCTGTCCATGGAGCCGGCGTCCGGGCCGATGCGCCCGCTGTACCTGGTGCAGGAGGAGGAGCCGAGGGCCCTGAATCCGTTCACCTCGACCTCCGCCTACGACTGGCAGGTCATGGGGCTAGTGTACGACTCGCTCATCGCGGTCGACCCCTACACCCTCGAGACGATCCCGTGGCTCGCGAAGTCCTGGAAGGTGGAGACGGAAGACGACGGCGACGGCCCGCACACGGTGCTGACCTTCCTGCTGCGGGAGGGGGCGAGGTGGCACGACGGCCGCCCGCTGACGTCGCGCGACGCGGCCTTCACCTACGAGTTCCTGATGAAGAACAGGCCCCCGCGCTACTTCGACAACGTGGACAACATCGCCCTGGTCGAGACGCCGGACGATGCCACCCTCGTCGTGACCATGAAGAACGTAAGCTTCTGGCACCTGCACAGGATCGGGGGCCTTCCGATCCTGCCAGCCCACCTGCTGGAGAGGGTGAGCGACTGGAGGAGCTGGCTTCCGGCGTCGGAGAGGCACCCTGATGACCCGTCCCTGACCCTCATGACAGGCTCGGGGCCGTTCGTGCTGCGCGAGTACAGGCCGGGGGAGTACGTCCACCTGACCGGCAACGGGGACTTCTGGCTGGGGCGGCGGTGAGGGGCCGATGAGCTACTGGGCGCGCAGGGTCTCGGGGGCTGCGCTGGTGCTGGGCATGGTGCTGGCGCTCAACTTCGCGCTCTTTCGCATGATGCCAGGCGACCCGGTGACATCGGTGATGGATCCCGACTTCTCCCCTGAGGCCAGGGAGCGCCTCAGGCAGGTGTACGGACTCGACAGGCCCCTGTACGCGCAGTTCGCGCTGTACGTGAAGTCAACCCTGTCCTTCGACTTCGGGGTGTCGTTCCTAACGGGGAGGCCGGTAGCCGACGAGCTCCGATCCCGCGTGCCGAACACCGCGGCGCTGCTCGGGACGAGCCTGCTGCTCTCCGCATCGCTCGGGACCTGGCTCGGCATGAAGGCCGCCCTGCGCAGGGGGAGCCTGCTCGAGAGGTGCGTGCTTTGGAGCGGCGCCCTCTCCTTCTCCTTCCCATCCTTCTTCGTGCAGCTGGTCCTGTTGATGGCGCTGGCCTCCGCCCTGCCGCTGTTCCCTCTGCGCGGCAGCCTGTCGGTGCCGCCCCCCGAGGGGGGCTGGGGATTCGCGCTGGACTACGTTCACCACCTGGCACTTCCGGTCCTCTCGCTCACGCTGCTCGGATTCGGCGGCTGGGCCATCTACGTGCGAAACCTCGCGGTCAAGGTGATGGGCGAGGACTTCATCCTGATGGCCCGGGCGAGAGGGCTGCCGCGCCGGCGGATCCTGCTGGGACACGTGTTCAGGACGATGCTCCCGACGCTACTGACCCTGCTGCTGATGTCGCTGCCCGGGGTGGTCTCGGGCGCCGTGATCACGGAGACGGTCTTCTCCCTGCACGGGGTGGGCCGGTTCCTGCTCGAGGCGGTCACCGGGCACGACTACCCCGCCGCGGGGGCGGCTTTCTTCCTGCTGTCGCTGCTGACCGTGGCATGCAACCTGCTGGCCGACCTGCTCTACTCGGTCGTCGACCCCAGGGTGCGCCTGGATAGGAGCGCCCGCTGATGAAGGGGCTGGCCCGCAGGTGGGGGTTCTGGTGCCTGGTGGTCCTGACCATCGCGGCTATCCTCGGGGAGCGCCTGTTCGCCGCGTCGCCCGGCGACCAGGTGGCCGCGCCCTTCTCCAAGCCGATCTGGCTCGGGCGCTACCTGCCACCGACGATGGAGCTGAGGCTGACCGCGGACAGCCCCTCCGCGACGCTCGACTGGCGCTACTCTCCCCCATCCGGGCTTTCGCTGCGGGTCGAGGGGCCTGCGGGGGAGACGGGGCGATTCGTCGAGCTCGTCCGGCCGGGTTCGCCCCCGCTGCGCCTCGCGCCGGTGCGGGAGGGATTCGCGGCGGACGGGCGGGACATCGCCTTCAAGCGCTCGCTCGGCCTTCCGCCCTTCAAGGACGCCTCCGCCCACCTCTTCCCCGAGCGCGGCGAGTACGTGCTGTCGCTGACCGACGGCCCCTCCTTCGAGGGTTCCGTCGTCGTCAGGCTGGAGGGGGGGAGGTACGGGCTGCTCGGGACCGACCAGAGGGGGAGGGACGCGGCGGCCCTGTTCGTCACGGGCATCAGGGTCTCCCTGATCGTCGGTCTGTTCGCGGCGCTTCTGGCGACCCTGCTGGGCACGTCGCTCGGGCTGGCGGCCGGGTACCTCGGCGGATGGGTGGACGCCGTCCTGATGCGGACGGTGGACCTGCTGCTGTCGATCCCGCTGCTGCCGGTGCTGATGGCGCTGGCCGCCCTGTGGGGCAGGGGGCTGTGGCAGCTCGCGCTGATACTGTCCGTGTTCTCGTGGATGGGCACGGCCCGCACCGTGCGCTCGCTGATCCTCTCGCTGAGGGACGCCCCCTACATCGAGGGACTGCGCGGGCTGGGGGCCTCCTCCGGCTACATCCTGCGCAGACACCTGCTGCCGGAGACCTTCCCCGTGCTGCTTGCGACCATGACCCTGGGGGTGCCCGGCGCGATCCTGTCCGAGGCCGGGCTCTCGTTCCTCGGCCTCTCGGACCCGCGCGTGATCTCGTGGGGGAGGATGCTGCACGAGGCCCACTCCTTCGGGGCATTCGCGGCAGGGGCATGGTGGCTTCTCATCCCGCCGGGGACGGGGATCTCGATCCTGTGCCTGGCCTTCCTAGACGTGGGCAAGCACCTGGAGGAGACCGCCGACCCCAGGCTGAGGAGGGCGCGGACATGATCGAGATACGGGAACTGTCCGTGACCTACGGGGGAGGGGTCGAGGCCGTCAAGGGGGTGTCTGTGACCTTGAACAGAGGGGAGCTCTGCGGCCTGGCGGGCGAGTCCGGCAGCGGCAAGAGCACCCTGCTGATGTCCATCCCCGGCCTGCTGCCCGCGGGGACTGAAGTTTCGGGAAGGATACTGCTGGACGGGATCGACCTGCTCCCCCTGCGGGAGGAGGAGCTGAACGCTCTTCGCTGGCGGAGGGTGGCGATAGTGCCGCAGGGGGCCATGAACTCGTTCACCCCTGTCCTGACGGTGGGGAGGCACGTCGAGGAGGTGCTGGACGTGCACCTTGGGGTGACCGGCAGGGCGGCCAGGGAGAGGACGGCCGAGCTGTTCGCCGCGGCCGGGCTCGATGCGTCCCACGCCGATCGCTACCCGCACGAGCTGTCCGGCGGCCAGAAGCAGAGGGCGGCCATCGCGCTGGCCCTGGCCTGCGACCCGGAGTGGCTGCTGTGCGACGAGCCGACGACCGCGCTGGACGTGGTGACCCAGAGGGGGATCGTCGACGCCCTCCTGGGGCTGGTGCGGTCGCGGGGGCTTGGAATGCTGCTGGTCTCGCACGACCTTCCCCTGGCGGCGTCCGCATGCTCGCGCCTACTGATAATGAAGGACGGCAGTCTGGTGGAGGACGGAGCGCCGCGCGACGTGGTGGCCTCCCCGAGGAGCCGCCACGCGGCGGAGCTGGTCGAGGCGCTGCTCGACCTGGAGGGGGGCGATTCCGAATGATACTAGAGGTCGAAGGGCTGACGGTGGAGTTCAGGGGGCGGGGCGGGGCTGCCGTGCGCGCGCTTGACGGGGTCTCCTTCGCCCTGGAGCGCGGGGAGAGCCTGTCGGTCATAGGGGAGTCCGGCAGCGGGAAGACCACCCTGCTGAGGTGCGTCTCCGCCCACGTGGCGCCCTCGAAGGGCTCCGTTTCGCTGTTCGGCTCGGATCTGGCGAGGGCGGACTCGCGCGGTCTGGTGGAGCTGAGGCGTCGCTGCGGACTTGTCCCGCAGGACCCATACGGGGCGCTGCCACCATCCCTCACTGTGCTGGAGGCCGTGATGGAGCCCTGGCTGATCGTCAACGGCCGGGGGGGGAGGCGCGAGGGGGAGGCGCGCGCCAGGACGCTGATCGCCGAGCTGGGACTGGGAGAGGAACTGCTCTCGTCCAGGGTGCGCCTGTCGCTCTCCGGCGGCCAGCGCCAGAGAGTGGCCCTGGCCAGGGCGCTGATCCTGGACCCGGAGCTGCTGCTGTGCGACGAGCCGACCAGCATGCAGGACGCCTCGACGAGGGGGGAGATACTCGACATCCTGGCGCGAAGGCAGAGGGCGGGGATGTCCGTCGTCTTCGTCACCCACGACCTGTTCCTCGCGCGCAGGGCGGCCGCGAGAGGGATAGTCCTCCGCAGCGGTCGGCTGGTCGAGGAGGGCCTCACCAAGGACTTCCTGGACTCCCCGCGCCACCCGTACACCAGGGAGCTGTCGTCGGCCCTCCCGAGGCTGTCGCCGCTGCTGCGCGGCTAGGCCGGACCTCCGCCCGCCAGCCTCCTCGCGGCGTCAAGGTGCTTGCAGCTCCCCCTGTGCCGGAAGGATGGACAGGTGCAGGCCCCGTGCACCAGGTCGACCGCGTAGTCCTCGCCTCCGTGCGCTATGTAGATGCCCCCGGCGACGTGCTCGAGCCTGTCCTCAGGGAACGCATCCGGCTCGCGCTTAGAGACGCCCGGCTCCCCGTCGAGCGCCCGGTTGGACAGCCTGTCGGCGGCGGAGTTCTCCTCCCTCGGGACCCATGACAGGGAGCTGCCGGTCTCGTTCATCAGCTCGAGCGCGCGCTCGGCGAGCGGACGAAGGCGCGGCTCCTTGATCTTCCAGGCGCCATTGACCTGGTTCACCACCAAGCTGCTGTCGCCGTGTATCGCGACACCCCTCAACCCGCGGGAGTGCACCTCCTCAAGCAGCATTATCAGGGCGTCGTACTCCGCCTCGTTGTTTGTCCTCCTGCCGAGTGGTCGGGCGCAGCTCCAGATCACGCCGCCGGCGGCGTCCGTCAGCAGCGCCCCGGCGCCCGCGTCGCCAGGGTTGCCGCGCGACGCTCCATCGAAGAAGCCGCGGACTCCAACTCCGTCGATGCGGACACCGGGCCTGCTCGATCCGACGGTTCTTCCGAACCCGGCGCCTCCGCCCTCCGCGCTTGATTCAGTTCGCCGCGCTCCTCCGTTTTGAGACTTTCTCTCCAAGACGATTCTCCTCTCATCGATACCCGTGACTCCGGGACTGATTTTTATGGGTATTTAGGCTCAACAATCGGGCATTTTTTCCCACAAACAGTAGAATTCCCTAGCCCATGGACTGAAAAGCCTATATAATGCCGGTGGAATTCACCCGAGGCCGCCGATCGACGCCCGGCACGAGGGGTCCGGGCCCCGGACGGTTCCTGTGGGTATTCTCATCCTTTTTCTCAAGGAGGCTGTGTTGCTGTGACACTATCGCCGTTCCTTCCCCCTTCGAGGGGCACGCCGATGCTAAAGAAAGCCCTTCTCACGGTACTGGTCCTGTCCTCTCTGGTATTCTTCTCTCCCCTTCCACTCCTTGCCGCGGATGCGCCGAACCCCGACGAGATAGTCTTCCTCAAGGGCCTGTTCGTCAAGGAGGTCCGAGGCTACGGCCTCTACACCGAGGAGGAGACCAACCGCTTCAAAAAGAGCGACAAACCCACGGTCTACCTCGAGGTGGACAACTTCAAGCTGGGAGTCAAGGACGGTCAGTATCATATCAGCCTTTCGCTCGATCTGCTCGTGAAGGACGACAAGGGCAACGTGGTGGCCGAGGACAAGGGCATCATCAGCCACGAGCACATCCTGAAGAGCAGGGTGCGGGACGTCTGGTTCACCGTGATACTCGACCTGTCCGGCTGGCCCGCCGGGAGGCACGTGCTCTCCTGGGTGGCCACCGACAACACCTCCGGCAGACAGTGCACCAGGGACATGGAGCTGGTGGTCGTCGAATGAGGACTCTGCACCTCGACTGCTTCGCCGGCATCGCGGGGGACATGTTCCTTGGCGCGATGCTCGACCTGGGGCTTGACGAGGCGGAGTTCCTGCGGACGATGCGGGGGCTCGAGCTCTTCCCGCGCGGCGGCGGGGGGCGTTCGCACCACCATGGCGACAGGGCGCGGCAGCACCTCTCGATCGCCGTGACGCGCGCCGTGCGCGGCGGCATCTCGGCGGCAAAGGTCAACGTTGAATCGTTCGAGGACCATCCGCACAGGGGGCTGGCCGACATACTCGCGATAATCGACGCGAGCCCGCTTTCCCCTGCGGTGAGGGAGCGCAGCGCGGAGGCGTTCCGAATGCTCGCGGAGGCCGAGGGCAAGGTCCACGGGGTCTCCCCGGAGGAGGTCCACTTTCACGAGGTCGGGGCCATAGACTCCATCGCGGACATAATCGGCGCCTTCGTGCTGCTGGAGATGGCCGGGGTCGACAGGGTCGTGTCGTCGCCGCTCAACGTCGGCCACGGGACGATAGAGTGCGCCCACGGG
>JAKJGK010000033.1 GCA_022704435.1 Synergistota bacterium | reverse complement strand
AAATGGGGAGATTAAAAAAGGGTTCCGGCGAAAACACCGGAACCCTTGCTGTCAGATGGTGGGTGGTATAGGACTCGAACCTATGACCTCTTCCGCGTCAAGGAAGCGTTCTTCCTCTGAACTAACCACCCAACGAGGAGTAATTCTACAGACCGTCTTCTTCTTTGTCAAGGACTTCCGCGGATTTCCGGGGACCTCCGAGTGACAACGCCTCCATCCACGGGGGCGTACTCCACTTCTTTTTATGGGCCGCGCGAGAGAGAGCCCCGGTGAACAGGGCTCCCCAGTAGGCGTACGGGGATTTCGTCCAGAGCCCTGCGACGAAGCACATCAGGCACAGATATCCGAAAAAATTCCTGTAGGTCACGCTCTTCCTCGGTCGTCTACCATGGGGTGCCGAGAAGGTAGTGCGGCAGCAGAAGCGCGAACTGCGGGAAGTAGGACGTCACCAGCAACGTCGGAACCCACGCCAGCAATATGATCCACAGGGTGGGAGTCATCATCTCGTTGATTGGCGCCCTTCCCAATCGACCTCCCAGGTATAAGACGGGCGCGGCGGGCGGAGTAATGCAGCCTAGGCCGGTGTTCACACCTACGATGGCCGCGTAGTGGATCGGGTTGAACCCAAGCTCTATAATGATCGGTATGAGGATGGGCGTGGTGAGGGTCACGCTGCTGATGTCGTCCATGAGCATTCCCATGATGATGAGGAAGATGTTTATCATGAACAGAATCACCCATCTGTTGTCCGACACGGCCCTGAAAAGCCCGAGCATCTTACCGGGCAGGTTTTCCATTATGTAAAGTCTGCTGAGCATCATTACCGAGTACAGCATGACCATGACGACTCCGGTCGTTACTGCGGATTCAACCAGGGAATCCCACAGGCCCCTGGGAGTCAGCCCCTTGTAGATAAACATTCCTGTCGGGATGGCGTAGATCACCGCCACTGCGGCGGCCTCGGTGGGAGTCATTATTCCGCCGTAGATGCCACCGAGCACTATAACCGGCAGCATCAGGGCAGGAAGGGCCACCAGGCCTCTCTGCTTCAACAGCCGGATTTTTTCCTTGCCCCTGGGAGGGTTGGAGACCTTTACGTTCGGATTGTCGCGGACCAGCCAGACGTTTACGAGGCAGATGAGCGCCGTCATCATTATGCCGGGGAGGACCGTCGAAAGGAAGCAGGCTAGGATCGACTGTCCGCTTATCCACGCGAAGATGATCAGGGTGGAGTTAGGCGGAATAAGCATCCCGAGAAGGGATGCGTTGGACATCACCGCTGCCGCTATACCGCGCGGGTATCCAGCTGCCTCCAATCGGGGGAACATGATGGAGCCTATGCATGAGAGTGTTGCACAGGCCGACCCGGTGATGGAGCCGAAGACGGCACAGGAGATGGTGCCGACAACTCCGAGGCCACCCTTTATTCTGCCTACGAAGAGGTCGACGAGGTCGATAAGCTTCTCTCCTATTCGCCCCCTCTCCATTATGCCCCCCGCCATGATGAAGAGGGCTATAGAGATAAGGGCTATGCTGTTCATGGAGCTGAAACCGTAGGGGAGCACCAGCGAGGAGGCGTAGCCCGCGCCGGTCGGGCCACCGAAGAACAGCAACCAGGCGGTCGAGGCCATGAAGCTCATGGGGACAGGCACTCCGAGCATAAGTGTGACGAGAAGGATCAACACTGCGACGTAGATCATGATACTCCTCCTTTAACGAGCAGTCGGAGATTCCTGAACAGCCTTAGAGCAAAATAGTAAGTCATGAAAACCAGGCCTAGAAAGACTGCGAGATAGGATGTCCACAGAGGGATCTGCCAAATGGTGGTCTTGGGAAGGGCGATGCCGGTTCCTAGGGGCCCCATAAAACCGAACATGAAAAACTCGTAGCCGTACCAGGTGAAGAGCAGGCTTATCCCCACGGTTATAAGGTTTCTGATCACGACGATCAGCCGTTTGAAGGTGCCTTCCTTCATGTACGAGTCTATGACGTCGGCGGATACATGCGTATCGTTGTAGGCGCCGTAGGCTCCTCCCATGAAATAAAGCCAGAAGGCCAGCAGTTTTACCCACTCCTCGAACCCGTACAGGTCCCCGCCCAGGATGTAGCGCGTGAACGCCGCCGCGGAGATGATGAGCGCCAGAAGGAGCGAACTCACCACGGTCACGATCGAAAAAAAGAAGAGCAGTATCATATCGGTCTTGCCAGGTTTTTCAGGACGGTTCTCCGGGAAGCATCCCGCAAGCTCGTTGTCCGCCATAAAGATCTCCTTTCCGTCCTGCGGACCGCGGGGGCGCACCCCCCGCGGTATCCGCAGTTACTGGTGAAAAGTCTACTTCGGTGCGTACTCGTTCTTGAAATCGTCTATGAGCTCGGGGGTGAACTTCTCCTTAAGCTGATCCCAGGTGCCGGAGACTTTCGTGAAGATGGGAAGAAGCTCCTCGGCCGTATAGGTGTGGACCTCTATGCCCTGCTGGCGCATGAGCTCGAGGTGCTTCTCCTGGTCGGCCTTCGCAAGCTCTATGCTCATGTCGGTGACCTTGGCGCAGGCGTCTGCTATGATCTGGCGATCTCCCTCGGAGAGCTTCTCCCAGGTCTTCATGCTGATCATGTAGTTGAAGTTTTCCACCGAGTAGTTGAGGTCGTACCAATACTTCAGCACGTCCTTGAGCATCGTGTAGGCGGCGGTGGGGGTCATGCCGTCCACTCCGTCGGCCACACCGGTCTGCAGCGCGGTGTAAACCTCAGCCCAGGGCACTGTCACTGTGTGGTAGCCCATAGCCTCCGCGCCGAGCTTGTAGACGTCCATGTTCGGTATGCGAACGAGAATTCCCTTGTCCACGTCGGGATTCAGCGGCTCGTTGGCCGGCTTGGTGCTGCCAATACCTATGAAGCCCTCGACCTGGAAGCCGAGCAGTTTGACTCCGAGGCGAGCGCTGAGCTCGTCCATCTTCTTGAACAGCCAGCCGTCGGATGCGAAAACTTTCTTTGCGTCATCGAAGTTGCGCACGAAGCAGTTGATGTAGGTGACCTCGAGCCGCGGGTCGAACTGGCTGGGGACGGAGATCGCGGCCATGTCTATGGTGCCGCGGATGAGTTCCTCGTAGACGAGGGTGTAGTCGCCGAGCTGGTTGGCCGGGTAGACCTCGATCACGATGCGCCCGTCGGTCTTCTCCTTCACCTCGTCCGCCACCTGCTGCATGAGCTTGGTGGCCGTATGCTCGATCGGCACCTGCCCTGCGAAGCGCAGAACCATCTCGGGGTCGGCGAACGCCGTGTTCGGCACGATGAGGAACAGTACAAGGGCGGAGAGGATAACCATCATTGCGAATTTTTTCGTTTTCTGCATTCTGTCAGCACTCCTTTCGTCTTTGCGTTGCTCGTCAAAAAAGCTGTCTTATCGCGCTAAAGACCATTCTAGAGTCTGCCCCGACAACCCCCTCCTTTCAAGTTAACACCTGAAGGACTCGGTTCTAGAAGTCCTCCTGCGCCGTGCGGGCGATTATCTCCTCCTGGTGGTACTTGTCGAGGTCGACGAAGTAGTCGCTGTAGCCCGCCACGCGCACCAGCAGGCTGCGGTACTCGTCCGGAGTCTCCTGGGCCTTCCTGAGGGTGTCGGTGTCGACGACGTTGAACTGGATGTGGTGGCCGCCGAGCTTGAAGTACGTTCGGATTAGCTGCGCCATCTTTTCGAGCCCGGTGTCTCCCGCCAGGACGGACGGCAGGAAACGCTGGTTGAGCAGGGTTCCGCCCGACTTGACCTGGTCCATCTTGCTGAGGGACTTGACGACCGCCGTCGGTCCGTTCCTGTCCGCCCCGTGAGATGGGGAGGTGCCGTCCGATTCGGGCGCGTGGGCGAAGCGGCCGTTCGGCGTCGCGCCCAGCTTCTTGCCGAAGTAGATGTGACAGGTGGTCGACAGCATGTTGACGTGGTAGGTCGCCCCCTTTGGGGAGCTCTTCCCGTCTATGGCCGCCAGGAGCGAGGAGTATACCCTTCTCATTATCGAGTCGGCCTCGTCGTCGTCGTTGCCGAAGAAGGGGGTGCGGTTCCAGACGAACTGGCGCATCTCCTCCCATCCCTCCCAGTTCTCGCCGAGCGCCCTGAGAAGGTCCTTGAGGTCGACAGTCCTGTCCTCGTACACGTGCTTCTTGAGGACCGAGAGGCTGTCGGTGACGGTGCCTATGCCGCAGCACTGGATGTAGTCGGTGTTGTAGCGGGGACCGCCGTCGTAGTAGTCCCTGCCGTTCTCTATGCACCCCTGAATCAGGACTGACAGATATGGCGCGGGTGCGTGCCGGGCGAACATCCTCTGGATGTAGTTATCGGTCTTGATCTTGGTGTCCACGACGTAATGGAGCTGCTTCACGAAGGCGGAGTAGAAATCGTCGAAGCACTTGAAATCGACGGGGTCGCCTGTGCGAAGGGCTATCTGCCTCCCCGTCAGTGGGTCGACGCCGTTGTTTAGCGCGAGTTCCATTATCTTCGGCACGTTGAGGTAGCCGTGCAGGATGTAGGCCTCCTTGCCGAAGGCGCCGGTCTCGATGCAGCCGCTGGTGCCGCCCTCCCTGGCATCCTCGACCGTCTTGCCCATACCGATCTGCTCCATTATCACCTCGTCGGTGTTGAAGGCGGACGGGTAGCCCGACCCCCTGCGCATCACCCTGCAGGCGTACTTTAGGAAGCGGTCGGGCGTCTTGGAGGAGATGTGCACGCTGACCTGCGGCTGCAGGAGCTGAAGCTCGTCGAGCACGTCGAGTATGAGGTAGGAGACGTCGTTGACGCCGTCGCTTCCGTCGGTGTTCACCCCGCCGAGGTTTATCTGGGTGAAGTCGTTGTAGGTGCCGCTCTCGGCGGCCGTGACCCCGACCTTCGGCGGCGCGGGGGTGTTGTTGACCTTGACCCAGAAGCAGGACAGGAGCTCCTTGGCCCTCTCCCTGTCCAGCGATCCATCGGCGAGTCCCTTTTCGTAGAATGGGCGCAGGTGGATATCGAAATGCCCGGGGGACATGGCGTCCCACCCATTAAGCTCCGTTATCGTGCCCAGGTGCGAGAACCAATAGGTCTGGACGGCCTCGTGGAAGTCTCGCGGCGCGTTGGCCGGGACATGGCGGCAGACGTCGGCGATCTTCAGCAGTTCGGCCCTCCTGACCTCGTCCTTCTCCTCCGCGGCCATCTTCTCGGCCAGGTCGGCGTGCCTGTTGGCGAAGATGATGGAGGCGTCGCAGGCTATGTCCATGGCCCGCAGCTCCTCGTCCTTCTCCGTGGCGTGCGGGTCGCCTATCCAGTCGAGCCTCTCCCGCGCGGCGGCTATCTTTTTCTTCATGTCCAGCAGGCCGGTCGAGTAGATGGTTCCATCCAGCGCGGTGTGTCCGGGGGCTCTCTGCTCCATGAACTCGGTGAAGCACCCTGCCTCGTAAAGCGCCAGCCACTCCTCCGGCAGATTGGAGAAGACGCGGTCGCGTATGGTGCGCCCGGCCCAGTAGGGGACGACCTTCTCGGTGTAGATGGCTATGTCGCCCTTGGCCACGCGATACCCGGTCATCGGCCGGGTGTCCAGGATCTCGAGGTCGCGGGCCGTATGGCAGTTGAGCTCGGGAAAGGTGGAGACGGCCTTGGGCGCAGGTCCACGCTCCCCCACTATCAGCTCGCCCTCCCCGATGTAGATGGTCTTCTTCTCGCACAGGTTCTTGAAGTTCAGCGCCCTCATGACGGGCGCCGGGTATTTCCCCTCGTTCTCCCTGTAGAACTCGGTTGTAAGGAGAGCACGTTCAATGGAGATGCTGGGGAAGGTCTCAAAGCTCTCTTTTCTCAGGCGCGCTATTCTCTCGTTCACTTCTCTCATCCTCCTTTTACGACGTGTATCCCCTGCGCTGCGAACAGGGACATCGCCCTTGCGACGATCTCCTCCGAAGGAGGCGGCGTGTCCCGCATCCTGTACTCCATGCCCAGGTTCTTGTATTTCCCCGACCCGGTCGAGTGGTATGGAAGCACGTTGACCCCGGACAGGCTGCGAAGCTCCAGCGCCAACTCGACCATCGCGCCAAGCTCCTCCGCAGAGTCGTTTACCCCCGGTATCAGCGGTATTCTTATGTTGATCGAGCCCCTGCCCCGCTCCTGCAGCCTCCTGTCCAGGCTGCGCAGATTCGATAGAATTCCCGAGTTCTTCACACCAGTATAGAGTTCGTGCAGGTCCGGGTCAATCGCCTTGACATCGAAAAGAAACAGGTCCGCATAATCGGCCGCCGACAGCAGATCCTTCTCGCGGCAGCACCCCGACGTGTCGACAGCTGTCGATATCTCCTCGGATTCAAGCGCCCTCAGGCACTCGAGGAGGAACTCGGGCTGCATCAGGGGCTCTCCGCCGGAGAAGGTGACTCCGCCGCCGGACTCGTCGTAGAAGGGTATGTCGCGCCTTGCCAGGCGCAAGAGTTCCTCCACGGTCATCTCGGCGCCTACGAACTCTATCGCGCGGGTCGGGCAGACCTGCTCGCAGATCCTGCTCTCCTCGCACCTGGTCTTGTCATGGATGATCCCGCTCGACCCGAAGCTGCGGGCGCCGTGCGGACACCCGCGGACGCACCTCCCGCACCCTATGCACCGGTTGGCGTGGTAGGAGGGTGCCGGGAAAGGGGATATCCCCTCGGGATTGTGACACCACCAGCAGGACAGCGGGCACCCCTTGAAAAAGAACGTGGTTCGGATGCCCGGTCCGTCGTGGATGGAGTAGCGCTTCACATCGAAGACACACCCGGTCGGCTCTCTTCTTAATTCCATGTACTGTCAGCCTCCGCTTATCATGTGAAGCGCCTGAATCTCGGCTCCGTCGGGCACCGCCGTGCCGGAGAACTGCTCCCTGCGGTACGGCACCCCGTCCACCCACACTGCGATCATCCTGAAGGTGTAGCCGCAATCGTCCAGCACGTCCTGAATCGTCATCCCCGGACGCCAGCTTAGCTCCCTGCCGTTTACCCTGATCATCTCTTTCACTGCGTGCAGCGTCCCGTTACTGATAGGGGCGCACCACCTCGACTACCTCCGGAAAGTCCATCCCGAGGCGCTTGAGCGTCTCAATGGTCGGCACTCCGTTCGAGTTCCAACCCCTGCGCTTGTACACGGCGTCCACCAGCTTCTCCCACTCGCCCCTCCTGTACTCGAGGAGCTTCGCGATCTTCTCGCCGACCGACAGCCCCTCGGGAGAGATCCCGGCCTCGCTCAGCCTTCCGTCGAAGTAATCCGGCCTGGCGTTCCACTCGTCCTCGAACACCGGCCCCAGCGCGCGATCGGGTATGTTGTGGTTGGCCCGCGTGCCCTTGCCCATCCTGAGGTTGAAGACGCGCTCGTAGTTGTAGACCCTCTCGGACTGGAGGATCATCTCCTCCTTGCTCAGAGGCTTTCCCGTGACGGCGGCATAGACGTCGAGGTAGTTCTGCACGTGCTCCGGGACTTTCGCGGCCTCGATGCCCTTGTGCCGTATCCTGTTGTCGGCGGGCTCCACGTCGTTCCAGGGCAGCTTGCACACCCCGGTGAGGGAGAACCACAGGCGGAAGTTGGGAAAGTAGAATAGCGCTTCGGCCTTGTCCTCGAAGGTCGGTAGCTGCTTGTTCACCATGTCCATGAATATGACCCAGGCCTCGTCGTGCTGCGGCCCCTTCAGCGTGAGGAAATACCCTCCCCACTGGGCCACGGACTCCTGGCAACGGTACTGGGAGACCTCGAGCCCCTGCCCCTCCATTCCGATCCTCTCCATCACGGAGCGGTCCGCGCCGTACCTTTCGGAGAAGATCTGCTTCATCCTTCGGATTCCCTTGCCCACCGCCGCGGCGAACTCGTCCTTGCCGTCCATCATGCGGTGTATGAGCTCCATCAGGTCGTCCTTGGCCCCGAAGTTCAGCTCCAGTCCGTTCGTGTGCTCCTTGTTTATCAGGCCGAGCTCGTAACACTCGCAGACGAAGGCCAGCCCGGTGCCAAGCGATATGGTGTCGATGGCGTAGTGGTCGGCGTAGTAGTTCGCCTCGATGGTCCAAAGGGGGTCGAATATGCCGACGTTCGGGCCCAGGCTTGCCGCAGTCTCGTACTCGGGGCCGTCGACCGTGACCCTCTTGCCCCTGTCCGGCCCCGTCTTGAGCTCGAAGCCGTCCACGGCCTTCGCGCAGGCCATGGAGCACCCGTACCAGCAGCCGTCGGCGTACCCTTGGGTGAACAGCTCCTGGTACGCATCCGGATCGATGTTGTGGATCGCGTCGTTACGGCCGAACTTGAAGTTGTTCACGGGCAGGATGTCGTAGTCGTTCATCACCAGGTTCAGGTGGGCCGTCCCGACCTTCCTCATCAGGCACTGCACGTCGTCGTTCTGCCTGATCTCGCGGTGCAGCTTGACCCCGGTCCTCTGAAGCGAGGCGAGGTCCGCCGGGGCGTTCTCCGTCCCCGAGAAGCCGCGCTTTTTAACCACGAGCGCCAGGATCCTCTTGTCGCGCAGAACCGTGCCGCCGCCGCCGCGTCCGGCCTGCTTCAACCGGGCTAGAGCCCTCCTGGGGTCGTAGAAGCTGACGTTCAGGGCGCCCCACCAGCTGTGCTCCGCGGCCTCGCCCGCCGACACCACGGAGATGCTCCTCTTGTCGTCCTCGTCGTCGGCGAAGTGCTCGTGCAGCGCCTCGGTCACGTTGTAGGAGTTGCGGTTCGCCGGCGCCCATTCGTAGATGCGAACCAGTCCGTTGTCTCCGTCGATGTAGACCACCACGTCCCGCTCGGCCTTGCCGGAGACGGACAGCGCGTCGAAGCCCGCGGCCTTGAGCAGCGGCCCGAAGTACCCCCCGGCGTTGCTGTTGTAGGTCTGATCCGTGAGCGGCGAGAGGAAGACCGCGTAGAACTTGCCCATCCCGGGGTACTGGGTTGTGCCGGACAGCGGGCCTCCGGAGATGACAAGCGCGTTATCAGGGTCGTTCCACCTGCTCTTGGGTTCGACCTTGTCCCAAAGAATCTTGAGGCCGAAGCCCCTGCCGCCGGTGAACTTCTCGACCATCTCGTCGGACACCGGCAGGGTCTCGCAGGAGGAAGCCCCGTCACCCCTGCCGAGGTCAACCGACAGGAACTGGCGGGTGTACCCCCTGTGGATCTTGACGGGAGTGTACTTCCACTCCTTCAGAAGTTTCATCTGTTCCATTCTCTAGCCCTCCGTTTTTTGCTCGACGATGGAAAGCGCACCCTCCGGGCAAGCCTTCACACATACCCCGCACGCCACGCACTTGAAAGGAGAGGGGATGTCGGAGTGAAAGAACATCGACGCATAAGGGCAGAATTCGACGCAGATGAGGCAGGACGTGCACTTCTCCCTGTCGATCTGGACCACGCCGTTCTTGTCGCGGTGCAACGCCATGGTCGGGCATACCGCGATGCACCCCCCGCACTGGTCGCACACCCTGATGTCCGGCAGGCCAGTGACGTTCTTGACTGAAATCCTGGACATATCCGGGTTGTCCTGCTTGGCCCAAAGCTTGGAGCATGCCGACATACAGGCTCCGCACATCACGCACTTGTCGAGCAACGGCTTCAGAAATTTCAACGCCTACACTCCTCTTTTATTGACTTCCGCAACATCATACCACGTTGGACTCCATTATGTGCTCTCCCCTGGCGAAGCGCCTGTAGTCAAGCATTGTGAAGTCGATGTCCGGCTTCCCACCGGTTATGTGCTGGGCCAGGATCTTTCCCGCCACCGGCGCCAGCATGAACCCGTGCCCGGAATACCCGGTTGAGTGGTAGAAGTTCTTCACGTCGGTCTCGCCGATAACGGGCTGCGCGTCCGGCGTCATATCGTACTGGCCGGACCACTGCCTGGCCACCCTTATCCCCCTGGTCCTGGGGAGCAGCTTGGCGAGAACTCTGGACATCTTCTCGACGAACTGCCAGGAGGTGCCGTTGTCGTGGTCCTCCGGACGCCCGTCCGGGCTCATCCCGCAGATTATCGAGCCATGAGGCCTCTGCTGGATGTAGTAGTTGCCGGAGAAGCTCATGAGCATGCACGGGCAGACGCCGGCGGCGACAGGCTCCGTTATCAGTATCTCGTGGCGCTCGGCCCAGTTGGGGAGCTCCACTCCGGCCATCGCCGCTATGTCCTGCGAGTATGCGCCCGCGCAGTTTATCACTATCGGGGCGCTTATCGGCCCCTTGTCGGTCTCCACGCCGCGAACCGCGCCGTCGCGGACTGTCACGCCGGTGCACGTGGTGTTCCTGTGGCAGGTCACGCCAAGGCGCTTGGCGGCTTCAAGGTATGCGAAGGTGGTGAGGAAGGGGTCCGCATGCCCGTCCCTGGCGTGGAAGAAGAAACCTGTCGCATCCTCCGCCGCGAGCCCGGGGCAGATCTCGCGCGCCTCGGACAGGGTGATCTGCCTTGACTGTATCCCCAGGGAGTTCTGCAGAAGCATCCCCTTTCGCAGGGTCTCCTTCTCCTCGTCGGTGTATGCGACCAGGAGGTACCCGCCCTGGTTCAGGCCGATGGACATGCCAAGTTCGTCGTCGAGCTGTTCAAAGATGTCGAGCGCGGCAATTCCGAGCCGGCAGTTCATCTCCGTGCCCCACTGCGCCCTTATGCCGGCACCGCACCTGCCGGTCGAGCCGCTGCAGATAGTGCCCTTCTCCACCAGGACCACGTCCTTGACCCCGTGTTTGGCCAAATAGTAAGCGGTGGACACGCCGACGATGCCGGCACCGATTATTACCGCTTCCGCGCTGGACTTCCAGTCCATCACTTCTCACCTCCGTCAGCGAGAAGACCGATCTTGACCGGCTTGACCGGCGGACGCACCCTCATGGGGGCAACCTCGGTGATGGGCTTGCCCGTCTTCTTCGCGATCTCCCTCATTATGATATCCTGGCAGCCGCGCCCCTGGCACGGCCCCATACCGACGCGGAGGACCCTCTTGAGCTCGTCCACCGTGTCGTAACCGCGGTCGATCCACTCGTCGATCTCCTCGAGCGTAATCTCCTCGCAGCGGCAGACGTAGATTTTTTCCTTCGTCTCAGGCGAAGTGCTCATTATTTCACCACCCTTATCGAACGAAAAACAGCGACCAGGCCCTTCGGCGCCGAGACGTGAACCACGTGAGTTCTGTCCTTCCGGGGTTGCGTCACGTTCTCGACGGTTCCCTCGGCCAGGAAGGCACCCTCGCGGTCCAGGCACTGGACCTTCTGCCCCTTGACCGGGAGGGGAAGCATCTCGTAGGGGAGCTTGTACAGCGCGTTCTCCTCGGAGAACGTTAAGTCTATGACTAAGCAGGCCAGCCCCGGACAGGCGGATACGCACAGGGTGCATCCGGTGCACTTGGTCCAGTCGACCCTGGGCGTATCGTTGATATCGGCGAACGGCATGATCGCCCCGGTCGGACAGCTGGTGTGGCAGGGATTGCAGGGGATTCGCTGCGGGCATTCCACAACGACGAGTCCACCCTTCTTTCCCTCCCAAAGATCGCGAGGAGGCAGCATGGCGCCCTCCCTCTCCCCGGTGAGCACTCCGCTGTTGAACAGCATCTCGAGGTCTTTATCAGGCATGAGCGACACCCTCCCAATCCTTCACAAGAACGCAATCTATTCCCTGGCAGATCCGGGCCCCTGCCTCTCCCTTGCGAAGGGATTGCAGACGGCCCCAGTATTCGTCGAGTTTGCCGTGTTCGGTCGGGTATCCCAGGGCAGCAGCTGCGGAGAGACCGGCAATGCGCCCCTCCACCATGGCCGCGCTGGCCTCCTCGATGCCCCCGGCATCGCCTGCCGTGTAGAAATCGGGGTTAGAGGTCCTCATTCCACGGTCCCTCTGGGCGACATTGCCGCATAGCTGGGGAACGTACATCATCTTGCACCCGGCCTGCGACAGGAGCTCGGTGGTGGGGCTCAATCCGACGGCTATGCAGATCAGGTCGCAGTTGATCTGCTGTTCGGGGCCGACCGGCTCGAATCTCTCGTTCAACCCGGTGATGACAGCACCGGTTATGCACTTCTCACCGAGAGCCCTTTTTATCGAGTGGCGCAGCAGTATCGGCACTCCCATCCGGCGGATCTTGGCCGCGTGGACCCAGTACCCGCCCACCCTGGGCGCCGCCTCGACCACTGCGGCGACCTGGACCCCGGCCTGCATCAACTGGTAGCTTACGATAAGTCCGATATTGCCCGCCCCGACCATGAGGACTCGTCTCCCGGGAAGGACGCCGTACACGTTCATAAGGGTCTGGACCGCGCCTGCCCCGTAGACTCCCGGTATATCGTTGTTCGGAAATGGAATCAGGCGCTCCTGCGCGCCGGTGGCGACGATGGTCTTTTTCGCCTTGATGTGGAAGTACTCCTCCTCGCCGCGCATGGCGGTGAACTCGTCGTCCTCCTTGTAGTAGCCGGATACGGTGGTGTTTTGGAGGATGGAGACGCTGTCCTTGAAGGAGTTGATCTCGTCGAGAAGGATGTCCGCTATCTTGAATCCGCGAGTACCCGCATACTCGTCCTTGCTGCCGAAGAACTTGTGGGTCTGCTTGATAAGCTGCCCCCCTGGCCGAAGGTCGCTTTCAACTACGAGGACCTTCGCGCCCGCGGACGCGGCCTCGGCCGCCGCGCTCAGACCGGCCGCCCCTCCGCCTATAACGAGAACCTCCGTGGAGAGCTTCTTCATGAGCTCGCCCCTCCTTCGTCGGAACCGGGGACTACTCCTCTGCCCCTCTGTGTCTCGACTCTCATTCCCGCGGTCAACGGGGTAACGCAGGTCCTGACGTTGGGGACTCCGTCGACGACCATGAAGCAGCTGCTGCATTTCCCTATGGCGCAAAAAAAGCCCCTCGGCCTGTGCATATCGGCGGTCTCCCTGTAGACCCTCACGCCGTTTGCATGCAGAGCGGAGGATATCGGCTCCCCTTCGAATCCTTCGAGCTCCCTGCCGTCGAAAAAGAATGTTATCTTTTTCCCATGCTGAAACTCAAGGATAGGATGCTCCTCGATGAGGTCGAGGGCTGCACCCGTACCTCCCGGATTCACCTTTTCTTCCAATAGAACTTCCTCCTTTCGCGAGTAGACGGCGCTTGAAATACTACAAGCGCCCCCCTCATTGGCGGGACATTCATATTGCGTCCGATGACACTCGGAGACGCCGATGCGTCACTGAACGGCGAGGAAAACGAGGTATTTTTATCTATTCTTCCGGATAAATATCTCCTCCCCGGGCACGGGCGGATCAACTCGCTTTCGGTAATTCTCCAACGCGCGATGCTCATTTGTCAAGGGATGATTCATACTTTTTTTCAAAAATACCGCAAGAAAGCAAAATGCGAGGGTATATTCAAATCCATTTTTTCATTTTATCCATAGATAATAAAGATAATAATCGAAAGGCGCATGAACAGGTGACAATGCACCTTTTCCCTGTAGCCCAATTGACGAGCGTATTCGCTGTATGTAATAGATGCACCTTATGAAAAGGAACACCGGGGCCTATATGTGCGGAAATCAAATGTTTAGGATAATATGTGCCCCGGTCCGACTTGGCCGGGCCCGGGGCCGAGAGATTTCGAACTCGCTGTGCCGCGTCAGTGGCCTGTTACCCACTTCCTGGCCCACTCGAACATTGCGATGCCACACGCGACCCCAGCGTTCAAGGAGCCGGTCGAGCCCGACAGGGGAATCCTCACGATCTCGTCGCAGGTCTCGCCTACCAGGCGAGAGAGCCCCTCCCCCTCGGAGCCGGCTACGAGCAGGGTCCTCTCCGGCATTGGCTCCGCCCAGATCGAGCGGCCCGCGTTGTTGTCCAGTCCGATGGCCCAGAAACCGGCGCGCTGGAGCTCCTGGATGGCCTGGGAGACGTTCGTGACCGCGACCATCGGGATTCTCAGCGCGGCACCCGAGCTGACTTTCACCACCGTGCTCCCAGGCAGGGCAGACCTCCTCTTTGGAAAGACCACGGCGGACGCGCCGCTTCCCTCCGCGCTGCGCGCCACCGAGCCGAGGTTATGGGGGTCCTGTATGTGATCCAGAAGCATCAGCATCACCGGGCCCTTCCTGTCCGCGAGGAGCGCCAGCAGGTCCTGCAGCTCGAGCATGGACACCCCGCATCTGCACGCGACGCCCTGGTGCTCCGCGCCGCCGCACATCTCCGAGAGGATCTCGGGGGCGACTCTCTGAACGACTACCCTGCCCTTCTCGGCCAACTCTCCCACCTGCAGCGAAAACCTGTCGCTGACGTTCTTGCCGAGGTAGACCTTCTGCACCCTGTCGGGGGATTCCCTCAGCAGCTTTACTACTATCTGCCTGCCCCAGTGGAGGTCCTCGCTGACTTTGTCCTCGGCTACAGCCCTAGGAGGAGCCGGTCTTCGGTAGTCCCGCTTCCCAGCCGTCCGGCCGCTTCGCTCGCTCTTTTCTCGTCTTCTTTCCATCTTTTTTCTTCCTCTCCGCTATCTCTTCAGAGTATTTTTTTAAGAAGGCCGCCGTATAACCCACTCCCTTTTTTACGAGTTCCTCGGGAGTACCCGCCGCCACCAGCTCTCCTCCGCCGTCCCCTCCCTCGGGGCCCAGGTCCACGATGTAGTCCGACGACAGGAGCACGTCCATGTTGTGCTCTATCAGGATAACCGTGTTCCCGTTATCCACTATCTTGTTGATGATGTTGAGCAGCTTCTCCACATCCGTGTAGAACAGGCCTGTGGTCGGCTCGTCGAGGAGGTAGAGCGTGGGCCCGCTGAAGCGCTTGCTGAGCTCCTTCGAGAGTTTGACCCTCTGCGCCTCCCCTCCGCTGAGGGTGAGGGCTGACTGCCCGAGGCGGATGTACCCGAGTCCGGCCTCCGCGATCAGGCCCAGCTTGGAGGCTATCCTGGGTATGTCGCGGAAGTATGCGAGGGCCTCGTCGACGGTCATCTCCAGCACGTCGGCGATCGACCTGCCCTTGAACTTCACCGCCAGGGTCTCGTGGTTGTACCTTCTGCCGCCGCACACCTCGCACGGCACGTAGACATCCGGCAGGAAGAGCATCGACACCTTGGTGACGCCGCCGCCGCCGCAGGCCTCGCAACGGCCGCCCTTGACGTTGAAGCTGAACCTGCCGGGCGCGAACCCCCTTATCCGCGCCTCCGGCAGCCCGGCGTAGAGCTCCCTGATCAGCGTGAACAGGCCCGTGTAGGTCGCAGGGTTGGAGCGGGGGGTGCGCCCGATGGGGCTCTGGTCGACCAGAACAACGTTGCGGAACTGCTCCCACCCCTCTATCCCGGAGTGGCTGCCGGCCCTCTCCCGGAAGTCCCTGTCCAGAAGTCTCCTGAGGCCTTTGTACAGGACGTCGTGGACCAGGCTGCTCTTGCCGGAACCTGAGACTCCCGTCACCGACAGGAAAACCCCGGTCGGGAACCGGACGTCCATCCCCTTCAGGTTGTTGTGCGACGCGCCCCTGACGGTCAGCACTCCGGCCGGCTTGCGCCTGTCCCTCAGTATGACGGCGTTCCGCTCCCCCCGGAGGTACGGGCCGGTCAGCCGTTCGGAATCAAGAGCCTCCTCGTAGCTGCCGGAGAAGACTATCTCTCCTCCGCCCTCCCCCGCTCCGGGGCCCATCTCGATGATGGAGTCGGCCGCCATTATGGTCTCCCTGTCGTGCTCCACCACAACGACGCTGTTGCCGAGGTCCCGGATCGACTCCAAAGTGTGCACGAGCTTCTCGGTGTCCCTCGAATGAAGGCCGATCGTCGGCTCGTCCAGCACGTAGAGCACTCCGCTGAGCTTCGACCCGATCTGGGTGGCGAGGCGTATCCGCTGGCTCTCGCCGCCGCTCAGCGTGTCCGCTCGTCTCAGGAGGGACAGATACCCCACCCCCACGTCCGACAGGAAGTCGAGTCTCTTCCTGACCTCGATCAGAACCTGGTGCACTACCTTCTCGTCCGACTGGGAGAAGGTCATACCCGCAAGGACGGAGCGCAGCGAGTCGACGGGCATCGACACCAGCTCTCCTATCCCGCGGCCGCCGATGCGGACGGTCAGGGCCTCGGGCCGCAGGCGAAGCCCTCCGCAGGACTGGCACAGGTCGTCCACCCGGTAGGAATCCAGCTCCTCCATGACCCCGTCGGATTCGGTCTCGCTGTAGCGGGACTCCAGCCACGGGAGCAGTCCCTCGTAGCGCCCCATGTAGGTCCTCTCGGACCCGTTGTCCCTGAAAGTAAGCGGAATGCGCTCGTCCGAGCCGTTCAGGATGAACGAGCGGACCGCATCGGGCAGCGAACCGAACGCCACGGACAGGTCGAACCCCTTGTGCTGCGCGAACTTCTCGAGCTTCGCGAGCATGTAGTGCTTCTTCTTCCAGGGGAGGATGGCCCCGTCGGCAACGGTCCTGGCGGGGTCGACGGCGAGCTCCTCGGAGAAGTACTGGTGGCTGCCGAGCCCTGAACAGTCTGGGCAGGCACCGTACGGGGTGTTGAAGGAGAAGAGCCTGGGCTCGATCTCCGGCATGCTTATCTCGCAGTCGGCGCATGCGAACTTCTCGGTGAGGATCCTCTCCCCTCCCTCCTCGTCCAGGAGGAGGACGTACCCCCCGCTCAGGGAGAAGGCCGTCTCGACGGCCTCAGAGATACGGGAGCGCCTGTCCTCGAGTATCTTGAGGCGGTCCACCACCACCTCTATCGAGTGTCTCCTGTTCTTGTCGAGCTGTATCTCCTCCTCGAGCCACAGGACCGCGCCGTCCACCCGGACGCGCATGAACCCCTTCTCCCTGGTTTGGGTGAAGAGGTTCCTGAACTCCCCCTTCTTGCCCCTGACCAGCGGCGCCAGTATCTCGAGGCGCTTGTCGGGGAAATCCTGAAAGACGAGATCCACTATCTCGTCAAGGGTGTGCCGGTAGACGGGCTTGCCGCATGACGGACAGTATGGAATGCCTATCCGTCCGTAGAGCAGACGCAGGTAGTCGTAAACCTCCGTCACGGTGCCCACGGTCGAGCGGGGATTGTGCGACGTGCCCTTCTGCTCGATCGAGATGGCGGGGGACAGCCCCGATATGTCGTCGACGTCCGGCTTCTTCTGAACCCCGAGGAACTGCCTTGCGTACGCCGAGAGGGACTCGACATACCTCCTCTGCCCCTCCGCGTACAGGGTGTCGAAGGCCAGCGAGGACTTTCCCGAGCCGGACGGCCCCGTGACCACGACTAGCTTCCCCCCGGGGATGTCAACGTCTATGTCTTTTAGGTTGTGCTCTCTTGCCCCTTTTATTCGAATCCACTGCGACACGGTTCCATTCCTTCCCTTCAAGCGATGCGAGTGCGTCCCTTATCCGGGCCGCCTTCTCGAAGTCCAGCCGTTCAACGGCCTTCCACATCATCTGCTCCATCTCCTGGACGGAGAGGCCGCCGAGGGCCTCCTGCCTCCGGCCTTCCTTCTCCCGGGGCACGCTGTCGAGCAGCTCCTCGGGCAGGAGGTTGACGATATCTTTTTGAATCGTCGCGGGCGTTATATTGTGCTCCTCGTTGTACCTGGTCTGCAGGCTGCGCCTTCGGGCCGTCTCGTCGACCGTCTTTCTGATGCTCTCGGTCACCTCGTCGGCGTACAGTATAACCTTCCCGCAGGTGTTCCTGGCGGCCCGCCCCATCATCTGGATGAGTGAGCGATAGGATCTCAGAAACCCCTCCCTGTCCGCGTCGAGGATGGCCACCAGGGCCACTTCGGGAAGGTCCATCCCCTCCCTCAGCAGGTTGATCCCGACCAGGGTCGAGATCTCGCCGCTACGCAGGTCTCTTATCAGCTCCGCCCTCTCGAAGGCGTTCAGTTCCGAGTGGATGTAGCGGACTTTCATCCTGAGCTCGGCCAGGTATTCGGCCAGGTCCTCCGAGGACTTCTTGGTGAGAGTGGTCACTATGGCTCGGCTTCCGCTCGCCTCGATCTCCCTAAGTCGGGCGACCAGGTCGTCCACCTGCCCCTTCGCAGGCATAATCTCGACCTCCGGGTCGACCACGCCGGTGGGGCGTATCACCTGCTCCACAATCCTGCCGGAGACCGCCATCTCGTAGTCCCCGGGGGTCGCGGTGACGAATATCGCCTGATTTATATGCTTTTCGAACTCGGCCCACTCGAGCGGACGGTTGTCCAGGCAGGAGGGGAGCCGGAAGCCGTTCTCGACGAGGACGAGCTTGCGGGACCGGTCGCCGTTGTACATCCCGCGCACCTGGGGAAGCGTAATGTGGGACTCGTCGACTATGAGAAGGAAGTCCTCCGGGAAGAAGTCTATCATCGTGCCGGGCGGCTCCCCCGGACTTCGGCCGTCCAGGTAGCGGGAGTAGTTCTCTATCCCCGAGCAGTACCCAACCTCACGCAGCATCTCCAGGTCGTACAGTGTCCGCATCCGCAGCCGTTGGGCCTCGAGCAGCTTGCCCTCCCTCTCGAACCGGGCCGTCAGCTCTTCCATCTCCTGCCTGATGAGCCCCTCCGACTTCGAAATGGCGTCCCGGTCCGTGACGTAGTGCTGCGCCGGGAAGATGGAGGCGCGCTCCAGCGACTCGGTCACCTTCCCGGACACCGGGTCGAACTCGTCGATTCTCTCGATCTCGGAGTCGAAGAAGGCTGTCCTCAACGCGGTCTCCTCGTAGGCGGGCCAGACCTCCACTATATCCCCCCTGGCCCGGAACTTCCCGGGCTCCAGCACCATGTCGTTCCTGTCGTAGTAGTTCTCGACAAGCTTCTCCAGGAACTCCCTGCGGTCCCAGCTCTCTCCGACGGCGAAGGGAAATATCACGCTCTCGTAGGCCTCCTTCAGGCCCAGGCCGTAGATGCAGGAGACGCTGGCCACCACTATCACGTCCCGCCTCTCTATGAGAGCCTTGGTCGCCGCCAGGCGCAGCCTCTCGATCCTCTCGTTCACCGACGCGTCCTTCTCTATGTAGGTGTCCGTCGCGGGGACGTAGGCCTCTGGCTGGTAGTAGTCGTAGTAGCTGACGAAATAGTGCACGGCGTTTCTCGGGAAGAACGCCTTGAATTCGCTGTAAAGCTGTGCCGCCAGCGTCTTGTTGTGCGCCAGAACCAGCACCGGGCGCTGAACCGACTGGATCACGTTGGCCACGGTGAACGTCTTCCCGCTGCCGGTGACGCCCATCAGGGTCTGATACCTGAGCCCTTCGTCAACTCCTCCGATGAGGGCGTCGATCGCCTGCGGCTGGTCGCCGGACGGCCCCCACTCGGATTTGAGCTCGAATTTTCTGTCCATGATTACCGGCAATCAATACCACCTCTTTGAAAAGACAGGAAGAATCCGGGGAGGGCACTCTCCCGGATCCTCCTGGAGCTCTATGTTGAAGCGCGGGGGTTATTCAGCCGCGCTGCTCTCCGCCTCGGCGGCATTCCGAGGCCGGGGCGGCTCCGCTGAAGATTCGTCCGCGACCGCTTCGTCCTTCTTTTCAACTTCGTCCTTCTTTTCCTCTCCGTCCTGCTCATCCGAGGGCTCGCAGTTGCCAAGGAGCTCGTCGAGCTCCTTGCCCTCCAGGATCTCCCGCTCGAGCAGGGCGTTCGCGATGGTATCCATCTCCTCGGAGTTATCGGTGAGGATTCCGCGGACCTTTTCGTAGCAGAAGTCTATTATCGCCTTGACCTCCTGGTCGATAGCGTAGGCGATGGCGTCGCTGTAGTTTCTGTCCTCCCCGATATCCCTGCCCAGGAAGACCTCGCTGTGCTTGCGCCCGAGCTTAACCAGCCCGAGCTTCTCGCTCATTCCGAACTCGGTCACCATCTGGCGGGCGATGTGGGTCGCCCTCTCGAGATCGTTGCCGGCCCCCGTGGTCACATCGCCGAATTTGAGCTCCTCCGCGACGCGGCCGCCGAAGAGGACGCAGATCTTGTCCAGCAGCTCGTTCTTGGACATCAGGAACCTGTCCTCCTCCGGCAGCTGCAGGGTGTAGCCCAGCGCCATGTGGCCGCGCGGAATTATTGAAATCTTGTGGACCGGGTCGCAGGACGGGATTCGCTTCGCGACAAGCGCGTGGCCGGTCTCGTGGTAGGCGATGATGAGCTTCTCCTTGTCGCTGACCAGGCGGCTCTTCCTCTCCGGCCCCGCGATCACCCGGTCTATTCCCTCCTCGAAGTCCTTCATGGTTATCTCCTTGCCGCCGGCGCGCGCCGCAAGAAGGGCGGCCTCGTTAACCAGGTTGGCGAGATCGGCCCCGACGAATCCGGGGGTCCTCCTCGCAAGGACTGCGAGGTCTACATCCTCGGCCAGCTTCTTCTCCTTGATATGGACGTCCAGTATCGCCTCCCGCCCCTTGACGTCGGGCCGGTCCACGACGATGTGACGATCAAAGCGGCCCGGGCGCAGCAGCGCGGGGTCGAGTATATCCGGCCTGTTGGTCGCGGCTATCAGTATGATGCCGGTGGTCTCGTCAAATCCGTCGAGTTCGACTAGAAGCTGGTTCAGGGTCTGCTCGCGTTCGTCGTGTCCGCCGCCGAGGCCAGCCCCCCTGTGCCTGCCGACGGCGTCCATCTCGTCAATGAAAATTATGCATGGCTGGTACTTCCTGGCCTGCTCGAAGAGGTCGCGCACGCGCGCCGCGCCGACTCCCACAAACATCTCCACGAAGTCCGAGCCGCTTACGCTGAAGAAGGGAACGTCCGCCTCTCCCGCGCAGGCACGGGCCAGCAGTGTCTTGCCGGTGCCGGGAGGTCCCAGGAGCAGCACTCCTCTCGGGACCTTCGCGCCCAGCGCGGTGAAGCGAGAGGGGTCCCGCAGGTAGTAGACAACCTCGGAAAGCTCCTCCTTGGACTCGTCGCAACCGGCGACGTCCTTGAACGTGACCTTGGGGCGGTTGTCGAGAAAGAGCTTCGCCTTGCTCTTGGCGAAGTTCATCACCTTCCCCCCGCCGCCCTGCATGTTGTAAAGGAAGAATATCCAGACACCTATCAGCAGCAGGGTCGGAAACAGGGAGGAGAGCATGCCGGCCCACCAGGGGGTTCGCTGCGGCGGCTCCACCTCCACCGCCACACCCTTGCCGGC
>JAKJGK010000032.1 GCA_022704435.1 Synergistota bacterium | reverse complement strand
TTTAGCGTGCGGGCCGGGGGGTGGACTCCCGGCCCTTTTCAATGAAGGAGGAGTTATATGCTTTTGAAGCGCGAGCGCGAGCTGGTGGTGGAGTACTGCCGCAAGCTGAGCGAGCACCGGCTGACCAGGGGGACCGGCGGCAACATCAGCGCGCTGGACAGGGAGAGCGGGCTGTTCGCCATCAGCCCGAGCGGAATGGACTACTTCGAGATGAACCCGGAGGACGTCGTGGTGCTGAATATCAATGGCGCCAAGGTCGAGGGCGATAGAAAACCGTCGTCGGAGACGGAGATGCACCGTCTGCTGTACGAGCGCAGGGAGGATATAAACGCCGTGGTGCACACGCACTCAACCTTCGCGGCCACGATGGCGTGCCTCGGGCGCGACCTGCCCGCCGTCCACTACCTTATAGGCTACGCCGGGGGCGACAGCGTCCGCTGCACCCCCTACGCCCCCTTCGGCTCGGCGGAGCTTGCGGAGATCGCCCGCGACGGCATGGAGGGGAGATACGCCGTCCTGTTGGGCAACCACGGCCTGCTGGCCGCCGGCCCGGACATGAGGTACGCCTTCGACGCCGCCGAGGAGATAGAGTTCGTCTGCGAGCTCTACTGGCGCGCGAAGTGCGTCGGCGACCCCGCGATCCTGGACGGGGAGCAGATGGGGGAGGTCATGGAGAAGTTTCGCACCTACGGGCAGAAGGGGAGAGCGTAATACGGAGGAAGGCGGCCAGGAGCGCGCCGCCCGGGCGATCGGCAGTGAGAAGCGTCCGGCACGCTGCTGCAGGACGGCTCGCTTCTCTGCAACGGTCGCCTGCACCCCTCGTCAAGGAGTTGTCTCTTAAGACCGGTCCCTCGACAAAAACCGCCTCGGGACGACATCGGCATTTCCCCCATTGGCCGGACAGCTTGTGGTCGCGCTGCTTCTCCTCAAGCGGGAAGTCATCGGCAAGCGCTTGAACGATAGCGCCGAGCGCGTCCTCGAGAATGTCGGCGTGAACCCCTCTCTTCTCCCTTTTAAAGTCCCGCTTGAACTGACTGGTCCACTCAATCGTCCGCATTCAGCGCGTCAAACAATTCTTTTACACTACTTGCGCCGGGCAGGGTGCCCGCTCTTGCCTCTCTCATCGCTGCCAGAGTGATCTCGTTGGGGATAAGCGGCTCGAACGGCAGGGCTTTTTCGGCGGCCACTCTGACGAGCATCAGGCGAACCGCGTCCGAGACTGTAAGACCCATCGAGGCTAGTACGATCGAGGCCTCCTTTTTAACTTCAGGATCTATGCGAGCCTGCACCAAACTGTTTGCAGCCATTCTCATCCCTCCTCATTCAATGTGAATGATATTGTAATGCAGTGAACGTTTTTTAACAAGAGCCTTCCCAGTCGGCCAAACCGCCGGATCGGGCGGCTCTCCACTGCCTGTTGAAGTTGCCGCCGCTACTCCGCCATTATGAACTCCGGCCGCTCTTCGAACAGGGCCAGGCATGCGTCTACGGCATTTGCGTCGTACAGCGCGCCGCGCTTGCTCCCGATCTCGTCCAGGGCCGCGCTCAAGCCCAGTGACGGACGGTAGGGGCGATGAGACGTCATTGCCTCCACCACGTCCGCCACAGCCAGGATGCGGGCCTCCGGCAGAATTTCCTCCCCCCTCAGACCTAGCGGGTAGCCGGAGCCGTCCAGCCTCTCGTGGTGCTGCCGCGCTACCTCCGCGACGGGCCAGGGGAAGTCCACCTCCTTGAGGATGTCGTAGCCCGACTGGGCGTGAGCCTTGATCAGCTTGAACTCGATGCGGGAGAGCTTGCCGGGCTTGCTCAGGATCTCTCCCGGGACCTCGATCTTGCCTATATCGTGCACCAGCCCGGCTATGCGCAGTCCCTCGCATTGCTCCGCGCCCAGCCCCATCCTCGCGCCGAGCTCCGCAGCCAGCCCCGCGACGCGCTCCTGGTGCTCGATGGTGTAGGGATCCTTCTTGCCGACGATCTTCCCCATAGTCCGGATAACGTCGGTGAAGGTCTTACAGAGCCTCGCGTATCCTTCCGCTACCTTGCGCTCGGCCTCCTTTCGAACCTCCGCCTCCCTGCAAGCTTCGCCGAACAGCCGGGCGTTGTCGAGGGCGATGGAGGCGGCGGCGGCGAACTGATCGAGCAGATTCAGCTGCTCTTCCGCGAGGGAATTCGCCTTGACCCCGCCTCGAAATGTTATGGAAATCGCTCCGAGCAGACGATCTCCGCGATGCAGCGGTATTCCTATCACGGTGGTGATGTCCCTGTACTCGACAAGGTTCATCCTCTCAGGATAATTGCGGTAGTCGTCGACGATTATCCGCCGGTTGGTCCTCATAACCTCTCCTTGGAAGCCCTTGTCCAGAGGAATGCGCATTCCGACCAGCGGTTCGTACAGCCCGACGCCGTACATGTTGCGTCGATACTCGCCGTTGTCCTCAAGGACGCTGATCAGGCCGTCGGATGCGCCGACGAACGCCGCGGCCTTCACGAGTATCTTTTTTATCAGAGCGTCGGCGTCGAGCTCCTCCATGAAGGCCATCGACATCTCGTGCAGCAGGGCCATACGTCCCTCCGTCAGCTTCCTTTCCGTGATATCCATCAGGAAGGACTGGTAGAGGTGCGCGTCGTCACGCTCGTCGTAGTAGAAGGTCGTCCGGTCCTCCACCCAGCGCGCCCGCCCCTCCCTGTCGACGATCCTGTAGTCCATCACGAGCGAATTTCGCCTGTCCCTGATGGCCTCGCGAAAGGTCGCCGACATCCGCTCTCTGTCCGCCTCGAAGACGATCCTGTCGAACGGGGACTGTTCCATGACGATCTCCTGCACCGTGTACCCGTAACGGCCTATGCTGTCCGTCACGAAGTCGATTGGACGGCTCTCCAGCAACTCCCCCCAGAGTATGATCACCGGGCTGTGCGAAATAACCTGGTTTAGACTGCAAGGTCCTCTAAGAGATGACATCGATGATCCCTCCAGTATCCTGGTAGCCAGGGGGCGTCCGGCGCGACGAACGCCCCCTTTCTCGTATTTATTTACGCTCGGGCCTTCGTCTTGGGCTTCCCGCCGTTCAGCGGCACAAGGCCCGTCTGACCGGAAGTCTCGACTTCGTCGTACTTGAACGCGGCTACCAGCTTGCGCAGATCGGCAGCCAGGCCGGAAAGCTCCTCCGAGCCCTGAGCCACACGCTCCGCCGATGTCCCCACCTCGGCCATCTGTCCCCTTACACGGTCGGCAGATTCGGCGGAGGCGTTCACCCTGGACGCTATGTTCTGAACAGCGCTGGCTATCTCCTCGCTCGACGCCGCCTGCTCCTCCGACACAGCAGCCATGTCCTGCGTCGCGGACGCTATCTTCGACAACGCCTCCATCATCCGGTCTATCGTCTCCCGCGTCTCCTCGGCCAGCTTGCTGGACTCCAGCGAATCCTTCGTGTTGGCCTGCGAGGACGCGACCACTTTATCGAGGTCCTTCGTGATTATCGAGGCGAGGTCGGCGATCTTCTTCGCCGCCTCGTTGCTCTCCTCGGCGAGCTTCCTGACCTCCTCGGCGACCACAGCGAAGCCTCGCCCGGCCTCACCGGCCCGGGCGGCCTCTATGGCCGCGTTCAGAGCCAGCAGGTTGGTCTGGTCTGCAATTCCGCCTATCTGGGCGACGAAGCTCTGTATCTCGCGAGCTCTGTCTCCGAGCTCCCGCACTTCCTTGGCTGACTCCTCCGCGTCCGAGGCGACCTTCTTTATGCTGGCGACGGCCCTGCCTATGGCCTTCACACCCTCGTCGCCTGCGGCCCTCGCGTGCTCGACCTCGGCGGCCATGTCGGTGCTCTTCTGCGCCGTGGACTGGGCACCGCTTGCGACCTCTTCAACCGACGCCGTTATCTCCTGCGTTGCGGCGGCCAGGCTCTCCATCTGGGAGGAGACGTCGTCGACCCCGGCTCGTGACTCCTCGACCCCGGCGTTGGACTCCTCGGCGAGGGCGGAGAACTCCTCGGAGGTCTCGCTGAGCTTCTTGGAGGCCCCAACCACGTTCATTACGCATTCATTAATCGCCTTTCTCATCGTGGCCGTGCACTCAACCATCTCGGCTATCTCGTTCTTTTTATAGCTGTGCAGCCAGGTGTTGGACGAATCGAATCTAACATCGAGGGCTGCGATCTTCCTCAGCACTCCCATGACCGCTCCGAGCGGTCTGTTTATTGAGCGCTCTATCAGCAAGCCGAGAAGCATGCCCAAAACCACGGCGACTACGGCGGTGATCAGCAGGACTCGCTTGGCGGCCGCGATATCTCTCTCACTATTGTTGTTCGCCTCTTCCGCGGACTTGACGCAGTAATCCGCCAGCTTTCTCAGCGCGTCGTTGTACAGGTTCATAGGCCCCTCGGCTTTTTCCCTGAATAGTTGGTAGGCCTCTTCGTTCTTGTTTTGCTGCGCCAGTTCCATTACTTCCGCTGTAGCTCGCCTGAATGCGCCGAAATGCTCCAGCACCTCGGCCAGTCCCTTCCGCTCGAACTCGTCAAGTTCAATCTTTCCGTAGTTCTCGAGGTTCTGGTCGTTGAGGCTTCTGCGCCTGCCGATGTCCTCGATGAGAGCTTTTTTCTCGGCTGCGTCGTCCGTCCGAGTCAGAACGTAGAAATTCCCCCTCACAGCGTAGAGGTTGGCCCTGGAGTCGTTCATCCACTCAATAGGCAACAGACCCCTGTCGTACATCATGTCCAATTCCTGGCCTGCAACGACCAGTTCGGTGTAGCCCACCCATGAGGCCAGAGCGGTGAATATGCAGAGCAACGCGGTAAGAAGGATAAGGCGCATGCGGATGGTCAGGTTCCTGAAAAAACTCATCATGCAAGATCACTCCTCATGTGGCAATAAATTATTAAAGCATTCCAAGGTATCAAAAGGCCCTGCGGTTCAAGGAAAACAGAACCGCCGGGGTCGTCGCAAGCGACCCCGGCGGAGCAGGACGGCGGAGCGCGCTCAGCCGCCACTTTCGTCAATGGGAGAAGTGAAGTTGAAAAGCCATTCGCACTCTGGCTGCCTTCAATCCGGCGGCAGTGTGTGGGAGTTGCACTGCGCAAGAGTTGGTCCGCTTCGGTCATGACAAGCACATAAAGGGCAACGTAACTCTATGCTGAATCATATCGTAACGTCCCTTCAAAAGGAAAATTGTGCGACTTGGGTCTTTTCATCGATTAGATTAGGAGGGTTATACACTCTTCGAGTAACAATATCAAACATCAAAAACTTAGGGTGTTATGCATAAATGAAGAGGTTTGCACCGGCTGAAGCGCGAAGGAGTCCCGCGGTAATTGCTGCCCTTGACTGGATTGACGCATCCTTCGTCCTCGCGTATGAGTCACCGAGGTTCATCCGTCTCGAGGGTGGAGGGTGCGTTTTCTAGACAGTATGTTATCCTATTCTCTGTATGGAAAACTGCCATGACTTGAGGGAGGCGCCATGGAGTCGTTCGACGTCGTGATCGCGGGAGCGGGGCCTGCGGGGCTGAAGTGCGCGGAGACGCTCGGCGGCAGCGGACTTGGAGTGCTGGTTCTGGAGAGGGAGAACGCGGTCGGCCGCAAGGTATGCGCGGGCGGTCTCACCGCGAGGTGCTTGAATTTCCTGGAGCCGCCCGACTCGCTTTTGGAGCGCTCTTTTGACTCCGTTCTTCTTTACAACCGCGGCAGGAGCCTCCGCCTGCGCGGAGAGGGGCTGCTCGTGGCGACCGCTGACAGGAGGGCCCTTGGAGAGTGGCAGCTCTCGAAGCTCGGGAGGTTTTCGAATGTCGAGGTGCGCACCGGGGCCTGCGTAACAAGCGTGGGTAAGGATCACGTCGTGGCGCGCGGGGAGAGGATAGGCTTCAGGTACCTGGTCGGGGCGGACGGCTCCTCGTCCATCGTCGGAAGATCACTTGGCATTCGTCCGCGCCGCCTGGCCGTCGGGATTCAGTACACTCTCCCCGGCATCCTTCGCCCCGATGTCGAGCTGCACTTAGATTCCCGCCTCTTTCACGCCCGGTACGCCTGGGTCTTCCCTCACGGCGACAGCACGGTCGTTGGATGCGGGAGCGACTTCAGGGTCTGTCCGGTCGGACGGATGCGCGAGAACCTCGACAGGTGGCTGCGAGAGCAAGGGATCGACGCAAGCGGATCGCCTCTCGAGGCGGCGCCAATGAACCACGACTACCAGGGGCACAGGTTCGGCAACATCTTCCTGGTCGGCGACGCGGGCGGATTCATCTTCGGGCTCTCCGGCGAGGGGATCTATCCGGCGCTTGTCTCGGGCCGCGAGGCGGCCCTCTGCATTCTCGATCCTTTGCGGCAGGACGTTGAAATCTCGAGGCTGCTAGCTCTCAAGGAGAGGCAGGAGCGCAGGCTCGGGCGGCTGCTGGAGAGCGGAAGACTCATGGGGGTCGTCCAATACCTGTCTCTGGCGGCTCTTCGGATCCCCTCGTTTCGCGCCAGGGGTATCGACGCATTGGTCGGGGGGCCGGGAGGAGGGCGCGCCGAGAGCCCCGAATAATCGGATTCGGCTTTGGCACAGGTTTTTCTCGAACTTGTATGAAAAATAACAGCACCAACATACTGAAAGGTGGAAGGTTTAGTGGCGAGCAAGGCATTCGACGAGGCGGTTGCGAAGCACATGGAGACCCTGAAGATGTACGTGCCCATAGTGGCCAGGGTGCACGGCAAGGAGCACCCGGAGTTTCACGATGTTCACAGGCTGTTCGAATCGATCGGGAAGAAGCTGGCGGACGGAAGCCGCGACCTGGCGGAGGAGTTCGAGGCCCTGCGGAGGGTCACGGACGACTACACGGTGCCGGACGGCGTCTGCGAGAGCTACGAGGCGGTCTACAACATGCTGGCCGATATGGACCGGGCTTTTAGCGGGTAACACTGTGCAGAGGTTCATTCTTGCCCGCAAGAACCAGATCGCGCTGGTCTGCGGTGTGCTGATCGCCCTTGCCTTCGCGGCCCACCTGGGCTTTCACGAGGAGAGCATCGCCCTGTGGGCGCTTGTCTCGGCCTCCGTGCTGGGGGTCGCGCCGATCGCCATCCAGGCGTTCCAGTCGTTGCGGTTCCGGGTCGTAAGCATAGACGTGCTCGTCACGGTCGCCGTGTCCGGGGCGTTCTTCATCAGGAACTTCGAGGAGTCCGCCGTCGTGACCTTCCTGTTCCTGTTCGGCGCCTACCTGGAGCAGCGCACCCTGGACAAGACCCGCGCGGCCATAAAGGAGCTGACCGAGATGGCCCCGGAGAGCGCGCTCAAGCTGATGCCGGGCGGCGAGTTCGAGGAGGTCGACGTAGACGAGGTCGATATCGGGGACGTGCTCCTGGTCAAGACCGGCGACAAGGTTCCGGTCGACGGCACAGTGCTGTCCGGCGAGGGCAGCATCAACGAGGCCAGCATCACCGGCGAGTCCCTCCCCGTGGAGAAGGAGAAGGGGTCGAGCGTCTTCGCCGGCACGATACTGGACAACGGCACCCTCCAGATAGTCGCGGACAGGGTGGGGGAGGACACCACCTTCGGCAGGATCATCGAGCTGGTGGAGGAGGCCCAGGACTCCAAGTCCGAGGCGGAGCGCTTCATCGACCGGTTCGCAAGGTACTACACCCCCGCGGTCCTCGCGCTGGCAGTAGTCGTGTGGCTGATCTCGCGAAACATCGAACTGGCCATCACGATACTCGTCCTCGGCTGTCCCGGAGCTCTTGTGATAGGGGTCCCAGTGTCCAACGTGGCGGGAATAGGCAACGGCGCGCGCCACGGAGTGCTGCTGAAGGGCAGCGAGGTGATCTCCGACTTCAGCCGGCTGGACACGATGGTCTTCGACAAGACCGGCACCCTTACGGTCGGCAATCCGTCCGTCGCCGAGAGGCTGCACTACGGAGCGGACGCCGACGTCGACAGGGCGCTCGGCTGCCTGGCCAGCGTGGAGCGCGAGTCCGGCCATCCGCTGGCGAAGGCCGTGCTGGAGGAGGTTGGCGAGACGACCTTCTTCCCCGTGGAGAACACCGAGGTGATCAAGGGGGGCGGGGTCACCGCCAACGTTGACGGAAGCAGAGTCGCGGTCGGCAACGTCGCCCTGATGGAGCGGGAGGGGGTCCGTATCGGCGCCGAGGCCGCGGCGGACATAGCCCGCCTCGAGGCGAACGGCAGCTCCCTTGTTCTGGCCGCGGTGGACGGGGAGCTGAAGATCCTCATGGGCGTCCGGGACAGGATACGCCCCGGGGTGAAGGAGCACCTGCAGAGGCTGAAGAGGCTCGGAGTGAAGAACCTCGTCATGCTCTCCGGCGACAACCAGGGCACCGTGGACGCGGTGAGCCGGGAGCTCGGCCTGACCGAGGCGCACGGGAACATGCTTCCCGAGGACAAGGCCGCCTACGTGAAGCGCCTCATCGAGGAGGGCCGAATAGTGGCCTTCGTCGGCGACGGGGTCAACGACAGCCCCTCTCTCGCCCTCGCCCAGATAGGCATAGCGATGGGCGGCGGCACGGACGTGGCTATAGAGACCTCCGACGTCGTCCTGATGAACTCCGACTTCGGACGCCTGCCCCACGCTCTCGGCCTGGCGAAGGCCACCGCCGCCAACATGAGGCAGAACATCTACATAGCCGTGGGAGTCGTCCTCTTCCTGCTCTCCGCCCTGATCTACAGCGAATGGATGAACATGTCCATAGGAATGCTGGTTCACGAGGGCAGCATACTGGTGGTCATTCTGAACGGGATGAGACTGCTGAGGTACAGGTTGAGATTTTAGCCTAGCTTGAGCAAGGAGAAGCACTGGACTACACCGGCATCGCCCCGGAGGAACCCTTTTTCGAGTAGGCACGTAACCGGATCAATCCTCGCTTTGGGGTTGTCTCGCTGAAGTTGACAAACAAGCATTGGTAGGTAAAATAGGCACAACATTTATACGGGGCGGTATCTCGTAAACAGGAGGGAGTGCCGTGAAGATACGCTCCACTTTTGGGCTGACCTGCGCCTCCATTATCGTCCTGCTGATCTGCGTGATCTCACCGGTCTTTTGTTGACCCGGACATGATGGATGCAACCGAAAGGTAGGCGCTCGCCCTTCGGGTGCCTGCTCCTCCCGGCCTGAACCAGGACCGTCGAGCCGGAAAGAGAAGCGGGGGGATGAAGGATGGTACCGTTCAGGAGAGCAGAGAGTCTTAACCTGGTGATCGCGCACAGCCCGGTGATCATACTCTGGGGAGAGCTGCTGGAGAGCCGGCCGCCTCGATAGCGCTCGACAACGCCCAGTTGTACGAGGAGGCGCGCAGGGAGGCGGAGGAGAGGCAGAGTGCGGAGCGCGAGCTGGCGAAGGGTTACAACAAGCTGAACAACACCTTCATAGATGTGATCCGGACGATGGGGCAGATCGTCGGCAAGAAGGACCCCTACACCATCGAGCACCAGGAGCGGGTGGCGGGGCTGGCCGCGGAGCTGTGCGCGAGGACGGGGCTCGGCTCGGGGCGGTGCGAGGGACTTCGCATAGCAGGCTTGGTGCACGACATCGGCAAGATCGAGATACCAGGGGAAATCCTGAGCAAGCCCGGCAAGCTATCCGAAATCGAGTTCGAGCTGATCAAGGGGCACGCCCAGTCGGGCTACGACATTCTCAAGGAGGTGGACTTCCCCTGGCCGGTGGCGGAGATAGCCCGTCAGCATCACGAGAGGCTCGACGGCTCCGGTTACCCGCGCGGGCTCGAGGGGGAGGGCATCCTGCCGGAGGCCCGCGTGCTCGCCGTGGCGGACGTGGTCGAGGCTATGACGTCTCATCGCCCCTACCGCCCGTCTCTGGGCTTGAGGGCGGCCCTGGATGAGATCGAAAGCAAGCGCGGCGTGCTGTACGACTCGGAGGTTGTAGACGCCTGCATGTCCCTGTTCGAGGAGCGGCCCGAGTTTCTGGGCAAGGAGCGGCGGGCCGGGAGATTGTCCCGAACGTAGCGCGGCAGGCCGGCGGTCCGCGCCGTCAGCCTGCCGCGTCGCTTCCCTAGGAGGATTTCACTTCGCGCGGGATTTCAGGACCTCGTACCCCAGCCCCGTGATGGCCTTCTCCACGTCCTCCAGCGCCAGTCTGTCGTCGTCGAAGTCGAACTTGACCTTGGCGGAGTTGAACATGATCTGAACGCTCTCCTTCTCCACGCCCTCGAAGGACTTCACCGCGCCCTCGATCTTCAGGGCGCAGGAGGGGCAGGCAAGCGGCTCAAGCTGGATCGTAGCTGTCTTCATTGTAAACACCTCCTCCTCAAAAGCTGTTTATCTCGTTCAAGGCCCTGATCTCCTCCAGGACCAGGTTGCGGATGTGGTCGTCCATGGCGCGCTTCAGGGGGACGAAGCGCCGCTGAAGGTGCTCGCGGATGGCCCTGGCCAGGTCTTCCTCTAGCCTGTCGATGCTCTTGTCGCTCATCAGGATGGAGGCTGCGAAGGGGGGGAGGGGGATCCTCTCGGCGGCCTCCCTGAAGTGTTCCCTGCCGTGGCGGAGGAGTACCCAGCCGGCGGATGCGCCTAGCAGAGCCCCGACCGCCAGCCCGACGGGGCCCGCGCTGATCAGCGCCGCGCCGGTGCCGCCGCACAGGATGGCCGCGCCCGCGGTCAGAAAGCCCCCTACCGCCGCGCAGGCCACGTCGAGCATGCCGTCGGCTGCAGGGGTCCGCACTCGGAGCAGGGGCTCGGACAGCTCCTCCGGCAGGGTCAGCGAAAGGTCCCTGCGCGGCACGGAGATCCCGTGCGAGGCGAACCAGTCGGCCAGCAGGTCCTCCGCTCCCTCTCGCAGTCCCTCGAGGAAGCCCGTCGCGAGACGGGCCAGGTGCTCCCGCGCCCTGGGCTCGGCCGCGGCCGTCCTCTGGTCGAGGCGTATCTGGAGGAGGGCGATGCGGCCTCCCTCCTCGCGGAAATGCTTGAGCAGGGGGACCACCTCCTGGCGAAAGAACACGTCAAGCGCGGTGGCGGTCATCTTCTCGTCCAGACGCTCTCCCATGGAGGTCACCAGGTCGGACAGGGGCCCTTGGAGGAAGCCCTCGAGCTCGTCGCCCAGCGATCGGCGGGCGGCTGCGAAGCGCCTCTTGAGGGCGGGCATGAGGGATATTCCCAGCGATATCACGGCGTAGGGGCGCTCGCTGCGCACTATCGAGCGGTCCTCGAGGGGCATCTCCGAGGCCAGCGTCTCCCGGACGAACGGCCACTGGCTGCTGCCGCCGGCCAGGATGACCAGCGACACCCGACTGCGGGCGATGCCCCCCTGGTCGAGGCCTGCGAGCAGGCAAGCCCGGAACCAGCCGAACAGGTCGATCTCGCTGCCCGGCATGGGGCCGTCCGCGGCCGCGAGGAAGCTGCGCGCCGAGGAACCACCCCGTCCGCGCAGCTCGGGGATCGTCTCCCCTGCATGGTCGGCGAATGTCATGGAGGGGCTGTACTCGCTCCCCCTGCGCAGGAACTCTCGCCACGTCATGTCGGTCAGCCTGCCGTAGCCGCGCAGGACCTTCGAGACACTCTCCTCCCTGTCGCGGGCCATGGTGCGGGAGAAGAACTCCTTGACGTCGCGGCACAGGCTCGTCTGCACATAGTAGGCCGCGTCCCTGGCCGCCAGCTCCTCCTCGAGCCCGGGGTTCTGGTCGCACAGCCACTGGAAGAACAGGTCGTCGAACAGGCGTCCTCCGAGCAGCATGTCCCCCCAGGAGTGCACCACTCGTCCCCTCTCCAGGAACGCGAAGTCGCAGGTGCCGCCCCCGAAGTCGACTACCAGCACCCCGTCGAGGGCGGCGTCCACCGATATGTCGCGCTGTTTCATGTGGTAGAGCAGGGCGCCCTTGGGCTCGTCCACCAGGAAAGGAACGCCGTACCCGGCGCGTCCGGCGGTCTCCTCGAGGGCGGCGCGGAAGGCTTCGTCGGACTCGCTCGGCGCGCCGAACAGCACCCTGCGTCCGGCCGGCTCCATGTCCAGGCGTTGGGCGCGCGCCTCGGCGAGCAGGGCGGACAGGAAGTCGGAGGCCGCCGTCCGCGCCTTTTCGGACCTGGCCAGGTCGGCCTTGAAGTTCGTCGCGAGCCTGTAGGTGTTCCGCTCCCAGTAGGAGGCCTCTCCGTACTCGTCCAGGGCGGTCTGCCCGATCAGGGGGGCCTTGCCCCTGCGGTATAGTATCGCGGACGGTATGCCGTCCCTCCCGTCGCCGAAGTCCACGCTGACGGGGGAGGGTTCCTCCTCGGGGCACTTGGAGAGGTATGTCTTGGTGGTGCCGAAGTCGATGCCGAGCACCGAGAGGGCGTTCATCTGCGGCGCACCCTGCGCACCAGTCCCTTGGCGAGGAGTTCGCCGTCCCTGAACAGGGGGGAGCGCTCTATTCGGACCGGGTCTCCCGGCTCCACCGCCCCGAAGGGCGCGTACTCGGACGCGGCCTCGTCGCTCCAGATGAAGGAGGATGCGGGGCTCTCGCCGGAGAAGCCGAGGTTGCGCGCGGCGGAGGCCAACTCGGAGACTCCCGCCCTCAGATCCTCCAGCGGGGCGTCCTCGAGCGGCAGTATCATGGATGCCAGCAGGGACGCGGCCTCCTCGGAGTCGTCGAGCATCTGCGGGGCGGGGGAGGCGACCAGCAGGGCTATCCTGGCGGCCGCATCGGCCCATGACGCCAGGGCGGGCCTCACCGCCTCCTCGTGGCGGACCGGATCGAACACGACCTCGCGCCTCCCGAGCAGCAAGAGCAGAGCCATCAGCAGGGGGAGCAGCAGCAGGGCCTTCCAGGAGCCCCGCCTCTTGCGCAGCAGATACCACGCGCCGCTCAGGTTGGCGCCCCCGAGCAGGAGCAGCGCCTCCCTCGCGGCGACGAGCCCGAGCAGGGAGGCGAACAGGGCCAGCAGGACGCGGCTGCGAGCCAGCGCCATGGTGGCCATGACTCCCAGCATCGCGCCGGCCGGCGCCCCCATGAACAGTCCAGCGGCGCGGCTGTCCATCATGAACCATGTGACGAACGGCATCAGGGCCATCCCGGCCAGAGCTCCGACGGCCGCCCCGGATGCGATTCTAAGGGGGAGGATGACCGCCCTGGCCTCGGGCTCCGGCAGGACCAGCGGAGGGAGGCGCTCCTCCATACGCAGCAGCAGCACGGAGCGGCGTGCTGGGAGAAGGGGTTCGTCGAACGCCCTGTCCAGCAGGGCGGGGAGCAGCGCCCCTATGGCCGCGGCCTCCGCCCTGCGCACCGCCGTCTCCAGGTCCCTGCCGCCGGGGACGCCTCTCGGGGGCAGGCAGGAGAAGTACGCCCTGACTCCCTCGTCGACGGCCCGGCGGCGACACTCCTCCTCGTCCTTCCTGGCCAGGACGGGGGTCTTGAGCCTGCCCGCCATCAGTTGGAGGCTGTGGTCTCCGATCCGTCGCTCCAGGTCACGGTGACCTTGAAGCGCGACGACCCGTTGTTCAGCACGCCGTTGTCCGCGTGTCTTCTCATGGTCAAGCCTCCTTTTTTATCGTTGGATCGCCTGCTACTTGAAGAACGGTATGAGAGTGCGCTTTTCGCTTATCCACTTCACGGCCAGCGATTCGGTCCAGGACTTGGACGGGTTCAGGAGCATGTCGAGACCGACCGCCGCCGCCACTATCGCCACGCAGACAAAAACCGTCAGCAGGATCAGACGAATCTGCCTTGCCAGCAGCGAAGCCTGTTTCTTCTTTTTCTCCGTGCCCCGGGCCATCGACGATCATCTCCTTCTCGTCGCGTCAGATCTTGAACTGCCCCAGTTTGACCTCCATCTCCTCCATCCCGTCCAGCAGGGTGTTAGCCTGGGCGGTGACTGACTCGAACGCCATGCGGGCCTCCTGTGCCGAGCCGCTGATCCCGCCTATGCGATCCACTATGTCGGACGTGCCGGTCGAGATGCTGTTCACGGCCTCCACCATCTCTATGTTCGAAAGGGACTGGTTTCGCGCCAGGTCGGAGACCTTCTTGAGCTCCGCGTCCATCGACTCGAGCTCCTTCATGCTGGCGCCGAGGGTCTCCTTCAGGATCTCGGTCTTGTCCACCATCTCGCGGAGGGTTCGCTCCTCCTCCTCGGTCGCCTTTATTGACTCGCCCGCATAGCCGGACAGGTCGTTCATGAGCTTTGAGATCTGCATGGCGGCGCGGTTCGACTCCTCGGCGAGCTTGCGCACCTCGTCAGCCACGACCGCGAATCCGCGCCCCGCCTCCCCAGCGCGCGCGGCCTCGATGGCGGCGTTGAGGGCCAGCAGATTCGTCTGGTCGGCGAAGCCGGTTATGGCGCCCACGAACCCGGAGACGGTCTTCACGGCCTCGGCGAGGGCGGACATCTTCGCGCGGTTCTCCTGCGACTTGGCGTTGACGGCGTCGATGTCGCCTACCATATCCTCGACCCTGCGGGCTACGTCGCTGGTGAAGCCGAAGGTCCTGGCGGAAGACTCCACGCACTGCCCCGCAGCCTGGGCGACGGCCAGCGCTGTTGCGGCCATCTCGTTGATTCCGGCGTTGGTCTGCTCCACCGCGGCGGCGTTGGACTCCGACACGGACACTATCTGCTGCACCGCGTAGTTCACCTGTTCGATGGAGTTCATGGAGCTTTCGGACAGCTCGGACAGGGTGCGGGCCTCGCCCCCGACGTTGCGCGCGATGCCGACCACGTCGGCCACGAGCAGGGCCAGCTTCTCTATGAACTGGTTCATGGATGCGCCCAGGCAGCCCACCTCGTCGCCGGTCCTGACGGCGATGCAGACGGTGAGGTCTCCCTCTCCCTCGCCCAGGTCGCGCACCACATCGGTCATCTTTCGCAGGGGCGAGACCACGCGGAGCAGGCCGACCACGTTCAGCGCCAGCACCAGGGTGGCGAGGCCGGCGGCCATCAGGGCGATGTGACGGACGATGGTGGATTCGTCGGCCGCGGCCTCGGAGGAGAAGGTGGCTATGAGCTGGTCCCTGGTCCTCTCGCTGGCCCTTGTGAGATCCGCGAGGTATGTCGTGTCCAGCCCGACCTCCACCGATCCGATCTTTTTACCGTCGCGCATTATGTCTGCGACGAAGGGCCTCACGCCCTCCCTCTCGATCCTCTCCCCCGCCATCGCGCCGCCGTCCGGACCCATTATGACCGCGTAGGCGACGTTGGGGACGGAGAGCATGTCCTTAGCGTAGTCCTTCAGGGACTCCTCGTTGAAGTCCCACAGCGGTGTCGCGGAGATCGAGGCCAGGTAGCCGGACATCGCCGCCCCGTACCCCTCCGCGCTGCGCTCGTCGTTGGCATTCTTGTTCTCTATGTCGTCGTTCAGCATCCTGACGGCGACAGCCTCCACCGTGTCGGCGAGGCGACCCACGCCTCGCTGCGCCAGCAGGGCCAGAGAGAATGCCAGCACCACCAGTCCCGCCGCAGCCAACAGCCCCAACTTCGCCACGATGCTCCTGGTCACCTTCATTTGCACCGCCTCCCAGGCATATTGATAATAAAACCATAGAACAACCACCCGGAAGCACCGTCCTTAGGGACGTCCGGTGGCGAAATGTGTCAACAGGAGAATACAACAAAAACCACATCGCCGCAAGGGTAAAACCGTGGCGCATGGTCGCGCGTCGTGCCGCCAACATCCTTTGTCGGTTCGCCCGGCAACCGGGTTCGCGGGTGGTCGCGACGATCGCGGCGCGGGGACTTGACATCCAGGACTTCCCTGCGTAAGATAGTAATCAATTACTATCTATGGAGAGAAGGCGTTCTGGATGGCAAATGGAAGAGGACTGCCGGCGGAGGAGCGGAGGGCGATGATCGTGGACGCGGTGCTGGATCTGTCGTCGGAGCGCGACCCGGCGGAGATCACCACGGCGGCTATAGCGGAGAGGATGGGAGTGACCCAGGGGGCGCTCTTTCGACACTTCCCCAACAAGGAGGCGGTGTGGAGCGCGGCGCTCGATAGGGTGGCCGGCATGATGCTGTCCGCAGTCGAGGGGAGTATGAAAAGGAGTGCTTCGCCGTTGGCGCGGCTGGAGACGGCCTTCATGGCCACGGTGCGGTTTGCGGCCGCGCACCCTGGCGCGCCGCGCCTGCTGCTGAGCGAACTGAGGCGCGGCGGGAATGGCGGCGCGTCGCTGGTGGCGCGCTCGATGATGCAGCGCTACACGAGCCTGCTTCGAGGGCTGATAGATGAGGGCGTCAAGCTCGGAGAGATCCGCGCGGACGTTCAGCCGGACGCGGCGGCCCACTACCTGGTCGGAGCCGCGCAGGGGCTTGCCATACAGTCGCTGATAGGCGGGGACGCGGATATGGCGGTGCGAAACGCGCCCGGGGCCTTCGAGATATTCAGAAGAGGAGTGGAGGCGAGATCATGAGAAGGGGCTCGGTGAAGGGGAGAACACTGCTGTTAGCGCTCTTCGTTGCGGGACTCGCGGGGCTTCTGGGCTACGTGATGGTGAACTCCGGGCCGCTCGCGCGCTTCCCCGTGACTGTGCAGGAGGTCGGCGTCGGCAGCGTGTCCCCCGCTCTGTTCGGCATAGGAGTGGTGGAGGCTCGCGCTGTCCACAGGGTTGGCGCGTCGTCCACGGGAAGACTTGAAAGGCTGCACGTACAGACGGGGGACCTGGTCGCGGCGGGGCAGCTCCTTGGCGAGATCTCGCCCGTCGACCTGGACGACAGGATAGAGGCCCAGCGCTCCGCGGTGAAGAGGCTGGAGTCTCTGGCCTCGGCTGCCGGGGCCAGGGTCGAGGAGACCGCGGCCAGGAAGAAGTACGCCGAGGCGCAGTCCACCAGATACGACAACCTCCTTAAGTCGAACGCCGTCAGCGTGGAGGCGGCGGACGCGAAGAGGCAGGAGCGCCAGGTGACGGCGGCCGCGTGGACCTCCGCGAGGTCGGACGCGGAGGCCGCCCGCTCGGAGCTAGCAAGGGCGAAGGCGGAGTTGGACGGGATGCAGGCAAGGCGGGAGGATCTCAGGGTCTTCTCCCCGGTGGACGGCTTGGTGGCCGCGCGCGACGCCGAGCCGGGCGACGTGGTGGCCGCGGGGCAGGCGTTCCTGCAGGTGGCGGACCTCGCGGAGCTGCGAGTGTCGGCCAGGTTCGACCAGTCCGGCGCGGCGGGGCTGCAGGCGGGACTGCCCGCGGAGATCGTGCTGCGCTCGCGCCCCGGGGAGGTATTCGCCGGGCGGGTGCTGCGCGTGGAGCCTATGGCGGACTCGGTCACGGAGGAAACGTCCGCCAAGATCGTGTTCGACCACCTTCCGGACTCCGCTCCTCCGCTGGGGGAGCTGGCGGAGGTCACGGTGCGCCTGCCTGCGTCGCCCGAGGGGCCGGTGATCCCCGACGCCGCGCTGCGGATTTACGAAGGCCGGCTGGGCGTATGGACTATGGACGATGGATCGGTCTCGTTCAAGCAGGTGTCGGCCGGCAGGCGCGACCTGGATGGCAGGATTCGCGTCCTTGAGGGGCTCGAGCCCGGCGAGCGCGTGGTGGTCTACAGCGCCAGGGCGCTCAAGCCGGGAAGCCGGGTGAAGGTGACGGAGGGCCTGACGAGATGATCAGCCTGGCCGGCAGGGATATACTGCACGGGTGGGGCAAGTTCGTTCTCACCAGCGTGGGGCTTGGCCTGCTCATCGGGGTGACCCTGACGATGGGCGGCGTCTACCGCGGGATGGTGGACGACGCCAAGGTCCTGCTGGACAACAGCGGCGCGGACCTGTGGATCGTGCAGAAGGATACCCTCGGCCCCTACGCGGAGCCGTCGAGCATCTACGACGATCTGCTCCGCAGCGTGCTGGCCTCGCCAGGGGTGGAGAGCGCGGCGAACGTCACCTACCTGACCACCCAGGTGAGGCGCGGCCGCGAGGATACAAGGGTGATGGTCGCGGGGATCGACCCGCACGACCCGGCGGCGCCCGGGCGCCCGGGCTACCTGACCGCGGGGCGGCACATCTCGCGCGGGCACTACGAGGCCGTCGCGGACGAGGCGTCCGGCTTCCGCCTCGGGGACGAGATACGCATCCGCAGGAACCTGTACAGGGTGGTAGGGATCACGAAGCGCATGGTCTCCTCCGGGGGGGATCCGATGGTCTTCATTCCCCTGAAGGACGCGCAGGAGGCCCAGTTCATGAAGGACAACGACGCCATCCTCCAGCAGAGGAGACGGACCGAGGCGAACCCGGCGTTCAACAGGCCGGGCGCGCCGGGGGTGCTGGAGGGCGTGATAGCATCTCAGAGCGCCAACCCCTACGTCAACTCGGTGCTGGCAAGAGTCCACCCCGGGACGGACCCGGAGCTCGCCGCCTCGCACATCCGCAGGTGGCTGAGGCTGGAGGTCTACACCAGAGAGCAGATGGAGGATATAATGCTTGGCAAGCTGATAGCCACGTCGTCGAAGCAGATCGCGATGCTGCTGGTGATCCTGGCGGTGGTAAGCGCGGCGATCGTCGCGTTCATCATCTACACCCTCACCCTCGGCAAGATCCGCGAGATAGCGGTGCTGAAGCTGATCGGCACCAGGAACCGCACGATAATCGGGATGATCCTGCAGCAGGCGCTGGCGCTTGGTGTGCTGGGGTTCGCCATAGGGGAGATCTCGGCCACCTTCTGGGGGCCGGCCTTCCCGAAGTACGTGCTGCTGGAGCCTCGGGACGCCTTCACCGGCTTCGTCTCGGTGATGGTGATGTGCGCCTTCGCCAGCCTGATCGCGATACGCGTCGCGGTCGGCGTTGACCCGGCGGAGGCCATAGGGTAGCGGCCATGGACAGTCTCAAGGGAATAAGGATAGAGGGGCTGAGGAAGCGCTACGGCGCGGGCGACACGGCTGTCGACGCTCTCAAGGGAGTGGACATGGAGGTCGCGCCGGGCGAGGTGGTGGGGCTGATCGGGCCGTCCGGGTCGGGCAAGAGCACTCTGCTGAAGTGCCTGGGAGCGGTGATAGAGCCGACGGGAGGCAGGATGATCCTCGGCGGGGAGCCGATCTACGACGACGGGTGGAAGATTCGCGACCTGAGGGCGCTCAGGAGGGACAGCATAGGGTTCGTCTTCCAGGCCCCCTACCTGATACCGTTCCTGAACGCGCTGGACAACGTGGCCCTGATCCCGATGCTGGCCGGCTTTTCCGACGGCGACTCCCGCAGGAGGGCCGCGGAGCTGCTGGAGGCGCTGGACGTGTCCCACCGGGCGGACGCGATGCCGTCGCGCCTTTCGGGCGGCGAGCAGCAGAGGGTGGCCATAGCGCGGGCGCTCGCCAACAGGCCGCCGGTGATACTGGCGGACGAGCCTACCGCGCCGCTCGACAGCGAGCGCGCCCTGTCGGTCATAGGAATCCTGAACTCGATGGCGCGCCAGTACGAGACGGCGGTGATAGTGGTCACCCACGACGAGAAGATAATCCCGACCTTCCGCAGGATCTACAGGATCCGCGACGGGAGGACGGTGGAGGAGGCCGGCGAGGGCCGGCTGGTTCAAAACATGATGGAGAACTAAGGGGGAGAGAGCATGATAACGCGCAAGTTCGAGGAGCAGCCGATAGCGAAGACGGCTCACGGAGTGGACGCCAGGGGAATGTACGAGACGGACGACGCCGCGGTGTCGATCATTTCGCTTAAGCCGGGGGAGGCCCTGAAGAGGCACATAACGCCGGTGGACGTGGCCTTCTTCGTCCTCGAGGGCAAGGGCACGGTGGAGGTGGGTACGGAGAAGCAGGAGGTGGGGAGGTACACCCTGGTCGAGAGCCCGAAGGACATCCTGCACTGCTGGTACAACACTAGCGACGAGCTGCTGCGATTCATGGTGATAAAGGCGCCGAAGCCGGTCAGGCCGACGGTGTTCGTCGGCGCGTGAGACGGTCGGCCGCACAATTCGCGAGGGGGTGAGAGGAGACGATGTCGTCGTATGAGTTCACGCGAGAGGAGTTCTCCAGGGTCTTCGATGGACTGAGGGCCCGGTGCTCGCTCTACGGGCCGAAGCGCTTCCCCGGCAGAGGTCGCTTCACGAACACGGACCTGGTGAAGTACGCGCAGCTGAACGGGCTTGAGGAGCTGGAGTTGGAGGAGAAAAGCTACATGTCGCCCAAGTCGCTGGCCTTCCCTGCGGACGAGACCCTGTTCTACTTCACCGGGCAGGAGTTCGCCGAGGCCCCGCAGGACGGGGAGGGGGAGATCGTCGTCTTCCTGAGGCCGTGCGACATCAACGGCTTCAGGAGGCTGGACGCGATGTTCCTGGAGAACGGCGGCACGAGGGACCCGTACTACCAGCGCCGCAGGGAGAGGCTCCGCTTCTTCATGATCGAGTGCACCGAGTCGTTCGACAACTGCTTCTGCGTGTCGATGAAGTCCAACACGGCCGACGACTATTCCGCAGCGCTGCGCTTCTCGGGCGACTCCGTGCTGGTGGAGGTCAAGGACGACGAGTTCGAGGGAGTATTCTCCGCCGGAAGGCCGAGCGGCTTCAAACCGGAGTTCGTGCGGGAGAACAGAAAGCGCGTGGATGTGCCCGACGTCGACGAGATGCCGCCGGAGATGTTCGCGCACCCCATGTGGGACGAGTACGACCAGAGGTGCATCGCGTGCGGCAGGTGCAACACGTCGTGCGTCACATGCACCTGCTTCTCGACCCGCGACCTGTTCTACTCCGACAGCAGGCTGAGCGGCGAGAGACGCCGCGTGTGGGACGGCTGCCACCTGGACGGCTTCACGGAGATGGCGGGGGGCGCGTCCTACAGGGAGAAAAAGGGGGAGAGGATGCGCTTCAAGACCTTCCACAAGATCTACGACTTCAGGAAGCGCTTCGGCTACGACATGTGCGTGGGGTGCGGCAGGTGCGACGATGTCTGCCCGGAGTACATCTCGTTCGCGGAGTGCATCAACAGAGTCTCGGCGGCGCTGAAGGAGGTGGAGGGGAGATGACGTTCAACCCCTACCGACCCTTTCCGGCGAGGATAACCTGCATAAGGCCGGAGACCGATTGCGAGTTCACGATCACGGTGGAGGCGACGGCGTCGATGACTCCGGGGCAGTTCTTCCAGGTCAGCCTGCCGAGGGTGGGCGAGG
>JAKJGK010000140.1 GCA_022704435.1 Synergistota bacterium | reverse complement strand
CGCCAGGGAGATAATGAACGCGGTGCTGAAGGAGTTGGAGGTGCGCAACCTGCACAATGTTGCGGTTGAGACAACCGGGTGCATAGGCATGTGTCAGAACGAGCCTCTTTTGGACGTCATTCGTCCGGGCGAGCCCAGGATCACATACATAACCGTGACGCCTCCCGATGTCGCCAGGATCATCTCGGAACACGTGGTCAACGGGCGCATCGTGCAGGACAAGCTCTACGGCCGCGCCGACTAGTCGGGGAGGGACATCGATATGGCATTGTATCGCGCTCACGTGCTGGTCTGCGGCGGAACCGGTTGCGAATCCAGCGGCTCGGGCAGGATCATGGAGCTCTTCCAGGAGGAGCTCGCGAAAAAAGGACTCGACAAGGAAGTCCTGGTCATAAAGACCGGGTGCCATGGCATGTGCGAATTCGGCCCCATAGTGGTCGTGTATCCGGAGGGGACTTTCTACTCCAGGGTACAGGCTACGGACGTCCACGAGATCGTCGAGGAGCACCTGTACAAAGGACGTATCGTCAGCCGGCTTCTGTACAGGGAGCCCATCTCCGCCCAGAAGGTCTCCCACTACAAGGACATCCCGTTTTACGGCAAGCAGCATAGGATTGTCCTCAGCAACTGTGGATACATCAACCCCGACAACATCGACGAGTACATCTCCAGGGACGGCTACCAGGCGCTTGGAAGATGCCTTACAGGGATGAAGCCCTCCGAGGTCATCGACGAGATAAAGAAATCAGGGCTTCGCGGGCGCGGAGGCGGCGGATTCCCCACCGGCATGAAATGGGGCTTCTGCGCGGCCACTCCCGGCGATAAAAAGTACGTGATATGCAACGCCGACGAGGGAGACCCGGGGGCATTCATGGACCGCTCCATCCTCGAGGGCGACCCGCACGCCGTTGTCGAGGGGATGATGATCGGGGCCTACGCGATGGGCTCCGACGAGGGGTACATATACTGCCGGGCGGAGTACCCGCTCGCCATCAAGCGCCTGCAGACTGCCATACAGCAGGCCACCGACTACGGCCTGCTGGGGAACAACGTTCTCGGGACCGACTTCAACTTCACCCTCCACATCAAGGAGGGCGCCGGGGCTTTCGTCTGCGGCGAGGAGACGGCCCTCATGGCCTCGATAGAGGGACAGAGGGGAATGCCCCGCGCACGCCCCCCCTTCCCGGCGGTCAAGGGACTGTGGGGCAAGCCGACGAACATCAACAACGTCGAGACCTGGGCGAACATCCCGAGGATCATAGTTCAGGGGGCGGAATCGTTCGCCGCCATGGGCACCGAGAAGTCAAAGGGCACCAAGGTGTTCGCCCTCACCGGCAAGGTGAAGAACACCGGGTTAGTCGAGGTCCCGATGGGGATCACGATACGGGAGATCGTGTTCGAGATAGGCGGCGGAATCATCGGCGACAAGAAGTTCAAGGCCGTGCAGATAGGCGGCCCCTCCGGAGGATGCCTGGTGGACGAGCACCTCGATCTTCCGGTTGACTACGAGTCGCTGACCGCGGCGGGGGCCATAATGGGCTCCGGCGGCCTGGTCGTGCTCGACGAGAGCAACTGCATGGTTGACACCGCGAAGTTCTTCCTCGAGTTCACCCAGCGCGAGTCCTGCGGCAAGTGCGTGCCCTGCCGCGAGGGGACTAAGAAGATGCTCGACATCCTCACGCGCATCACGGAGGGGAAGGGGGAGCCGGAGGATATCGACAAGCTGCTCTACCTCGGCAACCAGATAAAGGACACCTCGCTTTGCGCCCTGGGCGGCACCGCTCCGAACCCGGTGCTGACCACCCTCAAGTACTTCCGCAAGGAGTACGAGGCCCACATCTTCGACAAGAAGTGTCCCGCGGGAGTGTGCCAGAACCTGCTCAGCTACAGCATCATACCCGAGAAGTGCATCGGTTGCACCAAGTGCGCAAGGAACTGCCCGGTCGGCTGCATTGCGGGCAAGCCGAAGGAAGTCCACGTGATCGATCAGGAAAAGTGCATCAAGTGCGGCGCCTGCATGGAGAACTGCCCGACCGGCGCCGTAGTAAAGAGATAGGAGATGCCATGAGCAAAATCAACGCGATAATCAACGGAAAGGCGGTAACTGCGGAGCCCGGGATGACGATCCTTCAGGCCGCGAGGGCCAACGGCATCCACATCCCCACGCTGTGCGACCATCCGGCTGTAAGCGCTTTCGGAGCCTGTCGCATCTGCCTGGTCGAGGCGGAGAAGAACCCCAAGCTGCTTACGGCCTGCACTACCCCCATAACCGAGGGCATGGTCGTGCATACCAACACCCCGAGGGTGATCGAGGCGCGCAGGGCGGTCATCGAGCTGATTCTTGTGCGCCACCCGCTTGAGTGCTTCTCCTGCTCCAGCAACGGAAAGTGCGAGCTTCAGGACGTGGCCTACGAACTCGGCGTGAAGGAGTCGAGTTTTTCGGATCCCGGCGACACGAACACCTCTCACAGGCTCGAGGATGCCAACCCCTTCTACGCAAGGGACCTCAACAAGTGCATCCTGTGCGGCCGGTGCGTCAGAGTCTGCGACGAGCACGCCATCTACCACGCAATTGACTTCCAGGGCCGAGGAATAAACACCTCGATCCAGCCTCCGGTCGGCTCCCCGATAGAGGAGTCGGACTGCGTGTTCTGCGGTCAGTGCGTCCAGGTGTGTCCTGTCGGCGCCCTGTTCGAGAAGACCTCCGCGGGGCTGGGGCGCCCCTGGGACCTGGAGAAGGTTAAGACCACCTGCTCCTACTGCGGGGTCGGGTGCGAGCTGGACATCAACGTCAACAAAAAGACCGGCAGAATCGCCAATATCACGACGGATTATTCCAGCCCCACCGCCCTCAACAAGGGCAGATCCTGCGTGAAGGGACGCTTTGCCTGGCAGTTTGTCCACAGCGAGGATCGCCTGGTCGCCCCCCTTATTCGAGAGGGCGACTCCTTCCGCAAGGCCTCCTGGGACGAGGCCCTGTCGCTCGTCGCCGAGAAGCTTGGCGCGATCAAGCAGAAGTACGGGAGCGACGCGCTGGGCTTCTTCTCCTCAGCCCGCTGCACCAACGAGGAGAACTACCTCATGCAGCGCCTGGCCAGGGAGGTGATGGGCACAAACAACGTAGATCACTGTGCCCACCTGTGACACAGCGCCACTGTTGCGGGTCTCGGCGAGACCCTCGGAAGCGGCGCCATGACCAACGACTTCGAGTCCATCAAGTCGGCTGACACAATACTGATAATCGGATCCAACACAACGGAGAACCACCCCGTCATCGGCTCCTTCATCAAGGAGCGCAAGAAGAAGGGGGACTGCACCCTCATAGTGTGCGACCCCAGGAAGATCGAGATGACCAAGTACGCTGACATCCATATCCGTCAGAAGTCCGGAACGGATGTCGCCCTCCTGAACGGGTTCATGCACGTGATCCTGCGCGACGGCCTTCACGACCAGGAGTTCATCGACAAGAACGTCAACAACTTCGACAAACTCAAGGAGACCGTGGCGAAGTACACCCCGCAGTACGTCTCCGGGATAACGGGCGTGTCCCCTGAGATCATAGAGGATGCCGCGCGCGCCTATGCAAAGGGGCCGAACTCCGCGGTGTTCTACACGATGGGGATAACCCAGCACCTGAACGGCACCGACAACGTAAGGTCCGTGGCCAACCTCGCCCTCCTGTGCGGAATGCTCGGACGGCCGGGTACCGGAGTCAACCCCCTGCGCGGACAGAACAACGTCCAGGGGGCCTGCGACATGGGGGCCCTCCCAGAGGTGATCCCAGGATACCAGAAGGTCAGCCTGCCCGCGACCAGGCAGAAGGTAAAGGAGGTCTGGGGCTGCGACCTTCCCGAGACGCCAGGCCTCTCCGTGGTCGAGATGACCCATGCCGCCGGGGATGGCAGGATAAAGGGGATGTACATCATGGGAGAGAACTCCATGGTCACCGACCCCGATTCGGCGCACGTCCGCCGTTCACTCCAGAACCTCGAGTTTCTCGTGGTGCAGGACATCTTCCTGACCGAGACCGCCGAATTTGCGGACGTTGTCCTGCCCGCGTCGAGCTGGGCCGAGAAGGACGGCACCTTCACCAACACCTTTCGGGCCGTGCAGAGGATACGCAAGGCCGTCGCCTCCCCCGGCGAGGCACGCCCCGACTGGGAGATACTGCTCGACATCGCCAGGCGTCTTGGTGCCAAGTGGGAGGACATGAACTCGCCCGAGACGATCTTCAACGCGGTAGGCAAGATAACCCCTTCGTACGCCGGCATCAACTACGCCAGGCTCGAGGGCGGCGCGATACCCTGGCCCTGCCCGACCTGCGACCATCCTGGCACCCCGATCCTGTACACCACTGGCTTCCCACGCGGGAAGGCCGACTTCTCGCCCCGCGAATGGGAGAAACCGGACGAGTGGCCTACGGATGAGTTCCCGTACATCGCCACCACCGGGAGACTGCTCTATCACTACCACTCCGGCAGCATGACCCGGCGCAGCAGCACCGGCGAGTTCATCAAGGAGATGTATATTGAGATAAACCCGGAGGATGCGGCCGCGCTCGGCGTAGAGGCGGGCGAGAAGCTGAAGGTGACCTCTCGCAGAGGCGAGGTGAGCGGAGACGCGAAGATCACGGAACGCGTCCCGGCAGGCACCGTATTCCTGCCTTTCCATTTCAGCGAGACATCGGCCAACATCCTGACGTCGGCCAGGATTGACCCGGATTCCAAGACCCCCGGGTTCAAAGTCAGCGCGGTTAAACTCGAGAAAGTAGTCTAAGCAGGGATCACAGGCGG
>JAKJGK010000031.1 GCA_022704435.1 Synergistota bacterium | reverse complement strand
CCCCAAGGTGCCGGTGCGAAGCCTCGAGGCATCCCCCGCGAGCCTGTCCATGTCGGGCAGGACGTCCGCCGACGTCGCCGTCTCCATGAAGCCGGCCAACGCGAGCGACGGCCGCCTGCTCTGGTTCTCCGACAACCCCTCGGTCGCGACCGTCGAGCCGACGGAGGCGGGAGCTGTGATCAGCTCCCTCTCGGACGGCAGGGCGACTATAAAAGCATTCGCCCTCGGGGGCGGGGTCTTCGCCAAAATCCCGGTGGTGGTCAAAAACGCCGGGCCCGCAGTACTTGGGGACACCGGCGGATGCCTCGTCTCGGAATCCATCGGGCCGGGAGCGCTCCTGCTGCTCGCAGCGCTGTGGCCCCTGCTGAAAAGGGCGCGCAGATAGAGGACAAGAAGAACGGGGAGGGAATGCTTCTCCCTCCCCGGCTTTCTACGGGCTATTCCGGACGGTTGTTGCGGACCTTCTTCAAACAACCAACTCCCGGTTCTTTTGCAGTTATCCCTACCTACCCGTTACGTGTTCCTATTGCATGTTGCCTGTTGCTGCTTTGGTTCCGTGGTGCTTGGGCTTTGGATCTGTGGCTGTCTTTGGTACCAGGCTCTTCCTGACCTGTTGCTTCTCGCTGCTTCTTCTCTCCGTCCGGATAACCCGTACCAGTATGGTAGCGGGGTTGCTGTCATTGGTCAATCCCAGCCTAAGGGCGTGACCAGGAAATACATCGTATTTCAGCCTGAATATGCCCTATTTCTTTAGTTTTCTTTAAAATGCGAGCTCTCCCTGCACCCCTTCACCCGGGGCGCAGACGTCGCCCAGTAGACACTTCATCCTGAGGGCGTTCTTCACGGCGTAATCCCGGAAGCAGTTGTTGAACATAAGAAACAAGCGCTCCGCCCTGGAGGCGGCTTCGCGCACCGGTGTCTCCCAGGAGAGCAGTTCCGCGTCGGTGTAGTTGTACCTGAATCGCTCGGCGACGGTTGCTCCCCTGCGGCTCCAAGCCTCGCTGTTGCGGCCGTGAAAGCGCACCACGGCCCCCCACGAGGCCGTGACGGGGAAGTCCCTGCCGACGGTCCACGCAAGCTCGGGCTCGTCGACCGCCACGTAGGCGATGTTGGCGCTCCTCAGCAGGGAGAGGAAGGACTCGCGGTTCTCGGGCTCCATCCAGGAGCGGTTCCTCACCTCCACCGCGGCGCGAAAGGGCGGCGTCACCTCTGCGACGCGCTCCAGGTAGCGCATCATCACCGGGGAATACGCGGCCTTGGGTGGAAGCTGAAAGAGCAGGTATCCGAGCTTGTCCATCTGGCGAAGGGGGGCCAGGGACTCGGTGAAGCGTCGCCACAGCATTGGCCTGGCCTCCCTGGGCAGGCCCTGGAAGTCGAGCCTGCCTGAAGGCGGGCGCGGTATCTCCGTCCTCACCCACTCCGGGAGGGCCTCGTAGTTAACCGAGTGCCAAGTGAACAGGCCCCACGCCTTAACGTTGAACAGGAAATTCTTCGGGGTGCGCGCGCCCCACCTGAAGACGGTGGTGTGATCCGGCATGGCGTAGAAGGTGCTGTCCACCTCGACCGTGTCGAAGCGGCTGGAATAGTGGTTCAGTCTGCCCGCCGGGCTGCTGGTCCCCGGGGGGTACCACCCGCTGGCCAGCAGGCTCCTGTCGGACCAGGAGCATGAGCCGATCCTCAGCTCCGCCGTCACGCGCGGGCCCCCGGAGACAGGAATACGTCGACGAACCGGCGCACGCGCTCCATCCAAATGGAGAACAGCTTCGCCGAGACCAGGGAGGCCAAGGTGAAGAAGTCGTCCCTGCCCCCCGCGAAGGAGTCGTTCCTAATGGCCGCATCGTAGACCTCGGCTGGCAGGGCGAAGACCATCTCCCCTTTGTGCCTGTCGGTGTACTGCATAGGCGCGCACCCTATCGCCATCTGCCCCGTCTCGTCGGCGTAGATGGTCACAGTGTACTCGACCGGGCCTATCTCCCCGACGTTGAGCGTCATTCTGTGCTTTCGGTTGAACCCCCTGCTCTTCAGCGCGTCGAAGCTGTCGTACTCGGTCGAGTACTGGATCTTGTCCACGAGAAAGTAGTGTCGAACGTAGCCGGCCATCTTGCGGGCGAAACGCATCGTCTCCGGGTCGTCCGGCCTCTCGGCCAGCGCCTGCCTGGACGGTACCCCGCCCTGGACGGAGTCCCAGAGAAACGACGACAGCGCGGAGCTGTCCGCGTAGAACAGCGAAAAACCCAGCAGCGCAGCGGCCGCTGAGACCCTGGGGGTGTCGTACCAGCGCGCGGGGAGCACGGAGGCAAGCTTCCTGGTGACCCCGGTCTTCTTCAGGTCGGCGACGTTTTTCCCGGCGTTCGCCGACACGCCGGGCAGGCCGCCGAACACCTCTTCTTCGGCAGGAGTGCGCGGGAAGAACGGGCGAAAGTAACCGCTCTCGTCGCCGTCGGTCATGTCAAGGAGCCACAGGCGACAGCGCTTGTCCTCGTGCAGCATCGCGTACTCTGACGAGTCGAACACGGCGCGGGGCGTGTGCAGCAGGTCGGACATGAATATCACGCTGTGCCACAGCAGCCCCTTGAACAGAGGGTCCTGCGCGTACTCGTAGAGCATGCGCCTTGCGGCCGACTCCAGCTGCTCCACCGTATAATTGGCGGAGCCTCCCTTGGGACTCTTAAGCGATATGCTCCTGTCCGTCCTCTCGAGCCAGCTGAACGGCATCAGCTTGCGCGTGTTCTTCACCCTGTTGAACACCACCAGGCGCGGACAGGCCCCCTTGGTCCACACCTGGAGAGACAGGCCCTCGTCGATATCCTCGGAGCAGACTATGATCCCCTTGTCCTTCATGAACCGCACTCCTTAGCGAAATCCTGGCCTGCGGGCCCTAGACTCCGCTGTTTTCTTCCAACCGGCTATTGCATTCCGGGCTTAATGGCTATATCATGTTCATTTGCGGTGAGATCTACACTTCCAAACCGCATTCGGAGGATCGAAGATTTATGAAAAGAGCCGAGCACATTCGCAACATAGCTATAGTAGCACATATCGACCACGGCAAGACAACGCTCATCGACTCGATATTCAGGGCCGCGCAGGTCTTCCGCGGCAATGCGCGGGTCGAGGAGAGAGTCATGGACAACGACGACCTCGAGCGCGAGAAGGGGATAACCATCCGTGCCAAGCACTGCACCGTGGAGTGGAAGGGGTACAAGATAAACATCATCGACACCCCCGGGCACGCGGACTTCTTCGGCGAGGTGGAGCGCATCCTGTCAACGGTCGACTCCGTCCTGCTGCTGGTCGACGCCGGCGAGGGCCCGATGCCGCAGACCAGGTACGTGCTCTCCCACGCGCTCGGCATAGGGCTGAAGCCCATAGTATACATAAACAAGGTCGACCGCAAGGAGGCCGACCCTCTGGCGGCCCTCAACGCGACATTCGACCTCTTTCTCGAGCTCGGCGCAACCGACGAGCAGGCGGATTTCCCGGTGCTGTACGGCTCCGGGCTCTCGGGCTGGGCGGTGAGCGACCTGAAGGACATCAAGGGTGGCGAGTCCAGGGGAATGGACGCCCTGTTCGAGTGCATCGTCAAGCACGTGGCGCCCCCCCTGGCGGACGAGGAGTCCCCCTTCCTCATGCAGGTGAGCACGCTCGCGTGGAACGAGTACATAGGGCGGATGGGGTGCGGGAAGATAATCCAGGGCAGGATCCGCAGGGGCGACGAGTTCGTGCGGATAAGCACCGCCTGGGAGGACAAGAACGACAAGGACAACCAGAACTACGTCGTCACCGACAGGGAGCCGTCGCGGACCGTCCAGATCTTCGTCACCCACGGGCTTGAGAGGGTCGAGGTGGACCAGGCCGGGGCGGGCGACATAGTCTGGATCTCAGGGCCCAAGGAGATCGGGATCGGCGACACTCTGGCCTCCCCAGACCTCGACAGCTTCCCTCTGCCGCCGCTGGACATAGAGGAGCCGACCGTGTCGATGTTCTTCCTCGTGAACAACGGCCCCTTCGCGGGGCAGGAGGGGCGCCCGATCACCCTGAGGCAGCTGAAGGCCCGGCTGGAGCGCGAGCTGCACACCAACGTCGCCCTCAGGATGGAGGACCTTGGCAGGTCCGACGGAGTGAAGGTGTCGGGGCGCGGGGAGCTCCAGCTCGCGATCCTCATCGAGGAGATGAGGCGCGAGGGGATGGAGTTCTGCGTTTCAAAGCCGGAGGTTATCACCGAGGAGCACGACGGGGCCCTGTACGAGCCGATGGAGGACCTGGTCATCGACATCCCGGAGGAGTACCAGGGTGTTGTCTACGAGAAGCTCTCCCGCAGGAGGGCCCGGGTCCGCGGCATGGAGAGCCTGCGCACGGGCCTGACCAGGCTGCTCTTCACGGTGCCGACCAGGGGGCTGATAGGCTACAGGGGGGAGTTCATGACCGACACCAGGGGACTGGGTATCATGTCCTCTAGGTTCTCGGGCTACGCGCCGTGGGTCGGGGACATTGCGCCCCGCAGCCGAGGATCGCTGGTCAGCCTGGATACAGGCGAGGCCACGAGCTACCAGCTCGAAAACCTCCAGGAGCGCGGGACTCTGTTCGTCTCCCCGATGGACAGGATCTACGCGGGCATGATCGTCGGGGAGAACTCGCGCCCGGGCGACATGCCCTGCAACCCGACCAAGAAGAAGCAGGCCACGAACCACAGGGCCTCCACCAAGGAGTTCACGGTGAAGCTCGACGTGCCGCGCAGGATGTCCCTTGAGAAGGCGATCGAGTGGATAGCCGACGACGAGCTGGTGGAGGTGACGCCGAAGTCGATCCGTCTGCGGAAGTCCATACTGGACGACAACGAGCGAAGGAAGGCGAGGCGCATCAGCGCCTGATCTCCAGGGGCGGCGCGGCCGATGGCGCGGCGTCGCTTCCTCGTTACAACTCGCGCGGAAGGGGGGCCTCCAGGATCACGGTCGTCCCCCTTCCTATTTCGCTCTCCACCCTCACCTCTCCGCCGATCATCCTGGCTCGCTCTCGCATGTTGACCAGTCCCCAGGCACCGCGCTCCCCGGCGTGCTCCATGGCCTCCTCGACGTCGAAGCCGACTCCGTCGTCCGTGATCCTGGCTCGCAGCGAGCCCGCGCAGAAACAGACTACGACCCTCACGTTCCTAGCCTTGCCGCTGTGAACCGAGTTCAACACCGCCTGCTGCACTATCTTGAACACGGCTGTGCGCGCTTGGAGGGTGAGCACGTCCGCTCCCCCCTCTATGGAGAACCTTACGTCGCAGCCGGAGACCGCCGCCACCTGGGAGGCGAGGCGGTTCAACGGTAAAAACAGGCCGTCCTTGAGCCCCGACGGGTTCAACTGGAAGATGAAGGAGCGCATCTCCGACAGGGCCTCGCCGAGGTGGGCCCTCGTGCGCGTGAGCTCCTCGCCCGTCCTGGCGAGGTCCCCCCTGTCGAGGTACTCCCTGGTTATGTCAATCATCAGCCCTATGCCGGCGAACTTCTGGACGGGGCCGTCGTGCAGGTCCCGCGACAGCGAGATGCTCTCCCTCTCCGCGAACAGCATCGACGAGAGCAGATCGCCGCCGTCGGTCGCGGCCGTGCCGCCGCCCTCGCCGAAATCCATGTTAAGGAGGTTCTGCGCCACGCGGAAGCGATTGCCCATCTCCTCGCTCCTGGCCAGCAGCTTCTCTATCCTGCGCTCCTCGCGGGCGAGGTCGTCGCGCTGGCCTGCGAGCTGCTTCTCCCTCTCCTCGCAGGCACCCCTTGCCCTCATGAGCTGGGCCGCTTTCTCGTAGGCGGACTTCTCCCTCTGCTCGTTCCCCGCGCGGCTTGCGACCAGGAGCTCCGCCCGCGACTTGCGGTACTCGCTCTCGGACCTGTCCGCCGCCGCTATGGCCTCCTGCAGTGCGCGCAGGACCTCTTCCTTCCTGGCTCGGACCTCCATCAGCCTCTCCCGCTCCTCCTCGCAGAAGGAAGAGATGGCGTCCATGCTGTAGTGCAGCGCGTCGCTCATCCTGTCCCGGATCTCTTTAAGCCTCTGCGGCAGATCTTCCAACGGCAGGACCAGCGCCCCCCTTGCCAAGCGTATTCTTTGCCTGATCATCCTCGCCTAGCTTATTTTATCCCCGAAAGCTGAGTCTGGCAATTTTTCGGGAAGGCGATACAATTATCCCGGCTGACCACTTATCGTCGAAGGAGTTGTTGTCCATGCTAACAGCGCTCATCCTCGGCTGGGCCGTCCTGTACGCGGACCGCACGGCGCTGTACCCCCTGCTTTCGGTGATCGCGAAGTCGCTCGGTATAACCTCGGCGGGCGCCGGGGCGGTATCGAGCGCCTACTTCCTGTTCTACGTCCTGCTTCAGATACCCAGCGGCATGCTTGCGGACAGGTGGGGCACAAAACGGGTGCTGATAATCATGTTCGCACTGTCCGGGCTGGGCATACTGGGGTTCGGCCTGTTCGGGACCACCTATCTACCGCTGCTCTTCTTCTCCGCTCTCCACGGATTCGGGGCGGGGGCCTACTACCCCTGCTGCTTCGGCACAATCATGGCCACCGTTCCTCCGGAGAAGCGAGGGACGAGCTCCGGCCTGATCGGCATAGGGATGGCGCTGGGAATCCTCGGAGGGATGGCCGCCAGCGGCCCCCTCTACGAGTTCTTCGGCAACTATCGCCAACCCTTCCTGGTCCTGGCGGTGCCCACCGTGTTGATGCTGTTCGCCTTCGTGCGCCTCCTGCCGGATGCGCGGCCCTCCGCGGCCTCCCCCTCACTCTCGGTCTACGGGAGGCTGTTCAGGGACCGCGATATCTGGAAGATCAACGCCGCGACCTTCTGCTCCCTGTACGGCTTCTGGACTGCGGCGACCTGGGGTCCCACCTTTCTCCAGGTCGAGCGGGGCTTCTCGCTGTCCGGTTCGGGACTCTACACCGGTCTTATAGCCCTCTCCGCGCTGCCGGGCGGAGTCCTGTGGGGGAGACTGTCGGACAAATTCGGCCGAAAGAGAGTCGCCGCCCTCGTCCTGCCCGCGAGCGGCGTTGCCCTGCTGCTGCTGGCCCGCGTTCAGGGGGCCCCGCTCATAGTCTCCATGCTGCTGCTGTTCGGCCTGTTCAGCAACACGGCCTTCTCCCCGGTCGCGGTCTCCTGGATCGGCGATATCGTGGCAAGGCGGCACCCCGGCGCGATGAGCGCCGCGGTCGGTTTTTTCAACGCCACGATCATGTCATCCGCGGTGATCGCCCCGCTGGTCTCGGGCTTCCTCAGGGACGTCACGGGCTCCCTGTCCAGCGCCATCACAGCGGGCGGGCTGCTGATACTGGGCGGCTCGGCGTTGCTGATGCTAGCCCCTGATCAAGGCAGGGAGGAACGGGCATGAGCAGGATCACTGTATTCGGGGGCGGAAGCTGGGGGACCGCGCTGGCGCTCTCCGCCGCGAGGAGCGGGCACTCCGTGCTGATCTGGTGCAGGCGGGAGGAGCAGGCGGCGGCGATAAACTCCGAACGGCGCAACCCGGACTACCTGCAGTCCGCGGAGCTTCCAGGGACGGTCTCGGCCACGTCGGACGCCGGCCTGGCCGCCTCGTTCTCCTCCAACTGGGTTCTGGCCCTGCCCACCCAGTCGCTGCGCGCCTTCCTCCCCTTCATAAGGCCTCTTTTCCAGCCCGGCCGCGAAATATGCAACCTGGCCAAGGGGATCGAGATAGGCACGGGGGCTCGCGTGAGCGAGATTGTGGACGAGCTGCTGCCCGGCTGCGAGTACACCGTGCTGTCCGGACCGAGCTTCGCCGCGGAGGTGGCCAGGGGGCTGCCGACCGCCCTTGCGGCCGCGTCGCGCCGCAGAGAGTCCGCCCGCCTGTGGCAGTCGATGCTGAACGCCAGGACACTTAGGGTCTACACCTCTCAGGACGTGGCCGGAGTGGAGACAGGGGGCGCGGTGAAGAACATAATGGCCATAGCATCCGGCATGGCATTGGCGCTAGGGCTGGGGGACAACGCCAGGGCCGCACTGGTGAGCCGCGGACTGGCGGAGATAATGCGACTGGGAGAGGCCCTGGGGGCCCACCCCCAGACCCTGGCGGGGCTGACCGGCATGGGAGACCTCGTCCTGACCTGCTACAGCGAGCAGTCGCGCAACTTCCGCCTGGGTGCGGCGCTGGGTCGCGGGCTTTCTCTCGAGGATGCGCAGCGCCAGGTCGGCCAGACGGCCGAGGGAGCGTTTACCGCCAGGGCCGTCGTCGAGTGCGCCGGGCGGCTCTCGGTGGACATGCCGATCTCGTTGGGAGTCAACCGGCTGCTGTACGAGGGCTCGTCGCCGCAGGAAGAGCTGGACAGGCTCGTCTCGCGGGACGCGAAGGAAGAATACCCCCCCGACATGATGTGGGGGTCGTCGAGGGCGAAGTTGCCAAAAAGAGAAAGAGATGTATAATGAGCCGAGAACAAGGTGTCAGATTATCCCTTGCTGAGGAGGAATGTGTTAATGGCGAAGGCTGTTGTCGATAAGGATGCATGCATCGGTTGCGAGACCTGCGTGGGGACCTGCCCCGTCGAGGCGATTTCGATGGTCGACGGCAAGGCGGAGGTCGACGAGTCCTGCATCGAGTGCGGGAGCTGCGTCTCCGTCTGCCCGGTGAACGCGATTACCCAGTAGCACATCAGAGCGCCCTCCTTTCGGAGGGCGCTTTTTTCCCCTTCAAATCCGGACCATACGACCGGGCTACTTGCCCTCAAGCTCCGGGAAACGCACCGCGGTTCCGTAGGCGATTATCTCCGCTGCCCCCGTGCTGATGCTGGTGGTCGACAGGCGGAAGCCTATGACCGCGTTGGCGCCCTTTTTTCGGGCCTGCTCGCCGAGGCGCTCCGCCGCTAGCGCCACGGCCTCGTCGATCATGTCGGTGTAGCGCGTCAGCTCTCCTCCGACGGTCCAGTTCCTGACGTTGGAGGCCACGTCCTGAACCAGCGATTTCGACAGACAGCAGGATGCGGTCACGCACCCGAGGTACTCGCACTTCCTTCCCGGCACCACGTCCACGGTAAGTACCGGAATCTTCCTGTTGCTCATCGCTCCTCATCGTCTCCTCGCTCTGTCTTCTTATCTTCCTCGGGCTGCGCGAACACATCCGGCGAACTCTGTATCTCGGCATCCTCGTCCTCCGAGTAGCGCGACGGGGGGCTGCGTAAAGCATCGCGTATCTTCTTGAAAACGCCGAAGAACACCCCGGCGAAAGCCAGCAGAAGCAGGGCGAGCAGCAGGTAGCGCACTATGCTGCCCACGCTCTTGAGGGCGTCGTATATGAAGCGACCCCCCGGGTACTTCTTGATGGTCCACGCGAACCGGACCAGCTCCGGGTCCTTCAGGTCGTCGAACGGATAGCCCTCAGCCAGGCAGTCAATCGCCCGCTCCGCGAGAGTTTGGCCGGCCGCTCCCGCGGACTGCGTTGCGTGAACGTCCCACAGTGCTATTCCGCGCTCGCCCGTCCTTCTGAAAACCTCGAGTAGAGCTACCCTCTCGTCGGGCCTCACAGCCGCGGCCCCGGTCCTCCCGGCGCTCTTCCCCCTGAACTCGGAGATCCGGAGGAGGTCGAAGATGTCCTCGCTGCTCCAGGAGGTCCAGAACTCCACCCCGTAGTCGCGGAGGAAGATCGCGCTCGCCTCCGGATAGGCCATCACGGACGGCTCCAGGGTGTCCATGGGCCGGTCGCCGGTGAATAGCGCCGCGAGCTTGCGCGAGTCCGGGGCGACCGACCGCCAGACCCTGAGGAAGACCTCCTTTTTAGCGGCGATCTTCGCCATCAGGTCGGGCGAGATGCCGTCTAGGGGCACCCCGGCCTGCATGAGAAAGAGGAGGCCGCGCACGGTTTCGCGGTCGCCGCCAAGCGGGGGCATGAAGTCAAGAGTCCTGTCCAGCACGCTCCAGTTCACGTCGCTGCTCTTCCACTCGGTCGACACATAGTTTTCCGCGCCTATCCTGTTGACCGCGCGAAGGAAGTCGGCCCCCCAGGCCTTGTACAGCTCTATGAACCTGCTCTCCCCGTCGCGCGACAGCACGGCGAGGTCGTTCCTGTCAGGGGAGTCTATCAGCATCGACTGGAAGAACTCCACCGGCTCCAGGGCGAGCGAGTACCCGAACGCCTCCCAAAGCGACCTCACCTTCTGCAGGACGGCCTGGAAGTCGGAGCCGCGCTCGAGCTCCCTGTCCACGTAGTCGCGGACGTACTCCGACGATGCCAGTATCCTGGCGCAGTGTATCATCGAGCCGGCCTCGTACCTGCATATCCTCTCCCAGTTGACGAGAATGGAGGAGACGTTCATCTCCATGTCCTGCTTCATCGAGGGCATGGCGCCGTCCGGGCTGCTGTTCCAGACGGAGTCCACGGTGACGTCGGCCGTGTACTCCGCCAGGAAGCTCTTTCTGAGCTCCTCCTCGAAGGCGGTCTTGGCCTGCCCCATCTGTATGCCCTCGTACAGGAGCATTCCGACGCCGATAACCGGGATGACCCGCGAGAGCACCTTGCCCCCGATCTTCATCACGGCCAGGTTCATCATCCTCTGCATCAGCTTCCGCCCAAGCAGGGTCAGCACCAGCCCGCCGACCAGGCCGACTCCCGACGACAGTCGCCCCCTGTCGGCCTGCTCGCCGGAGAGGGAGATGACGAGGGCCGTGCGCCCGGTCCTCGGAAGGGGAAGGGAGTTGTAAAGCGGCAATCTCCCCTTGATCGTCTCGATGAAGGGCCTGCGGATCTCCTCCATTGACTCCCGGAGCAGGGTCTGGGTGCGCTGCTCCAGGCTGTCCAGCACCTCGCGCTGAAGGGCCTCCTGCACCTCCGACAGGCGCGGCGCGGCCCTCTTGACGAACAGGCCGACTACCTCCTCGATATCCTCGTTGAGAAGGACTCCGGCCTTCACCTGCTTCCACCAGATGCCCACGGAGCTGTGGTCGTCCGGCAGGGTGGTGGACGCAAGGGCCCTCTCCACCTCGGAATAGTGATCCTGCAGTATGCGCCTGAGGTCGACGTTCGCCCACTTCTCCAGCTCGCCGATCACCCTGTCCCTCTCCTTCAGGACCAGGCTGGGCAGCCTTTCGAGCTCGACCTCCGCCGCGTCCGCCGCCGCCTCTATCTCGCGCATCTTCTCCGCCAGCAGTCCGGAGGGGGCGGCCGGTTCAGCGTCCTTCCGGATGGCTTCCGCAGCGGTAGGGGTCGCGATATCCCTTGAGACATCGCCCTCCCCCGCGTGAACGGGAGCGCGACTGAACAGGGTGCCCGCGAGGAGCACCAGAAGAGCGATGGTTCTCTTTCCTGTCGCCAATGGACCCACTCCTTCGTCCGGCATATGTGTCCCGGACGATTTTACCACACGGCGCTGGACCGGGCGGGCGCTTGGCTGTAGACTTGTGCCCTGGTCGGCGCGGAGTTCTGCGCGCGAAGGGGGAGGGGCGATGAGCGAGATATCAAATCCGGCCGCCACGGCTATGTCCGAGCCGTTCGGGATCAGCGCGTCCGGGGTCGAGGTTCTTGTGCACACGATCGAAAACGGCCGCCTGAGGATGAGATGCATCGACTTCGGCGGCACCGTGATCGCGCTCGAGGTACCGGGCAGGCGCGGTGCGGAGAACATACTGCTCTCTTACGACAGTCTCGAGGGCTACGAGTCGGATTCGTGCTGGTGCGGCATGCTGTGCGGGCCGGTGGCGGGGCGCATAGCGGGCGCGTCGTTCGAGCTGGACGGGGACAATCACGAGTTGGAGGCCAACGACGGGACGTCGTGCCTGCACAGCGGCTCCATCGGCTTCTCGCGCTCCCTGTGGCGAGGGGAGACGTTCCGCGAGCCCGACGAGGCGGGCGTGCGCTTCTCCCTGTCCACCATTCCGGGGCAGTGGGGCTTCCCCGGCGGGCTGGAGATCTCCGCCACCTACACCCTGTCGCGCGACTCGCTGACCCTGGCCTGGGAGGCTCGGACGGACTCCCCCACCCTGCTGGCCCCGACGTTTCACGGGTACTTCAACCTGGGGGGACCGCAATCGGGGGCCGTGTCCGACCACCTGCTGGTCATCGACGCCGACCGCTTCATGCCGCTCGACGAGATCGGGCTGCCCCTCATGCCGGAGCCGGTGGACGGGACGCGCTGCGACTTCAGGAGACCGCGCTCCCCCATCGGGCCCGACGGAGGGTTCGACAACGCGTTCCTGCTCAATTCCTCGGGCAGCGGACGGGCGGCAGCCGTCACGCTGGAACACCCCGGGAGCGGACGCCGGATGGAGGTCTTCACGGATCAGCCGGCCTGCGTCCTGTACACTGGCGGTTTTTTGAACCGGTCGCAGGTGTTTGCGGGGGGCAGGGCCGGCTTCCCCGGAGCGGCGCTGGCTCTTGAGACCCAGTGGTACCCGAACGCCCCCGCCCTGCCGGACCTCCCCCAGCCCGTCATCTTCCCGGGGGAGGTATACCGGGCCGCCACAAGATGGCGCTTCACGGTCGAGGACTGACAAGCTTAAAAATTATCGAAGGGGACGGCGCTCTTCGGCACCGCCCCCTTCGATCGACGTAAGCGAACCAGCCGCGTAGCAGCCGGAAACAGCCTCACCGCAGGTTCTTCACCACCATCGCCACTCCCTGCCCTCCGCCTATGCACGCGCTCACTATCCCTAACTCCCTGTTCATCCGTTTCAGGGAGTGTACAAGGGTCGCCAGTATCTTCCCCCCGGTGGCCCCTATGGGGTGTCCTAGCGCGATCGCGCCGCCGCACGGGTTGAGCTTTTCGACGTCGAACGGCATCTTGCGCAGGCACGCCAGGATCTGTGCGGAGAACGCCTCGTTTATCTCGATTATGTCCATGTCCTCCAGCGCCATGCCGGCCATCTTCAGCGCTTTCGGCATTGCCACGACCGGGCCAAGTCCCATGTGAACCGCATCGAGGGCACCGGAGGCGTAGCCGATTATCTCCGCCATCGGCCTGTGTCCGTTCGCGGATGCCCAGTCGAAGTCCGCGACCACGCACGCACTCCCCGCGTCGCACAGGGCCGAGCTGGAACCGGCGGTTATGGTCCCGTCCTTCTTGAAGATGGCCGGCAGCTTGGCAAGCGACTCGAGCGACGTGTCGCCTCGAGGAATTTCATCCGTGTCGACCAGGATTACCCCCCTCTTCCTGTCCTTCACCTGGACCGGGACTATCTCGTCCTTGAACAGGCCTCCCTCCGACGCAGCGACCGCCTTCCTGTGGCTGACCAGAGCGTACTCGTCCTGCTCCTGCCTGCTTATGGTCAGCTCCTCCGCCAGGATCTCGGCCGTAGCCCCCATAAGCATGTCCGAGAGCGGACAGTGAAACCCGTCCTTGTGCAGAACGTCGAGCGCCCTCTTCTCGCCCATTCGGAATCCCCATCGGGCTTCGGGGAGGATGTACGGAGCGTTGGACGCGCTCTCCATGCCTCCCGAGACCACGGCTACGGCATCTCCGAGGCGTATTCTGTCTGCGGCAAGCATCGCGGTCCTCAGGCTGGAGCCGCACCTCTTGTTAACGGTGAAGGCCGGGATCGTCTCGGGCAGGCCCGCTCGGAACATCGCTATCCTGGCCGGGTTGGCGCCCACTCCGGCCTGCCATCCATTCCCCATCATGACCTCGCCGATATCCTCCGGACTCACGCCCGACCTTTTAACCGCCTCTGCCAGCGCGGTCGCGCCCAGGTCCGTGGCCTCGAGCTCCTTGAACGCGCCTCCGAACTTGCCTCCTGCCGTCCTGCATGCACTTAAGATAACAGGTCTTTTCATTTTTCCACATTTCCTTTCATTGCCGTCATTCGATCCCCTTCATGGGCGCCAGGTCGGGGGAGATGTCGAAGTCCATCGTGGTGTTCTCTCTCAGCTCGTCGAGGGTAACCTCCGGAGAAATCTCGTGCAGCACCATTCGCCCTCCCTGCCATCTCACCAGGCAGAACTCGGTCACCACAACGCTGACCACGCCCTTCCCGGTGAGCGGAAGTGTGCACTCCCTGACCAGCTTGGGCCTCCCCCTCTTGTCCAGGTGTGTGGTGGCCACGTAGACGGCCTTTGCGCCGGTCACAAGGTCCATCGCCCCGCCCATGCCGGGCACCATCTTTCCCGGAATCATCCAGTTGGCTAGATTGGCCTCGCTGTCGACCTCGAGGGCTCCCAGCACCGTGGCATCGAGATGCCCGCCTCTTATGAGCCCGAAGCTGGTATCGCTCGGGATGATGGACGATCCCGGCAGCAGCGACAGGCAGCGCCCGCCCGCCCCTATGAGTCGCAGATCGTCCTTCTCCGGCTTGGGGCCGGCGCCCACGACGCCGTTCTCGGTCTGCAGAAGAACTTGCACACCTTTTGGCAGGTGGTCGGAGACCAGGGTCGGAATGCCGATACCCAGGTTCACCACCGCCCCGTCGGCGAGGTCCATGGCTATCCTGCGTGCGATCCTGTGACGGACGACCTCCTCGTCAAGTACGGGTAGCATAGTATCCGTCTCCTTTCAAAACCAGTATGTCCACCAGCATCCCGGGGGTTACCACGTCGTTGGGATCTATGTCGCCCTGCGCCAGTATCATGTCCACCTCGGCTATCACGAGATCTGCCGCGGTCGCCATCGCGGGGTTGAAGTTGCGCCCGGTCCCGTAGTAGGTCAGGTTGCCGCACCGATCCGCCCTGTAGCCGCGGATTATGGCGACGTCGGCCTTGAGCGGCAGTTCGAGGATGTACCTCCGGCCGTCCACCTCAAGCACCTGCTTGCCCTCCTCGTGGACGGTGCCCACGCCGGTCGGCGTGAGAAAGCCGCCCAGCCCGAAGCCCCCGCAGCGTATTCTCTCGACGAACGACCCCTGCGGGACCAGTTCAAGCTCTAGCTTGCCCTCGTTGTACAGCTTCTGGGTCGCTCGGTTCAAGCCGACGTGGGACGCAGTCACTTTGCGACACTGGCCGTTGACAACCAGCTTGCCGTGACCGACCCCGTCGGGGTGCTGATCGTTTGCGTACAGGGTATCGTTGGCGATAAGGTGGAGATCCCCGGTGCCCTGCTCCACCAGGGCGTCGATCAGGGTGTAGGGGACACCAGCATAGTTGAACCCGCCTACCATCAGGGAAGCTCCGGGCTTGATGCGACTAACGGCCTCCTCCGCAGACATGACGGGTTTGATAAGCTTGCTTGCCATGAAGATTTGACACCTCCCTAAGATTGAATGTTTCCAGGCTCCGAGATCCTCTCCGGGTCGCGCCGCGCCGTCCTCCTCTGCCACAGGAACACCCCGGTCAGTATGACCAGCCCTGCCGCGTCGGTGATCATATTCGGCACTATGAGCAGGAATGGGACTATGAACAGCAATAGCCTCTCGATCGCCGTCAGTCTGGAGTAATAGTACCCCTGGACCCCTGCGGCGAGGCCTATGATGGCCATCAGGGCCGTGCCGAAGGAGTAGGCGATCTGCAGCAGATTACCCTGGAATAACAGGTGATTATTGTACACGAACATGTAGGGGACCAGGAATCCTGCCGTCGCGGTGAGAAGCGCGGTGAACCCGGTCTTGATGGCGTTGCTCTTGGCTATTCCCGCCGCCGCGTAGGTGGCAAGCGCCACAGGCGGCGTCACGTCGGCCAGCACCCCGAAATACAGGCAGAACAGGTGGGCCGACATCAGCGGCACGCCCATCTGGTACAGGGCGGGCGCGGCCAGCGTCGAGGTTATTATGTACTGCGCGGTGGTCGGGACCCCCATTCCAAGGATTATGGATCCTATCATCGTGAGAATGAGCGCAAGCGGTAGCACGCCCCCGGACAGGTTTATCACGAACGAGGAGAACGCAAGCCCCACCCCGGTTATCCCGATCACCCCTATGACGAGACCGGAGCAGGCGCATGCGGCGGCCACCTCGACTGCCCCCAGTCCCCCGCTGATGAGCGCGTCGAGCAGCCGCCTCGGCGTCATGCGGTACTCGGCCTTGCCTATCCAGGAGACGCAGATCATTATTATGATCGACCAGAAGACCGCCTTGACCGCCGAGTAGCCCAGGGCCAGGAAGGCCACAAGCGTAAAGATCGGCAGCAGCAGGTGCCACCCCTCCTTGAGGACCTTGCCGATCCTTGGAGCGGTATCCGCCGTGAGGCTCTTGATCTTCCTCCTGCCTGCGCGGAAGTGGACCATGGCGACGATGGAGATGAAGTACAGGGTAGCCGGGAGGGCCGCCGCCACCACTATGTCCCAGTAGGATATGCCGAGAAACTGCGCCATGATGAAGGCCGCCGCCCCCATTACGGGGGGCATGACCTGTCCGCCGGTGGACGAGGCGGCCACCACCGCCCCGGAGAAGGTGGCCGTGTAGCCCGCCTCCTTCATCAGGGGGATGGTGAACGCGCCCGTGGTGACCGCGTTGGCCACCGAGCTGCCTGACACGGTGCCCATCAGGCCGCTGGCCACGACCGCGGCCTTCCCCGGGCCCCCCTGACTGCGGCCGGTGAGCGCGAGCGACAGGTCGATGAAGAACTGCCCCGCGCCGGTCACGCTGAGAATAGCCCCGAACAGGACGAACAGGAATATGAACGAAGCCGACACACCGAGCGGCACACCGAAGATGCCGTCCGTGCGCAGGTACTGGAAGGGGGCCAGCTCCTCCACGGGGAAGCCGCTGTGCCCCAGCACTCCGGGAAAATACTGCCCGAAGAGGGCATAGGCTATCGCGATGATCGCCACCGCCGGAAGGGGCCAGCCCATGGCCCGCCGGCCCGCCTCGATGACGAGCAGCACCATCATTACGCCAAGATATATGTCGGAGGCGATCGGCATTCCCTCCCGCATCGCGATGGCCTCCCAGTTCAACAGGATATTCAGGCAGCCGGCCGCCACAAGTGCCGCCAACACCCAGTCCCATGGATCTATCCTGTCCCTGGGGCGCTTCTTCGTCGCCGGGTAGATCAGAAAGATCAGGCTCCCCATGAACATCCAGTGCACCCCCCTCTGGTACATCGCGGAGAGGAGTCCGAAAGCAGCCGTGTAAAGGTGGAAAAGGGAAGCCGCCAGGGCGATGCCCGCTACCACCCAGTACTGCCAACCCTTGAGCTCTCTTTTTCCGCCCTCCGCAATCTCTTTTTCCAGGGCAGCGGGCTCTACGGTCGGATTGTTTTCGGTCTTCATGTAAAAACCTCCTGGTGGAGTTTTTCGTGCGTCTCGGGATCCGTCTCCGGCCGGCTTTGACGGACCGGCCGGAGATTCCGCCTGAAGCGGGCCTGGACAGCCCCTATTTCATGTCGATTCCCTGCTCGCTGAAGTACTTCTTCGCACCGGGGGCGAACTCGGTTATCCCGACGCTTGCCTCCTCGGGGGTGAAGTGTTCCGCCTGGGTCGTGATGTTCATGAACTTGTCCCTGTTCTCGATCAGGGTCTTCACCAGGTTGTAGGACAGGGTCTCGTCCATGTCGTCCCTGACGACGAGGTAGTTGCCGTCCGCTATGGTCGTCACGTCCTCCTTGATGCTCTCGTACACGCCGGCCTTGATCGTGTAGGGGATGAGGAACGGGTTGGCCTCGATGACCTTGTTGACCAGGGCCTCGTCGAGGGGGACCATGACCACGTCGCGCTGCGCGGCCACTTCGAGGACCGCCGAGCCAGGCGCGGCGAAGTTCCAGAATACCGCGTCCACGTTGCCGTCCTTCAGGGCCATGACTCCCTCCGGCTGGGTGAGCTGCTGCTTGGAGAAGTCCTTGTCGGGGTCGATGCCGGCGGCGGCGAGGATGAGGTTGGTGAGTATCTGGTCGCCGCCTCCGGGCGCTCCCACGGACACCCTCTTGCCCTTGATGTCCTCGAGTTTAGTGATGCCGGAGCCCTTTACCGTGACCAGGTGCTGGGGAGCGGGGTACATGCTCATGAGGATCTGAAGCGGAAGCTTTCCGTCGGGCTCGAACGCCTCCGTGCCGGTGATGGCCTGGTAGAGGGTCGACGCCATGGACATGCCGATGTGCGCCCGCCCGGACGCCACCAGGCGGCAGTTCTCCCGCGAGGCTGAAGTGGAGCGCGAGGTCGCCCTCACGCCTATCCCAGCGTTGGACAGGACCTCGGCCATGGCCCCTCCGAGGGGGTAGTAAGTGCCTCCCACGCCTCCGCTGCCGATGGTTATGAACGTGTCCGCCATTCCGGCCGACGCGAACACCATTATGCCAACAAGCGCAAGTGCCAGAACACACTTTTTCATGAACCTCTTCCTCCTTCTGTTCCTATGAGATTTAAAAGGGGCTTCCCTACCCCTTTCCCTTGAGCGCCTCGGAGGATGCCTTGAGAGCTTCCTCCAGGCGCGCTGTCATCGTGTCCATCTCCTCCCGGGAGACGTTCAGCGGAGGCGCGAAGAGGAACTGGTCCCCCGCCACGCCGCCGATCTGTCCGGTGCCCGGGTAGACGACAAGTCCTCGCTTCATGCACTCCTCCGTCACCAGCGCGGCGGCCTTCACCGACGGCGGGAAGGGCGCCCGGGTCTCCCTGTTCGCCACTATCTCGATGCCGCGCATCATCCCCATGCCGCGTATCTCGCCCACGACGGGTATCTCGTAAAGCGACGGGATCTTTCGATCGAAGAACCTGCCCATCTCGGCGGCGTTTTCGAACACCTTGTTCTCCTTCATGTAGCGAATGGTCGCGATAACCGCAGCCGCCGTCACCGGGTTGCCGTTGTAGGTGAAACCGTGCTGGAACGCGCCGCTGCCGTCCCGGATCGTCTCGGCCACCACCTTGCTGACTATCATCGCCCCCACGGGGGCATACCCGCCCGAGAGGGCCTTCGCGGAGCAAACAATGTCCGGCGTCACATCCCAGTGCTGTGTGCAGAAGGGCTTCCCGGTGCGCCCCATGCCGCTCATGATCTCGTCGGCCACCAGTAGCACGTCGTACTTCGTGCAAATCTCTCGCACTATCGGCCAGTACTCCTTCGGCGGATGCAGTGCTCCAACGGTCGAGCCGACGACGGGCTCGGCGAAGAACGCGGCGACTGACTCGGCCCCGATGCGAAGGATCTCGTCCTCGAGGGCGTGCGCGCAAGCGACGCCGCAACCCGGGTACTCCAGGTTGTACGGGCAGCGGTAGCAGTAGTGCGCCTGGATCTTCGGTGCCTCGAGAAACAGAGGGGCGAATATGCGCCGCCTGCCCATGTTACCGGCAAGCCCCATGGTGCCGGTGGTCCCCCCGTGATAGGAGTTCCAGCGAGCGATCATCCTGAACTTGCCCGAACCCGCCCCGTCGCGCTCCACGAAGTACTGCCTGGCCATCTTCATCGCGGACTCGATGGCCTCGCTTCCGCCACTCACGAACCAGACGTAGTCCAGGCCGTCCTGCGTGAGCGACGCCACCTCGGCCGCCGCCTCCACCGACTTCCTGTTGTTCCACCTGGACGGGTGGGCAAACTCCATCGTCAGGAGCTGCTCGTGAATTGCGTCGGCTATCTCCCTCACGCCGTGACCAATGTTCGAGAGCAGAGCCCCGCAGCACCCGTCCATGTAGGCATTGCCCTCCTCGTCGTAAAGGTACACCCCCTCCCCGCGCACGGCCGTCCTGAGTTTCCCCTTGAAGTTCCTCGGTATCAGATGTCCCAGATCCACTTGACAGCAACTCCTTTCATTGGCCCTGCTTCTCTGAAGCTCCCTCTCCCGCCGCCTGTCGGGGCGGCATCTTCTGCTTGGTGTAGACCCCTTCATCCTCCCAGCGCTCCTCCAGCATCCCCAGCTTCCGGGCCGCATCGTCGCCCAGAAGCTGGGCCACGCCGAGAATAATGCAGTTAAGCACGCTCATCGGCGCCGCGAAGGAGTCGATGAAAGAGACCGGCCTGTACGGCACTGTGACCACGTAGTCGGACGTGGCGGCCAGCGGGCTCGCCAGGTCGTCGGTCACCGACGCGGTCGTCAGCCCCAGCCTGGAGGCCGTCGCCATGACCTCGACTGTCCATGACGAATACCGCGGAAAGCTGATCCCCATGACAAGGCTCCGCTCCGGCGCGTTCAGGAGCATCTCGAAAGGCATGTCCTGGCTGATTGTCCTGACGTTCGGCAGGATCCACGACAGGTAGAAGTAGAGGTAGTAAGCGAGAGTGTAGGAGCTGCGATAACCGGCCAGGTAGACGCACTCCGCCGATAAGAGGGCCTCCCCGAGCCTCCTTATGGAGTCGAAGGAGACCGTGGACAGGGCCAGACCGAGAGTGTCCAGATCCTTGTGTATGGCTCGCTCGAAGAAGTCGAACTCCCGTGAGGATTCGTACTCCCTGAGCCGTTCCAGGGTCGACAGCCGGTCCAGCAGGAGTCCGCTCATTGCGCTCCGCAGTCCGTGGTATCCGGGAAACCCAAGCAGGTGGGCTAGACGAATAACGGTAGTCTCGCTCACACCGACTCTCTCTCCGAGCTGCGAGGCCGTCAGGAACGCCGCCTCGTGCGGACTGTCGAGTATGTATCCCGCCACCAGCCTCTGCCCCGGCGTCATCTGCTGCATCTGCGTGGAGATAAGTTCCTTGAGCATAGATCCTCCTTGAAGGAAATCATTTTTTATTTCTTGTGCATGAAGCATTTCCTTCAAAGACAGTAATCTAAAATGATATTTTTGTCAAATCTAATTTTTCCATTTTCCTAAACCCCGAAACTACCGGCTTTACCGCGGGGAAGATGCAGGCTCGGAAATAAAAAAACGGGCCCCGCTTGTAGTTCCGCGGGACCCGCTGCAGGGCAGTCGCTATTTAAGTCATTCGTAAAACTTGATGATCGCCTCGATTAAATCTGGTTTTAAACGCCCCCTGTGGGGTATGCCTCTCTCCAGCAGAAACTTCTTGAGGACGTCGACCGTCGCCCTGTCGAGGTTCTCCCTGTCATAAGGTCCGTCAGGGTTGAACTCCGGCTTCTTCGCAGCGGACTTCTTCGCGACGGACTTCTTCGCGGCCGGCTTCACTGGTTTCTCCGCCACGGCGGCCAGGGCCGACAGCCTCCTTTCCAGCGCGTCCTCTATCTGACCCAGGGTCGCCAGGGAATCCAGCCTGCGGGCCACGGCGTCCAGCTCGCCGCGTATCGCGGCCCCGACGGACTCGGCAATACGGCTCGGGGACAGGGACTCAGGCGCCGCTCTCCCCGACTGCGCCGGACTCGCCA
>JAKJGK010000030.1 GCA_022704435.1 Synergistota bacterium | reverse complement strand
CTTCAGCGTCGTTATAGTGGGGGCCCAGTCGATGAGCCGCCTGACCGGGGTTCCGGTGTACATTGCCGAGGTAATCCAGGGGATGGCCCTGATGGTGATGCTGATCGCGCTCCTGCTGACCGAGTATAGGATCAAGGCGGTGAAGTCATGATGGAGCAGGTTCTGACCGTCGCGTTCATAACCGGCCTGCTGGCGGCCATGATGAGGATGGCCACTCCCATAATATTCGCGACCCTGGGCGAGATACTGTGCGAGCGAGCCGGAGTACTGAACCTGGGCATCGAGGGGATAATGCTCATGGGGGCGATGACGGGCTTCCTGACCACCCTGGGGACCGGGTCGCTCTGGCTCGGCGTTGCGGCGGCGGCGGCCGTGGGAGTGCTGCTGTCGCTGCTGATGTCGCTGCTGGCGGTGCACCTGGGGCTGTCGCAGCACGTGTCCGGGCTCGGGATCACCCTGTTTTCGACCGGGCTCGCGATGTTCGTCTACCGCCTGGCGGTGGGCTCTCCGGTCAACCCGCCCACAGTGCGCCCTTTCACGCAGGTGGCGATACCGTTCCTGTCGGAGATACCTGTCGTAGGGCAGGCGTTCTTCAACCAGTACTCGCTGGTGTACCTGGCGCTGCTGCTGGTCCCCGCCATCTGCTTCCTGCTCTACCGCACCTCGTGGGGGCTCTCGATCCGCACCGTGGGCGAGAACCCGTTCGCGGCGGACACGGTTGGCATCGGCGTCAACAAAACCCGCACCCTTTGCGTCATGGCGGGAGGGGCCTTGATGGGGGTGGGGGGCGCGTTTCTCACCCTGGCCCACCAGAACATGTTCCTTATAGACGTGATCGGCGGCAGGGGATGGATAGCGATAGCAATGGTGATCTTCGGCAACTGGGACCCGGTCCGAGGGACGGCTGGGGCGCTGATATTCGGCTTCCTCGACGCCCTTCAGCTGAGGTTGCAGGGGCTCGGGTTCGACGTGCCCTTCCACCTGTTCCTTGTCATACCCTACGTGATGACGGTGGTCGCACTGGTCGGAGTCTCCCGGAGGGCGAGCGCTCCTGCGGGGCTGCTGAAGCCCTACAGGCGGGAGGAGAAGGGCTAGGTTCGATCTCGCTGCGTCGCGCGGTTTAAGACAAATTTCCATGGCGACACCAGTGAAAGAGAGGAGAGGCAATGACGTTGAAACATGTTGGCAAGGGCGTTCAGAGGACCGATGCGGTTCGCAAGGCCACGGGCGAGGCGACGTACGTGGCCGACATCGTAGTCCCTCGAATGCTCCACGCGAAGGTGCTGAGGGCGGGGGTGCCCCACGCGAAGATTCTCTCGATAGACACGTCGAGGGCCGAGTCCATGCCCGGGGTCAGGAAGGTTGTGACAGGCAGGGGGTGCAGCATGCTCTTCGGCACCTGCCTGTGGGACCAGCCGCCGATCGCGGTGGACAAGGTGCGCCACGCCGGCGAGGCGGTGGCGGTGGTCGTCGCTGACACGGAGAACCAGGCCGCCGCGGCGGTCAAGGAGATAAGGGCGGAGTACGAGAGGCTGCCCTTCGTGCTCGACCCTGTAAAGGCGGCAGCTCCGGACGCGCCGATCATCCACGAGAGGAACGGGGAGTACAGACGCGTCGAGTACTCGGTCCACCCGGTCACGGGCGGCAACATCTTCCACCACTACAAGCTGCGCAAGGGCGACGAGAACGAAGGGTTCGCCAAGGCGGACGTGACCGTCGAGGGGGAGTTCGAGTTCCCGATCTCGAGCCACTCCGCGATTGAGCCGCACGGCGCGATCTGCCGCTTCGGCTCCGACGGCGGCATCGAGGTGTGGGCGTCCAACCAGGCGCCGTTCGTGCTGAGGGACGTGCTTGCCGACATGTTCGGCGTCCCTGCCGCCAAGGTGCGCGTTCACATTCCGTACCTGGGGGGCGGATTCGGGGGCAAGTCGGACGTCAGCATCGAGCCGCTGGTGGCCTACGCCGCCAGCTTCGTCCCGGGATATGCGGTGAAGCTGGTGCTCACCAGGGCCGAGGTCATATCGAGCTCGCTGGTCGGGCGCGGGATGAAGGGACGCATGAAGATAGGTGCGAAGCTGGACGGCACCTTCACCGCGCTGAGGGCCGAAATGTACTTCGCCAGCGGGGCCTACGGCGACACCGGCTGGCCGGTATTCACCGTGGCGGGGCACAACTGCACCGGGCCCTACGAGTTCCCCAATGCGATCGTGGACGTGTACGGCGTGTACACCAACTCCCCCAACGTGGGAGCCTACAGAGGCTACGGCCATCCAGAGGGCCAGTTTATGTCCAGCCGGCTCATCGACATGCTGGCGAGAAAGCTCGAGACCACGCCCGAGGAGCTGATGCGAAAGAACTACCTGCGCGACGGCAGCAGGAACGCCCTCGGACAGAGGATCAAGAAGAGCACCGGCGACCTGTTCGGGTGCCTCGACGCGGTCGAAAAGGCCCTGGCGGAGACCCCGCTTCCCGAGGGGGACGAGCGGTACGCCTACGGCAGGGGCGTTGCATCCATGATGAAGTCGCCCAAGATGGCCGCCAACTCCTCATCCTGCTGCCACGTGCAGGTCAACACAGACGGCAGCGCCTTCGTCAACCTGGCGGGGATAGAGATGGGGCAGGGAGTCCAGACGGTCTTCTCCCAGATGGCCGCGGAGGCCCTGCAGATCCCCCTGGACAAAGTTCGCATCTACTCCGAGGTGGACACCCAGTTCTCCCCCTGGGAGTGGCAGACCGTGGCATCGATGCAGACCTACCGCGGGGGACGGGCCATCCAGGACGCCTGCTGCGGGATAATCGCGACGGCGAAGGAGACGGCCGCGAGGGTCTGGAACTGCGCCCCCTGCCTGGTGACCTACCGCGACGGGGAGTGCGTCCACCCGAACACCGGGGAGGTGCTGACCCTCGGACAGCTCGCCCGCGGCTACATGGCCGAGGACGGCCTGACCACCGGCACGCCCCTTCAGTCGGTGGGATCGTACAGGGTCCCCGGCCTTGTCGAGCCCGACCCGGAGACGGGCATGGGGAACGCCGCCGGCAGCTGGACATTCGGCGTGCAGGGGTGCACCCTGAGAGTGGACAAACAGACGGGGGAGGTCAAGATTCTCCACTTCGCGTCGGCCTTCGACGTGGGGAGGGCGATCAACCCGACCACCGCGAGGGGGCAGGTGACCGGAGGGGTCGTCCACGCCATGGGCGCCACCCTCATGGAGCAGATACTATTCACCGACGAGGGAGTGGCGAAGAACGTCAACTTCCCCGCCTACAAGATCCCGCGCCTGCACGACGCGCCGGAGAAGCAGACCGTGGTACTGCTGGAGACGCCCAACGAGGAGGGACCCTGGAGCGCCAAGCCCATGGCCGAGCACCCGGTGGTGGCGGTCGCCCCGGTCATACTAAACGCGCTGCGGAACGCGACAGGCGTCGAATTCACGTCGCTTCCCGTGACGCCCGCGAGGATACTTGAGGCACTTAAAAACGGAAAGGAGGTCCTTTAGGATGCGCGTCCTAAACTTGACGGTCAACGGAGTGAACAGGACTGTCCATCTCGAGGAGGGGCGCGTGATGCTCTCGTCCGTGCTGCGCGACTCGCTGGGCCTCACCGGGGTCAAGGTCGGCTGCGGCACGGGGCAGTGCGGCTCCTGCACCGTGGTCATGAACGGCAAGGCCGTGACCAGCTGCACGGTCCTCGCCGAGAAGGCGGAGGGGGCGACCGTCCTCACGATAGAGTCCCTCAGCGAGGGCGGGGAGCTCCACCCGATCCAGCAGGCGTTCGTCGAGGCGGACGCCATCCAGTGCGGCTTCTGCACCCCCGGTCTGATCATGAGACTTTACGCCCTGTTCGCCGAGAACCCGGACGCGGACGAGGCTGCGATAGCGGGCGAGCTCGACAAGCACCTGTGCCGCTGCACAGGTTATGAGAACATAGTGAAGGCCGCGAAGCTGGCGCAGGAGAAGATCCGCTCCGGCGCGGTCCCGGTCGCGCGCTGACGCGCCCCCCTATATACGAAAGGAGAATGATACGATGGGTTACAGCCTTCTTATAAAGAACGCGCTCACGCGCTTCTCGCAGAACAAGCCCCTGTCGATCGGCATCGAGGGCGGCAAAATAGCCGCGATCGGCGCGGACCTGCCGGAGAAGGACGCCGAGAAGGTCATCGACGCTGGCGGCAACCTGGTGACCGAGTCCTTCGTCAACGGACACCTTCACCTGTGCAAGGTCTACACCCTGGAGATGGTGGGACAGGACGCGCTCTCCTCCTATCACGGCGGCTCGATGGGCGGCGCGATGACCGCGATCGAGCAGGCCTCCCGCGTCAAGGAGAGGTACGACGAGAAGTGGATCATCGAGAACGTCCGCAAGGCGTGCAGACTGGCCCAGAAGTACGGCAACACCCACATCAGGGCGTTCGCCGACACGGACACCAAGGCCAAGCTCGAGGGGGTCAAGGCCCTGCTGAAGGCCCGCGAGGAGTTCAAGGGGATAGTCGACCTACAGGTCGTAGCCTTCCCGCAGGACGGCGTGCAGCGCGATCCCGGCGCGGAGGACTACATCCGCCAGGCTATGGAGCTCGGCGCGGACGTGGTCGGAGGCATTCCCTGGATCGAGTACACCGACGCGGACATGCAGGCGCACATTGACTCGATGTTCGCACTGGCGAAGAAGTTCGACAAGGATGTGTCGATGCTCATCGACGACGCCGGCGACTCCGGCCTGCGCTCGCTGGAGATGCTGGCGGTGAAGACCATCAAGGAGGGCTGGCAGGGGCGCGTCACCGCGCAGCACTGCCGCGCGATGGCTCTCTACCAGGAGCCCTACTTCCGCAAGGTCGTCGCCCTGCTTCAGCAGGCGAAGATCGGCCTCGTCAGCGACCCGCAGACCGGCCCGCTGCACGCCAGGGTGCGCGACCTGAACAGCGCCGGAATCCCGGTGGCGCTTGGCCAGGACGACATAGCCGACGCCTACTACCCCTTCGGGCGCAACAACATGCTCGAGGTCGCCTTCCTGGCGGTGCACCTGCTGTGGATGACCACCTTCAGCGACATGGAGATCATCTACGACATGATAACCACCGACGCAGCGAAGGCCATGGGGATAAAGGGACACGCGCTCGAGCCCGGCGGAAACGCCGACCTTGTGGTGCTCAACGCGAAGGACGTCTACCACGCCATCTGGGAGCACGAGGCTCCCCTTTACGTCATTCGCGGGGGGAAGGACGTCACCGCCAGGTAGATCGCGGCTTTCGTCCAAATACTGAGGCTGCTGTGGCATATCGAGCGCCTCGATGTTACAATCCAGTGCCAGGGTGGTTCGCCGCCCTGGCACTTCACATCACAAGGAGGTAGTTCGATGAAAAAGAGAGTTCTGTTTCTCCTCGCGTTGATGGTGATCGCAGCCGTCGCCCTTCCGGCGCAGGCCGCGGCCAAAGAGGTGATGATCTACTCCTCCATGAAGGACTCCCAGCTTGCGGCCCTGAAGGACGCCTTCATGGCCAAGTACCCGGACATCAAGATGGACTACTACACCGCGGGCACGGGCAACGTCATGACCAAGCTGGCGACCGAGCAGCAGGCGGGCGGAATCCAGGCCGACATAATATGGGTGGGCGATCCGACCAACTACATCTCCTTCAAGGAGCAGGGGCTGCTCTACTCCTACGACTCCCCCGAGGGCGCCTCGATCCCGGCGAAGCTCAAGGATCCCGACGGCTTCTACACGTCTGGGCGCGTGGTGATGCTCGGCTTCGTCTACAACACCGACACCGTGAAGCGCGAGGACGTGCCGAAGACCTGGAACGAGCTTCTCGCCTTCGACGGCTACATCGCCATGACCGACCCGACCTTCGCGGGCACCACCCTGTACACCGTGGCCGGCCTCGTCCAGCACCCGGACTTCGGCTGGGACTACTTCCAGAAACTGAAGGACAAGGGCGTGCTGCTGGAGAGGGGTTCGAGCGCGGTCGTCACCAAGGTCGGATCCGGCGAGTACGACGTCAGCATAGGGGTCGACTACATCGCCAGGACCATGATCGCGGAGGGCTCCCCGATAGGCTTCGTCTACCCGGAGGACTACATCCCGGTGATCCTGAGCCCGATCGCCATAGTCAAGAACACCGCCCACCTCGAGGAGGCCAAGCTGCTGTACGACTACATCCTGTCCATCGAAGGGCAGAAGATCCTGATGGCCGAGTACACCGCCCCCGTGCGCCCGGAGCTCGCCCTGGAGGGGGCGCCCTCCCTGGTGGAGGCCGCGGACAGGATCCTGCCCGTCGACGACAATCTGCTGGTGGCGGAGAAGGACGAGCTGTTGAAGAAGTTCGACTCGATCTTCAAGTAGCGCCGAACAGGCGGCGCGGGGACGCGGGCTTCCGCCCCCGCGCCGATATTTGTCCCGCCGCGCGCGGAGAGTCCGCCGCGGCCTGTCGAGGTGATCCGATGGCAGGAGTTTCGTTTAAGAACGTCACAATCAGCTACGACAAGAGAGTAATAATCGACGGCCTGTCGCTCGAGGTCGTGGACGGGGAGTGCTTCGCGATCCTCGGCCCGTCGGCCTGCGGCAAGACGACCCTCATCAGGGGGCTGTGCGGCTTCAAGGAGCTCGACACAGGCGGCATTCGAATCGGCGACAGACTCGTAGGGGCCGCGGGCAGGCGCGGGGTCCCGCCCGAGAAGCGCAACATCGGCGTGGTCTTCCAGGATTACGCGGTGTGGCCGCACTACAGTGTGTTCGAGAACGTCTACTACCCCCTCAAGAAGCGCGGCGTCCCGAAGGCCGAGGCCAGGCAGAGGACGCTCGACGCGATCGAGCAGGTCCGCATGAAGGGCTACGAGGAGCGCATGCCGGCGCAGCTGTCCGGAGGGCAGCAGCAGAGGGTCGCCCTCGCCAGGGCGCTGGTCTCCTCGTCCGACCTGGTGGTGCTCGACGAGCCCATCTCGAACCTGGACGCGAACCTGCGCGAGGAGATGCGCTTCGAGATCAAGGAGCTGCAGCGCCGCACGGGGATCACCGTGATCTACGTTACCCACGACCAGGAGGTGGCGCTGGCCATCGCCGACAGGATGGCCATTCTGGACTCGAAGGGGTACATAAGGCAGGTCGGCGTGCCGGAGGACGTCTACAAGAACCCGAATGACAGGTACGTCTACCAGTTCCTGGGGGTGTCGAACTTCATCCCGCTCGACCGCTCGGGCGACGGCTACGTGATCAGGGACGTCGAGGGGGCCCCCCGCTTCCCGTGCGATGTGCCCGCGGATCTCGCCGCCGATGGCCTGTACGCAGCGTGCAGGCCGGTCGACATCAGAATCGGCGAGGGGCCTGTGAACGGGCTGGTGAAGCACGTCGTCTACCTGGGGAACCTGTTCGAGTACCGGGTCATTCTCGGCGGGCGCGAGATAAGGGTGCAGCAGGACTCGCACGAGGCCTTCGCGGCCGGCGTGCCCGAGGAGGGGCGCTCCTACCCCATGAGCTTCTCCAACCTGCGCTTCTACGCCGACGAGGGGAGGGACGCTCGATGAGGTTCTTGAAGAGGCGCGAGGGAGCGGCGGCCGCCCGGATGTTCGGCGGACTGCTGGACCTCAACCACATCCTGATGCTCGTATGCCTGGTCATCCTGATCGTGACGGTGGCCATGCCGATGCTGATGATCGTGTACAACACGTTCTTCTACGGCTTCGCCTTCGACTGGGAGATGTTCTCCAGGGTGGTGCTGGACCCGGCCAACGTCGACGCGATGTGGAACACCATAGTGATCGCCTTCTGGGTGACCCTCGTCGGCACCCTCGTCGGGGTGTTCTACGCCTGGCTGATCGGCAGGACGAACATACCCCTCAAGGGGCTGATGAAGACCCTGTTCGTCATACCCTACATGTTCCCGCCCTTCATAGGGGCGGTGGCATGGGGGCTGCTGCTCGCCCCCCGCTCCGGGTACATAAACAAGATGTGGATGGCGATGGCGGGGACGAGGACTCCGCTTCTGAACATCAACAGCATCTGGGGCATCGTGTTCGTCGAGGTCTGCTACTACTTCCCGTTCGTCTTTCTGCAGGTGGTCAGCGCGCTGGAGCGCATGGACCCGACACTGGAGGAGTCGGCCCGGATTTCCGGGGCAAATCAGTTCTACGTCATCCGCAAGATCACTCTGCCGCTCGTCGTGCCCGCGATAGCGGCGGGCGCCATGCTGATACTCATATCCTCCCTGTCGCACTTCGGGGTCCCGGCCATGCTCGGCTTCTCGCGCGGCATCTTCACCCTGCCCACCAAGATCTACGAGCTGATCAACAGGGCGGCGGGAAGCTTCGAGGGCATAAGGCAGGGCGCGGCCCTGTCGGTACTGCTGGTGCTGGTGGTGGTGGCCGCGCTCCTCGTCCAGCGGTGGATACTGAAGGCGGGGCGCTACGACATCATCCGCGGCAAGAGCATGAGGCCCATGCTGATAAACCTGAGGAAGTCCAGGATGCCGCTGCTGGCGCTGTGCCTGGGCAGCCTGTTCGTGATAGTGATAATGCCGCTTTACATAATCTTCGCGGTCGGGGCTCTGAAGGCCTACGGGCTGCCTCTGACCCTGTCGAACATGTCGCTGGAGAACTTCCGCCAGGTGCTGTTCTCGTCGCAGATGGCGAGGGACGCGATCCGAAACAGCTTCGTGCTGTCGATCTCGTCGGCGATAATCGCCATGTTCGTCGGGACGATGATCGCCTACGTCGTGGTCAAGGTCAGGGTGAGGGGCAAGGCCCTGCTGGAGATCCTGGCTCTGCTGCCCTACTCCATCCCCGGCCTGGTGCTGGCCATTGGGGTCATTCTGATGTGGAGCGGCGCCTTCTACATCAACCTGTACAACACGATCTGGATCATCCTCGTCGCCTACATCGCCCGCTACGTCGCGTTCGCGATGAAGAGCTCCTCCGCGTCGCTCGAGCAGGTGCACTACTCGCTGGAGGAGGCGGCCCGCTCGTGCGGCGCCACCCACCTCGAATCCCTGCGCGACATTACCATGGCGCTGATTCGCCCGGGCATGGTGGCGGGCTTCTTCCTGATCTTCCTGCCGGCTATGAGGGAGCTCACCACCTCCGTGCTGCTGTACGGGCCGTACACGCGGACCCTCGGGGTGGCCATCTACTCGATAAACGCCGAGGGCAACATAACCCAGGCCGCGGCCCTGTCCGCCATCACGATAATCATCATAATGCTGGGCAACCTCGCGCTGCGCTACGTCACCAGGGACAGGAGGAGCGTGTCATGAGCGGAGTGGTGCTCAAGAATGTCACCAAGAGGTTCGCGACGAGGAGCATGGGGGATGTCACGGCCGTCTCGCGTCTCGACCTCGAGATCAGGAACGGCGAGTGCTTCTCGCTTCTGGGGCCCTCCGGGTGCGGCAAGACGACCACGCTGCGCATGATAGCAGGCTTCGAGGACCTCAGCGAGGGGGAGATCTGGATAGGAGACAGACCGGTGTCGGTCAGGGATCGAAACCTGTACGTGCAGCCGGAGGACAGGGGGCTCGGTATGGTCTTCCAGGCCTTCGCCGTCTGGCCGCACCTGAACGTGTTCGAGAACGTGGCCTTCCCGCTTCGCGTCCGAAAGGTCCCAAGGGCCGAGATGGAGTCGAGGGTGGGCGAGGCGTTGGGTCACACGGGGCTGTCCGGCCTCGAGAGGTCTTTCCCGTCGAGCCTGTCGGGGGGGCAGCTTCAGCGGATAGCCCTGGCCCGCGCCATCGTAATGAAGCCGGACGTACTCCTGCTCGACGAGCCGCTGTCGAACCTGGACCCGAAGCTGCGCGAGACGATGAGGTTCGAGATAAAGGCCCTTCAGAGGCGTCTGGGCTTCACGATAATCTACGTCACCCACGACCAGGCCGAGGCCATGGCCCTGTCCGACCGCATGCTGGTGATGGACATGGGCGTGGTGCAGCAGGTGGACACCCCTGCCAACATGTACAAGGACCCCGCCAACAAGTTCGTCTACGGGTTCCTCGGGCTGTCGAACTTCATCGACGTGAACATCTCGGGCGGCAAGGCCTACCCGGTCGGGACGGACGGTGCCCCGCTGCCCTTCCCCGTCCCGAGCGACTTCGGGGAGAGCGCGGCGACCGTGGCGTCGCGCCCGAACGAGATCGAGCTGAGCGCGGAGGGCGGATACCGCGTCGAGGTCAAGTCGCGCATCTTCTTGGGAGACTACACCGAGTACAGGGTGGACGCGGGCGACCAGGAGGTGCGCATCCAGACCGCCCGCGAGCACGGCTTCTCCGTGGGCGACCGGGTCGGCCTCAACTTCGGCAAGGTGCGTTGGTACCCGCGCGACGACGGCGCGTCCGACGCCGAGCGGGAGAGGAGAAAGGTGATATAGCCAAGCTGCTCGTGGACTAAAGACCTCCGGGCGCTTCATGAAGAAGCGCCCGGAGGTCTTTGTATTCCTTGGTGTTTAACTAACGCCCCCTGCGGACAGACCCTTTTCTCATCGCTAGAGAAGCCAGGGGCGCGAGAAGGGCGAGCACCCATGGTGAGGAGGGGCCTGTCGAGCAGCCGCCGCCGCCAGACGAGCCGGGCTTCGGGGGAACGGGGGTCTGCTCTTTCTCGTAGGCGCCAATGTCGTATCCCGACCCTTGCGGACGGGAGACGCCACGCTGGTCTGTCGACGGCGCGCCCGTATTTGTCCCGCTGTCTATCGCTGAGCTGCCATCGAGCAGGGCGCAGGTCTGCGTCGGGCCGCCGTTGTCCGCCAGCGGGGCAAGCATCGGGTCGGTGCCCGTGTTGCCGTTGCCTGGGAAAACGGCGGTATCGACGACGGAATAGGTTATTGTCGGATTGCCCTGTTGCACAAAAACCTGCCCCACTACGGATCCCGCCCCCCAGAAGATGGTGTTCGTCACCGTCGGATCGCTGCCATCTCTGATGGACACCCCGCGGCCGATGTAGTTCGCCTCGTTCTCCGAGAAGGTGCAGTTCATCAACGTCGGTTTGCTGCCGCTTGCAATGTCCATCCCGCCGCCGCTAGTTGCCCCGTTCCCCGAGAAAGTGCAGTTCGTCAATGTCGGATCGCTTGAGCTGAGAAACATCCCGCCGCCGTAAGTTGCCACGTTCTCCGAGAAGGTGCAGTTCGTCAATGTCGGATTGCTGTTGTCTGCAATGACCATCCCGCCGCCGACGCCCGCCTCGTTCCCCGTGAAGGTACAGTTCGTCAGCGTCGGATTGCTGCTGCCTTCCATGCCGATCCCTCCGCCGGCACCTGCCTTGTTCTCCGAGAAGGTGCAGTTCGTCAACGTTGGACTGCCGAAGCCGAGGTACATCCCTCCGGCGCTGTCATCTGCCACGTTCTTAGAGAATGTGCAGTTCGTCAACGTCGGACTGCCTAACATGATGCCCATCCCGCCGCCGATGTCCGCCTTGTTCCCCGTGAAGGTGCAGTTTCTCACCGTCGGACTGCTGTGAATGATTAGCATCCCACCACCACCTTGCGTTGTTTCACCGCCGGTGATGGTCATGCCATCGAGGATGGCGGTTGAGAACGCGTTCTCAGCACGGACGACGTTTTTGCTTCGCAAGCCGCCGCCGATGGCTCCGCTCAGGATGGTGACATTTGCCTCCCAGTCGCGCTCGTCCCTATCGGTCTCAGTCCCGGCGAAGCCGCCGTAAAGGGCGATATTATTTTTGAGTACGAAGGATTTGTCGCGGTCTGTGCCACCAGTTGGGGTGTACGTACCCTTGGCTAGCCAATACTCTCCCTTTGTTCCGGCCTCCAACGCAGCCCTGAACTCCACCACGCCCATGGCATTTGCCCACGAATCTCCCGACTTGTTCCCCGAGCCGCCTTTGGTCACGTGAATCGCCCCCTCCGACGCCGACGAGACCACCAGCAGGACAAGCAGAAGAAAACACGAGCACAGTACTCTTTTAAACCGCTTCATCTTCATCGACACGACGTTCACCTCTTTTTTTAGCATTGGTTCCCTGAATACAACTCTAACCGCGCCCCATACCACGGGGTGCGGTTCCTCACTTACCGGCGAAGGTGAGAATAGGGCCATCGCTTTATTTTTTAATTATACCATAGAAACAATTAAAATCGAGCGTTTCATTGAATTCTGTAGATTCGTCTACAGCGCTTCGGGAGCGCCGACCAGACTCAGTATGCGGGCGGAGTTGAGCGTCGCAAGAAGCGCGACCCCCACGTCGGCGAAGACCGCCTCCCACATGGAGGCTGCCCCGAACGCCCCCATCGCCAGCACCAGCCCCTTGACCCCGAGGGCGAACGCTATGTTCTGCCTCATCACCGCTCGGGTCCTCCGAGCTATCTCGATCGCCTCCGCGGCCCCGGAGGGGTCGTCGTCCAGCAGCACAACGTCCGCGGCCCCTATCGCCGCGTCCGCTCCCAGCCCGCCCATCGCAAAACCCGCGTCCGAGGCGGCAAGGAGCGGAGCGTCGTTCATGCCGTCCCCCACGAAGATCGTCGTGCCGCCGACCTCCTCTTTTATCCTGCGGAAGTGCTCAAGCTTGTCGGCGGGCATCAGGCCGCCCCTCCACAGGTCCAGTCCGAGCTCGCGGGCGAGCTTCTCCGCGTTCTCCGGCCTGTCCCCCGACAGCATTCCGACGAACCTCACACCCAGCTCCCTGAGCCTGTTCACGGTTGTGTTAGCCTGCTCCCTCGGAGTGTCCTCGACCACTATGAACCCTGCGTAGGCACCGCCCCTCGCGACGTGAACCACCGCGCCGGGCTTATCTTTCCACGAGCTTTCGACGCTCGCTCCGTATCTCTCCAGAAGAGAGGCGTTTCCAGCCAGGATCTCCACCCCGTCGAGGAGCAAGCGCACTCCGAGCCCGGGCAGCTCCTCTATCAGGCCCTGCGGCCCCTCGCCCGGCCCCGCCGCGTTCGCGACCGCCCTCGCTATCGGGTGGTTCGAGCCCCTCTCCGCCGCCGCCGCGATCTCGATCAGCTCCCTAGCGGTAAAGGGGGCCGAGGGATGAACCTCCGTCACCCTGAACACCCCCCTGGTGAGGGTGCCGGTCTTGTCGAACAGGGCGGCCCTGACATCGGCCAGCCTCTCCAGCACGTCCCCGCCCTTGACTAGTATTCCCCTCCTGGACGCCGCGCCTATGCCCCCGAAGACGGCCAGCGGGATGGAGATCACGAGGGCGCACGGGCATGACACCACAAGGAAGACCAGGGCCCTGTAGACCCAGGTGCGGAAATCGCCCAGCCCCGCCAATGGCGGCGCAATCGCCAGCAGGACGGCGAATCCCACCACCGCGGGAGTGTACCACCTTGCGAAGGCGGTGATGAACCTCTCGGTGGGGGCCTTGCCCTCCCTAGCCTCCTCTATCAGGCGCAGACCCTTGGACAGAGCGGTATCCCCGTAGCGGCTCGTCACGTCGACCGTTATCGCGCCGCCCAGGTTCACGCTCCCGGCGAGGACCTCCGCTCCGGCCGAGACGTCCAGCGGGACGGACTCGCCCGTCAGGGACGAGGTGTCGAGCGACGAGGATCCCTCCCGCACCCTGCCGTCCAGCGGGACCCGCTCGCCTGGCTTTACCAGCACGATTCTTCCAGGCACCACCGAGGCCGCGCTCGCGACGCGCCACACCCCTCCGTCCAGGATATTGGCCGTGTCCGGTCGAATGTCGGCGAGGGCCATGATCGACTTGCGGGAGCGCTCGACGGCCAGATCCTGCACCAGCTCGCCCGACTCGTAGAACAGCATCACGGCCACGGCCTCCGAGAAGTCGCCCAGAGCGAAGGCGCCCAGCGTAGCCGCGGTCATCAGAAAGAACTCGTCGAACACCGACCCGCCGCGCAGGTTTCTGGCCACCGCGGCCAGTACCTTGATGCCCGCGACCAGGTAGGCGCAGACGTAGAGGGAGATTCGCGCCTCCTCTCCTAGGGGCAGAAAAATGGCGGCGAGCCACAAAACGCCCCCGATCGCGAGGCGCGCAGCGTCGCCCATAGGCAGGCCGGACGGCTCTTTCGGCACTCCCCCGTCCAGCACCGCCGCGCCGGGCTCTATCGATGCCATGACCTCCCTCACGGACTCGACGATGTCCGCCGCGCTCCCCCTTCTCATCAGCGACAGGCTGATCCTTCCCCCGGCCATGTCCACCGTCGCTTCGACCACGCCGGGCAGTCCGGCCAAGGCCCTCTCTATCTTCATAGAGCAGGCCGCGCAGTTCAGCCCCGCGACGGAGAGCCTCAGAGTCTCGCGCTCGCTAGCCATGTATATCAGCCCCCTTCTCGGCAATATGACGCACGTGGTCGAACCCCTGGGCGAAAATTGTCCTGACATGATCGTCGTTGAGCCCGTAGACCGCCTGCCTCCCCCTCCTCGCGACGCGCACCAGCCGCGCCTGCCTCAGCACCCTGAGCTGGTGCGAGATCGCGGGCTGGCTCATCCCCAGAAGGGCGGCTATGTCCGCCACGCACAGGTCCGACAGCGAGAGAGCGCACAGGATTTTTATCCTGGTCGTGTCGCCGAACACCCGGAAGAGGTCGGCGAGCTCGTACAGTATCTCCTCCTTCGGCATCATCTCCCGGATGCCTGCCGGCGCCCCGCCCGCCTCTCCCCCGTCCCCGCCCGAGCAGTGCACATCTTCATCAGACATGACGAACCTCCATTACATTGATATATGCTTATATATTCATATATCATAAATCCATCGAATGCGCAAGCTCCGAGGGAGAATTCTTCGATCAAAAAAATCTTGCAAATATCACTAGGTCTTTACAAAATCATTCTCATATTGTAGAGTATATGTAATGTTTCCGTTCGCCTGCGCTGCAACACGATGCACGCATCTCGTCGCTTTCTAACCGGGTGAAAAAGGAAGCTCGATTACCAAGGAGGAGATACGCACATGAGGAGATTCACCGGGGTACTTGTTGCAATTGCGCTCGTTCTTGTTCTCGGAGCGGCGGCCTTCGCGGCGCCGAAGATCGGCATCATGACCGGCACGGTGTCGCAGGGCGAGGAGGAGTACCGCGCAGGCGAGGAGATGGTCGCCAAGTACGGCGAGGACAGGGTCATCCACGTCACCTATCCCGACAAGTTCATGGACGAGCAGGAGACCACCATATCCCAGGTGTTGGCGATGGCCTCGGACCCGGACGTGAAGGCGATAGTCGTCTGCCAGGCCGTCCCTGGAACGGCGGCCGCGATCGACAAGGTCAGAGAGGTCCGCGACGATATCCTGTTCGTCCTCGGGACCATCCACGAGGAGCCGTACATGATAGCCGAGAAGGCCGACATTCTCTACGAGATCGACCAGCCGACCCGCGGGACCACGATCATCGAGAAGGCCAGGGACATGGGGGCCAAGACGTTCATTCACTACTCCTTCCCCCGTCACATGAGCATGCCTCTGCTGGCGACCCGCAGGGACATCATGGAGAAGACGGCGAAGGAGCTGGGGATCGAGTTCGTCTTCGTCAACTCCCCCGACCCCACCGGCGAGGGCGGAGTTGCCGGCGCGCAGCAGTTCATCCTCGAGGACGCGCCGCGCCAGGTTGAGAAGTACGGCCCGGACACGGCCTTCTTCAGCACCAACTGCTCGATGCAGGAGCCGCTGATCAAGTCGGTGGTCAAGGGCAAGGCGCTCTACCCCGAGCAGTGCTGCCCAAGCCCCTTCCACGCGCTTCCCAACGCGCTCGGCCTCAAGGTCGAGAGCAAGGGCGACGTCCCGTACATTCTCAATGCGATTAACGAGAAGATCGTGGAGCTCGGGATGGAAGGGCGCATCGCCACCTGGACCGCGCCCATAGCCATGAACTTCATCCGCGCCGGCTCCGAGTATGCGATGGACTTCGCCGAGGGCAAGTTCGAGGACAAGCAGGACATCGAGAGAGCCAAGGCCGCGCTTCACAAGTACGCAGGCGATGTCCGCGTCCGCGCGTTCGACGATGAGAAGACCCCTCACTTCCTGATGGTCGTCGGCGAGTCGATCATCTTCGGGAAGTAAACCAGTCCAGGGATCTGTGACACTCGTGGCAGGGCTGTCGACAACGGCGGCCCTGCCATTTTTGCAAAGGAGGCGGTCCTTTGAGCGGTACAACCCGGCTCGAGATGAAGAACATAAGCAAAGAGTACTACGGCAACCGCGTCCTCAAGGACGTATCCTTCTCCCTGGGGCCGGGCGACGTCCTCTCCCTGGTGGGGGAGAACGGGGCGGGAAAGTCCACCCTGATGAACATCCTGTTCGGGATGCCGGTCATCCACGCCACCGGCGGCTTCAAGGGCGAGGTGTTCCTGGACGGCGAGAAGGTCGACATAAGATCGCCGGAGGAGGCCATGAGGCTCGGCATAGGAATGGTCCACCAGGAGTTCATGCTTCTGCCCGGCTTCTCCATAACGGAGAACATCAAGCTCAACAGGGAGATCACAAGGGACAGCCTGCTCGGCCGCCTCTTCGGCGAGCCACTCAAGTGGCTGGACATGCCGGCGATGAGAAAGGACGCAAGGACGTCGATGGACGCAATCGGCCTCGGCATAGACGAGATGCTCCCGGTCAGGGGGCTGCCGGTGGGGCACATGCAGTTCGTCGAGATAGCCCGCGAGCTGGACAAGAGGCACATCCGCCTGCTGGTGCTGGACGAGCCGACCGCGGTGCTCACCGAGTCCGACGCTGACAAGCTGCTCGAGTCCATAAAGATCCTCACGGACAAGGGGATCTCCGTGCTCTTCATAACCCACAGGCTGGACGAGGTCATGAAGGTGTCCGACAAGATCGTCGTGCTGAGGGACGGCGAGCGCATAGCCGAGACCCGACCCTCAGAGACCACGATAGACAGGATCGCGGAGCTGATGGTCGGCAGGAGGATAGAGGGCGGCGAAATTCAGGGCAGGCCCCTGGCGGAGCTGAGCGACGAGCCGGTCCTGGAGATAAAGGGCCTGTCGGTCGCCATGCCTGGCGAGGCCGTGAAGGGAGTGGACCTCGACGTTAGGCGCGGCGAGATACTGGGGATTGCCGGACTGGCAGGACAGGGCAAGATCGGCATAGCCAACGGCATAATGGGGCTCTTCCCGTCGAGCGGGGACGTGAGGATGAACGGAGAACCGGTCAGGCTGAACTCCCCCCGGACCTCGCTGGACAACCGCATGGCGTTCGTGTCGGAGGACAGGAGGGGGACGGGGCTTCTACTGGACGAGTCGATCGAGTTCAACATGGTTGCCACTGCGATACAGACGAAGGGGATGTTCATGAAGACCGGGAGGGTGAGCATCCTGAACTCCAGGGAGATGACCGGGTACGCCCGGGAGATGATCGAAAAGCTGGACATCCGATGCACCGGGCCGCGCCAGCTCGCGAGGCGACTCTCCGGCGGCAACCAGCAGAAGGTCTGCATCGCTCGCGCCATTACCCTTGAGCCGAGCCTGCTCTTCGTCTCCGAGCCGACCAGGGGAATCGACATAGGCGCCAAGAGACTCATCCTCGACCATCTGGTGCAGCTCAACAGGGAGACGGGGCTTACAATAGTCATGACCTCGTCCGAGCTGGCGGAGCTCCGCTCCGTCTGCGACCGCATCGCCATAGTCTACCAGGGGAGGCTCGAGGGAGTGCTGCTGCCGACCGCGAGCGACAGGGACTTCGGGCTCATGATGGCGGGCGAGTACGCCAAGCTGCACGGAAAGGAGGCCGTCTAGGTGGGAAACGACATAATGAACAGGATCGGCATACCGCGGCTGATCATCTCTCTCTTCCTCGCATTCCTAGTGGCCGCGGCCTTCTCCTACGGCCTTCCGATGGGACAGATTTTCAGCGCGATGCTGACTCGCTTCGGGATGAATGCCCTGCTGGTGCTGGCGATGATACCGACGATCCAGGCGGGGGCCGGGCCAAACTTTGGCCTGCCGTTCGGGATAATCTGCGGCCTGATCGGGGCTACCCTGGCGATCGAGCTGGACTTCAGCGGCTTCCCCGCCCTGTTCTTCGCCGTGGGGGTCTCGATACCGCTGGGCGCGATCGCCGGGTGGCTGTACGGGCTGCTGCTGAACAGGGTGAAGGGGCAGGAGATGACCGTGGGGACCTACATGGGCTTCTCCATAGTCTCGCTCATGTGCATCTTCTGGCTGATGGCCCCCTACACGAGCCCCGAGATGATCTGGCCCTACGGCGGAGACGGGCTGAGGGTGACCGTGGTGCTGGACGGCAGGATGGAGCAGATACTGGACCGCCTCTGGAGCTTCAACATCCGCGGAGCTGCCATCCCAACGGGGCTGCTTCTCGTGACTGCTTTCTCCTGCGTGCTCCTGTGGTTGTTCATGAGGACCAGGACCGGACTGGCAATGTCCATGGTCGGGTCCAACCCTCGCTTCGCCGAGGCCTCGGGCCTGAGCGTGAACAGGTATCGCGTCCTGGCCTCCACGATCTCGTGCGCGATGGGCGCGGCCGGCATAATAATCTACTCTCAGAGCTACGGTTTCATACAGCTCTACCAGGCGCCGCTGTACATGGCGCTCTACTCCGTCTCCGCCATCCTGATCGGAGGGGCCTCGCTCCGGCGGGCCACCATAACGCAGGCCCTGGTCGGCGCCTTCCTGTTCAACGGACTTCTGGTCATAGCCCTGCCGGTGGCGAACGTGGCGATGGACAGCGACATCTCGGAGATCATGAGGGTGATCATAAGCAACGGGATAATCCTCTACGCCCTGACGCGCAAAGAGGCGGGAGGTGACGCTCAGTGAGGCTGATTCAGAGAAACATCGTGCCTATAGTCTTCATCGTCATCTGCGCGGCCGGTTTCCACTACTCGGGCCTGTCCTGGATGTTCTTCGCCAACGACCTGATGACCAGGCTCGCGCGCAACTCCTTCCTGGTTATCTCCCTGATCATCCCGGTGCTGGCCGGCATGGGGCTGAACTTCGGCATAGTCCTGGGTGCGATGGCGGGGCAGTTCGCGGCCTTCATCACAGTGACTCACAACCTGACGGGAATGACGGGCTTCTTCACCGCGTGCCTCCTGTCGCTCCCCTTCGCGGTGCTGTTCGGCTGGCTTACCGGCGTCCTGTTCAACAAGGCCAAGGGCAAGGAGATGATAACCGGCCTGATCCTCGGCTTCTTCGCCAACGGAGTCTACCAGCTCATATGCCTTATCCTGGTCGGGTGGATCATACCGATCTCGGACAAGTCCCTGCTGCTGCCGTCCGGGGTGGGCTTCGTGAACACGATAGACCTGAAGATCTGGCAGTACGCAATAGACAAGTTCTACGTGTTCAAGGCGAAGGGGATAGACATCCCCGTCCTGAAGTACCTCAACAACATAAACTTCCCGGTGCTGACCCTGGCCATCGTGCTGATGCTGTGCATCGCGGTGTTCCTTCTGTTCAGGACGAAGCTGGGGCAGGACTTCCGCGCAGTCGGCCAGAACAGGCACATCGCCCAGGTGGCGGGGGTGAAGGTGGACAGGGTGAGGATAATCGCCGTCATCTTCTCCACGGTGCTGGCGGCGTGGGGACAGCTCATATTCCTGCAAAACATCGGCAACGTGCAGGTCTACGGCTCCCACGTCCAGGTGGGCACCTTCGCGGTGGCCGCCCTTCTGATAGGCGGCGCGTCCGTGACCAGGGCCACCATCGGGCAGGCCCTGCTGGGGACCGTTCTCTTCCACGCCCTGTTCATAGTCTCCCCGTTGGCGGGGAAGAACATAATGGGCAGCGCGCAGGTGGGCGAGTACTTCCGGGTGTTCGTCGCCTACGGCGTCATAGGAATAGCGCTGGCGCTGCACGCCTGGCAGAGGCAGGTCAAGAAGGAGTAGGCCCTGCGGCAGGAGCGTGATCGTCGCGGACGCACCAGACGTTGAACGGACTGCAGCGTCTCAACGTGGAAAGGGGGGGCTGGAACATCTGGCACCCCCTTTCCGCGGCTTCTTCTCAATAGCCCGCGTCGTTAAGCTTCCAGTATGCCTCCGTGTCCCTCAGGCTTCGGTTCTTTTCGGCGTAGTCGATGGGCCTCATTCCGGAGGCGTCCTTCGCCTTCGCGTCAGCGCCCGCCTTCAGGAGTAGCTCGGTCACCACCGGATTCGGGTTGCTCCGCGCCGCCAGGTGCAGCGGCGTCCGCCCGTCCTTGTCCCTCGCATTAGCTTTGGCGCCGGACTTCAGGAGCAGCGGGACGACGTCCGGGTCGGTGTTGCTCGCCGCCGCACGATGCAGCGGAGTTCCGCCGTCCCTGTCCTTGGCGTTCGCATCGGCGCCCGATCTCAGGAGCAAAGCCGTGACATTCCTCTTGGAGGCGTCCGCAACCGTGAAAAAGAGCGGGGTCACTCCTTCTGCGTCCCGTGCGTTCGCATCGGCGCCAGCCTTGAGAAGCGCTTCGACTACCGGCGCGGCGGCCTCTCCGTACGCGCAGGAATGAAGAGGAGTCCGGCCGTCTCTGTTCCGCGTGTTCGCGTTGGCGCCTGCCTTCAAAAGCAGCGAGACTGCCTCGGCAGCCGAGTTGTTCGCGGCTGCGATATGAAGAGGGGTGGTGCCGTCCTTGCTTCTCGCGTTCACGTCGGCCCCCGCTTTCAGGAGAGCCGAAATTACTCCGGGTTTCGGATTCAATCCAGCCCAGTGAAGAGGAGTTGGTTCGCCCTTCTTTCCCTTAACGGTCGCTCCCGCCTCAATGGCGGCTCGTACTTCGGCGGCAGTTCCTTCTGCGCATAGTTTTCGAAAATCCTCGTCGCTCATTCTCGCAGCATCGGGAGGGGGCACTACAGCTCCGATCTTCGCCACGAAGGCGTCCCCTTCGCCGTTGCACGTCAGATCCGGCCCGACCGTCACGGGGAAGGAAGTCTCGTCGGAACCCGTCCTCCCCGTCACATAGGCATTGTCCGATTCGTCCTCTGCGATGCTATCGCCCTCGTCGTCCCACAAGTTCGAATTCGCCAGTCCCGTCACATAGGCGTTGCCCAAACCGTCAACTGCTACGCCTTCCCCCCCATCGTCCCTCTCGCCGCCTATGTAGCCGCAGTAGAGCAGTTCAGACCCTGCTGCGTCCACCTTCGCAACGAAGGCGTCCCAGCGGCCGTTGAACGTCAGGTCCGGCCCGATTGTCACGGGGAAGGTCCTCTCATCGGAATGCGTCCACCCAGTCACGTAGACGTTGCTCCAAGCATCCACCGCTATGCCTTTTCCTGAATCAGGATCCG
>JAKJGK010000029.1 GCA_022704435.1 Synergistota bacterium | reverse complement strand
CGCTATGGTGTTGCCCTTTATGTCGACCACCGGCTCCAGCAGGATCTTGCCGTAAACGGCGTCCGTCAGCAACTCCCTGAGGAAGGTGTCCCTCGAGAAGACGACCCCCTCGATCTCCACCGCGGTGATGCGCCCCTCCAGCACCCCGCCGATTATCCGCTCGTCGACCAGCTGAGGCAGGTCGGTCATGGCCTCGCCCGAGCTGTCGATCGCGCGGGAGAGAGGCCTGCCCCACTTCTCCTTGAGGCTGGCCTCGAGGATGTCGGACAGGTTGACCCTCTCGACCGAGTGCCAGACGGTTATGTTTCTCACGTCGCTCCTACTGCACAGGGCGGCCGCCTCTGAGGTGAATATCCTGTCGGCCTTCGCGATCAACTCGCCGTCGGCGACGATGTCCTCCGCGATGTAGGCTGAGTCGGCCAGCTTCTCCAGCAGGGCGACATCCCGTACCAGGACAGGCTCGGGGTCGTTGCCGGTGATTATCGCGAGCTGACCGAGGGTCAGCCTCGCTCCGGCGGGTATCTCCTTGCCGTCGGCGGACCTGAAGGGCTCGATCAGCTCCATCCCCTCCAGCTGCTTGCGGAAGGCCGCCTCCCCGGCGACCAGGTTGAACGGCTCGCCTCCGGCGTCCTTGAGGACCATCGAGGAGATCGCCAACCCCGGCCTGAGCAGCATCCTGACGGCCCCCTCGTCGAGCGGCTCGCCGAGAAGCCTCTGCAGCGACTCGTCCCCCTTCTGGGGGGACACCTCCTTGAGCTCCAGGCCCGCGAACATGCGCACCGCCTCGGCTATGTTCCGCTCGTTCTCCGCCTCTATCTCGGCGGTCTCGGCGGCTATGTCGTCTGTCCAGACCAGATCCCCGGCGACGAAGGAGGTGTCTCCCTCCTCGTTGATCCTGACGCGGTTCACCGGGGCCACCTTCCTGAGGATGACCTCTATGTGCTTGTTGCTTATCGACACGCCCTGGGAGCGGTAGACGTCCTGTATCTCGTCGACCAGGGCGCGCTGCACCGCCTCGATCCCCTCGACCTCCAGCAGCTGCTGCGGGTCGAAGTTGCCGTCCGTGAGCCTGTCGCTCTTCGACACCTCGTCCCCCTCCTCGACCAGGAGATTCTGGTTTATGGGGATGTTGTGGGTTATCTTCTCCTCGTCACCGGACTCGGAGGTTATTATCACCTTGCGCTTCCCCTCCATCACGCGGATCTCCGCCACCTTGCCGTCGACGCCCGCGAGGAAAGACACCTTCTTGGGCCTGCGGACCTCGAACAGCTGTTCGATTCGCGGAAGGCCCTGGGTTATATCCTCTCCGGTCAGTCGCACGCCGCCGGTGTGGAAGGTGCGCATCGTAAGCTGGGTGCCCGGCTCGCCTATGGACTGCGCGGCAACGACCCCAACGGCCTCCCCCATCGGGACCTCCTTCCTGGTGGCCAGGTCCATGCCGTAGCAAACCTGGCAGATCCCGTGGCGCAGGGCGCAGCTCAGCGGGCTGCGCACGTGCGCCTCCTGAATGCCGGCGGCCTCCACGGCCCTGGCCTTCTCCTCGGACAGGCACTCGCCGGCGGAGGCTATCACCTCGCCGGTCTCCGGGTGATGAACGTCGAGCAGCAGGGTCCTGCCGTATATCCTCTCGGACAGGGGTATCATGACCCTGTCGTCCTGCATCAGCGGGCGAATGACTATCCCCTGGTCGGTGCCGCAGTCGTGCTCGGTTATTATCAGGTCCTGCGCCACGTCCACCAGCCTCCTGGTGAGGTAGCCGGACTTGGCGGTGCGGAGCGCGGTGTCCGCAAGCCCCTTCCTGGCTCCGTGGGTGGAGATGAAGTACTCGAGCATGTTCATGCCCTCGCGGAAGTTCGCGGTGATGGGGTAGTCGATTATGCGGCCGGAGGGGTCGGACATCAGCCCCCTGATGCCAGCCATCTGCCCCATCTGGCTCCTGCTGCCCCTTGCGCCGGAGTCAATCATCATGCGGATGGGGTTGGTGCTGTCCATGTGCTCGACTATGCTGTCGGCGATGGCCCTCGAGGTCTCGGACCACAGGCTCTCCTTCTGCACCAGGTACTCGTCCGAAGTAAGGATGCCCATGTTGTACTCGTACTTCAGCTCGGTATCCTGCTCCATCGCCCTATGTGTAAGCTCCTGCTTCTCGGGCGGGATGATTATGGACTGCACCCCGAAGCTGATCCCGCTGACTGTGGCCCAGTGGTAGCCCAGGGACTTGACGTCGTCGAGCATCCTGACCATCGCCACGCGGTCGACCAGGTCGAACGCGCGATCCAGGAGCTGTCCCAGCCCCCTCTTGCCGAGTTGCCTGTTGACGAAGCGCAGCTGCTCGGGCAGGCGGCTGTTGAATACCACCCTGCCAGGGGAGGTCTGAATCCACTTTCCATCGGCGCCCTCGACATCCCCCCACTCGTCCTTCCTCCGCAAGTAGATCTTCGTGTTCACCTTCGTGACGCCGTGGTGGAAGGCCGACAGGGCGTCGTCTATGTCGCTGAAGTACATGCCCTCTCCGGGAAGCCCGTCGCGCATGTCGGTGAGGTAGTAGATGCCGAGCACTATGTCCTGTGTCGGGGTCATGACGGGCCTTCCGCTGGCGGGGGAGAGCAGGTTGTTGGCCGACAGCATCAGCAGCCTGGCCTCGGTCTGCGCCTCTATCGACAGCGGCACGTGGACCGCCATCTGGTCGCCGTCGAAGTCGGCGTTGAAGGCGGTGCAGACCATCGGGTGCAGGTGGATGGCCTTGCCCTCCATGAGCACCGGCTCGAACGCCTGGATCCCCAGCCTGTGCAGGGTGGGGGCGCGGTTCAGCATGACCGGGTGATCCTTCACTATCTCCTCGAGGATTCCCCAGATCTCCTCACGGCCGCGCTCTATGATCCTCTTGGCGTTCTTTATGTTCGGGGCGAGCCCCCTCTCCACGAGCTGGCGTATGACGAACGGCTTGAACAGCTCGAGCGCCATCTGTTTGGGCAGGCCGCACTGGTAGATCTTCAGGTGGGGGCCTATGACTATGACCGAGCGACCGGAGTAGTCGACCCTCTTGCCCAGCAGGTTCTGACGGAAGCGCCCCTTCTTTCCGCGCAGCAGGTCGGTGAGGCTCTTGAGCGGACGGTTGCCGGCGCCCAGCACTGCCTTGCCCATGCGGCCGTTGTCGATAAGCGCGTCCACAGCCTCCTGCAGCATGCGCTTCTCGTTGCGGATTATTATCTCGGGCGCCTTGAGCTCCTGGAGCTTCTTGAGGCGGTTGTTCCTGTTTATGACGCGCCGGTAGAGGTCGTTAAGGTCCGACGTGGCGAAGCGGCCGCCGTCCAGCTGGACCATCGGGCGAAGGTCGGGCGGGATCACCGGCAGCACCTCGAGGATCATCGCGCACGGGGACGCTTCCCCCTTGCGGAAGTCCTCGGCCACCTGCAGGCGCTTGATCAGCTTTCTCTTCTTCTGGCCCGCGCTCTCGGAGACCTCCTCGCGCAGGGAGGCCACCAGCTGCTCCATGTCCATGACGGATAGCAGCGACTGGACTCCCTCCGCGCCTATCCCGGCGGAGAACTTCTTGTCGTAGGCGGAGCACAGGTCATACTCGCGCTCGATGATTATGTCGGCGAACGCGAAGGGGGAGTGGCCGGGGTCGACGACCAGGTAGCAGGGATCCTCGATGGTCACGGTCTCCCTCTGGGCGGTGAAGCGCCCTGGGTACTTCTGGTTGTACGACCTGCACTCGCTCTCGGACAGGATGTCCCCCCTGGAGAAGGGCAGATGCACCGCGGCCGTGACTATGAAGGCCTCGGAGTTGCCGATGTACGCCCTCGCCGTCTCCACCGAGTCGCCGTATCTGCCGGCAAGGCGCTCGGCCTCGCTCGCGGGGACCACGTCCCCCTCCCTGTGCATCGCGCCCTCGGGCACGGACTTCAGGGTGAAGGCGGTCTCGACCTTGAGGGCCTCGTCTCCGTACTCGGTCTTGTAGCGAGAAACCTGACCTGCCGACAGAACGTCCCCCTCGTTGACCGGGATGTCCTCGACCGACAGCACCCTCCAGGCCTCCTCGGCCTTGAACTTGGGGTCGTAGTGCATGTGAACCCTGACCTCGCTGTCGGACAGGATGGCGTTCTTCCTGGCGAGGTCGGTCCGGCGGCCCTCCATAACGACCTTGAACGCCTGCTCCCTCTGGCGGGTCGGGGCGAAGTAGACCACCTTCTCGAGGTCCTTGGTCGTGCACCCCAAAAGCAGGCTGAGCCTGCCCGGTATGCCCCTGAGGTACCAGATGTGCACCACGGGGGCGGCCAACTCTATATGCCCCATGCGCTCGCGGCGGACCCGGTTGTCGGTGATCTCCACACCGCACCTGTCGCAGATTATCCCCCTGAACTTGGGGCCGCTGCGCTTGTACTTTCCGCAGGCGCATTCGAAGCTCTTGGTGGGGCCGAAGATGCGCTCGCAGAACAGGCCGTCCTTCTCAGGCCTTAGGGAGCGGTAGTTTATCGTCTCGGGCTTCTTCACCTCGCCGCTCGACAGCACGCGAATCCGCTCCGGACTGGCGAGCTTGATGCGGACGCCTACTATCTCCCTCTGGGTCATCTGTCGTCATCCCCTTCTTCCTCTATGGACATGCCCTCCGGGAGTCCGCCCTCGAAGATATCCTCCACCCTGACAATCTCGTCGAACTCTTCATCGAACGGCTTGTCCCCGGCACTGTCGTCGGCCTCCGAGGATGCCTCGTCGTCGTCGAAAACCACCCTCTCGCGCGGGGCTCGCCTGGCGGAGGCGGCCTCCTCCTCGTCGTCGTCCATGAGGAGCTCGCCGATAGTGCCGTCGCTGTACTTCACCTCTACGTCCAGGCCGAGCCCCTGGAGCTCCTTCACCAGCACCCTGAAGCTCTCGGGGACGCCGGGCTTGGTCAGGTTGTGCCCCTTGACTATGCGCTCGTAGGTCTTGAGCCGCCCGCGAATGTCGTCCGACTTCACCGTCAGCATCTCCTGAAGTATGTTGGCCGCCCCGTAGCCCTCCAGCGCCCAGACCTCCATCTCTCCGAAGCGCTGGCCGCCGAACTGGGCCTTGCCGCCCAGCGGCTGCTGGGTTATCAGGCTGTATGGGCCGATGGAGCGCGCGTGGATCTTGTCGTCCACCAGGTGTATCAGCTTGAGCATGTACATGCAGCCGACCGTGACCTTCTTCTCCATGCGGTCGCCGGTGCGCCCGTCGTACAGGGTGGTCATGCCGTCAGCGGTCAGGTCGGGGTACTTGTCCCGAGGCAGCTGCTGTATGAGGTCGAAGATCTCGTCCTCGTCGGCCCCCTCGAACACGGGCGAGGCCACCCTCCAGCCGTTGTGCATGGCGACGAACCCCATGATCGTCTCGAGCACCTGGCCGAGGTTCATGCGACTCGGGACCCCCAGCGGGTTCAGCACCACGTCGACCGGGGTGCCGTCGGGCAGGTAGGGCATGTCCTCCACCGGCAGGATGCGCGACACCACGCCCTTGTTCCCGTGGCGTCCGGCCATCTTGTCGCCCACGGTGATCTTGCGGAGCTGGGCCACGTAGATCTTGACGACCATGTTGACTCCCGGCCCCAGCGCGTCTGGGCTGTCCTCGCGTGTCATCTGCTTCACCGCGACTACCTTGCCGCGCGCCCCGTGCGGGACCTTCAGCGAGGTGTCGCGCACCTCGCGGGCCTTCTCGCCGAATATGGCGCGGAGCAGCTTCTCCTCGGGGGTCTGGTCGGACTCGCCCTTGGGCGACACCTTGCCCACCAGTATGTCGCCGGCCGAGACCTCGGCGCCGACCCGGACAATACCCTCCTCGTCGAGGTTCTTCAGAACGTCCTCTCCGACGTTGGGGATGTCGCGCGTGATCTCCTCCGGGCCGAGCTTGGTGTCCCTGGCCTCGGTCTCGTACTCCTCTATGTGTATGGACGAGTAGAAGTCCTCCTTGACCAACCGCTCGCTGAGCAGGATGGCGTCCTCGAAGTTGTACCCCTCCCACGGCATGAAGGCGACCAGCACGTTCCTGCCGAGGGCGAGCTCGCCCCCCTCTATCGCCTGTCCGTCGGCGATTATCTCGCCCGCGGCCACGACGTCGCCCTTCCGCACCAGGGGCTTCTGGTGGATGATCGTGCCCTGGTTGGAGCGGCGGAACTTTATCAGGGGGTAGACGATCGTCTCCACCCCGCTGCGGATCTCTATGCGGGTGGAGTCGACGTACTCGACGGTCCCGTCCCTTCGGGCGGAGACGCAGGAGCCCGAGTCACGGGCTATGCGGTGCTCCATCCCGGTGCCCACTATCGGGGCCTCGGGGGCTATCAGGGGCACGGCCTGGCGCTGCATGTTGGAGCCCATCAGAGCGCGGTTGGCGTCGTCGTGCTCAAGGAAGGGTATCAGGGCGGTGGACGAGGAGACGATCTGCTTGGGCGACACGTCCAGGTAGGTGACCTCCTCGCGCGGCACCGAGACTATGTTCCCCTGGAACCTGGTGAAGCACTCCTCCTCGGTGATCATGCCCTCGTCGTCGACCGGGGTGTTGGCCATCCCGACGTAGACCTCGTCCTCCTCGTCCGCGGACAGGAAGACGATCTCCCCGGTCACGCGGCCCCCCTCCACCTTGCGGCGGGGGGTCACCAGGAAGCCGTACTCGTTCAGCCTGGCGTAGGACGACAGGGAGGTCACCAGGCCGATGTTAGGCCCCTCGGGGGTCTCTATCGGGCAGACCCTGCCGTAGTGGGTGTAGTGCACATCGCGGGCCTCGAAGCCGGCCCTCTCGCGCGACAGGCCGCCGGGGCCGAGCGCCGACAGGCGCCTGCGGTGGGTGACCTCCGCGAGCGGGTTGGTCTGGTCCATGAACTGCGACAGCTGTCCCGAGCCGAAGAACTCCCTGAGGCTGGCGGCTATCGGGCGCACGTTTATCAGGTCGCGCGCCATGGCGGCGCCGAGGTCGGGAATGGTCGTCATCCGCTCCTTGGCAATGCGCTCCATGCGCAGCAGGCCGATGCGGATCTGGTTCGCCAGCAGCTCGCCCACTGACCGGACGCGGCGGTTGCCGAGGTGGTCGATGTCGTCCCCCTCCCTCTCGGGGTCCGTCAGGGCGAGGATGCCGCCGATTATCCTGGCCAGGTCCTCGAGCTGCAGCAGGCGCACGCTCTCGGGGACGGCCAGTCCGAGCGTCCTGTTTATCTTGTAGCGACCCACGCGCCCCAGGTTGTACCGCCTGGGGTCGAAGAAGAGAGACTGCACGTACTCGCGGGCGTTCTCGATTCGCGCCGGCTCGTTCGGGCGCAGCTTCTTGAACAACTCCACCATGGCCTCGTCGATGTTCGACGCGCCGTCACGCTCGAGGGTGAGCGCCACCGACCTGTCGGCGTCCCACACCTTGACCCTGGTGCGGCCGATGTTCCAAAGGGTCTCGAGGTGCTCCTTGTTTATCAGGCGATTCCTCTGGACCACGACGCCCCCGTCCGGGTCCATCACGGTCTCGGCGGCCAGCAGGCCCCTCACGTCGTCGTCGGATATGTCCATCTCCACGACTCGGGCGCCAAGCAGGTCCAGCACGCCCTCGTCGGTGGACGCGCCGAATATCTTGAGCAACAGGGTCGCGGGGATCTTCTTCCGGTTGTCTATGTTGACGCTTATCGACTCGCCATGGGAGAAGGAGAACTCGAGCCATGCCCCCCTCTCGGGGATGATCTTGGCGGAGTACTCCTCCTGGCCGGACATCTGCTCCTCCTTGGAGAAGTAGACTCCGGCGGAGCGCGCAAGCTGGTTCACCACCACGCGCTCCGTGCCGTTGATTATGAACGTCCCCCTGCCGGTCATCACGGGGAAGTCTCCGAGGAAGATCTCCTCCTCCTTGAGCTCCCTGGTCTTCCTGTTCTCAAGCCTGATGGTGGCGCGTACAGGGCGCGACCAGGTCAGGTCCCTCTGGCGGGCCTCCTCCTCCTCTGTGCTGGGCGCGTCGAGGATGTAGCGTACGAATTCGAGGGCAAACGAGCCGTCGTAGCTCTCGATCGGGAAGATCTCCTGCATCAGCTCCTGCAGCCCCTGCCTGGTGCGCAGGCCGGGCTCGGTGTTCTCCTGGTAGAACCAGTCGTAGGAATCTCGCTGCACCTCGATCATGTCCGGGATTTCGACCAGATCCCGGGCACGCCCGAAGGTCAACCTCCGGCGCTTGCTGCTGACGGGGACAAATTCGGCCATGAACCTTATGACCTCCCTGGTAAAAATATAGGGGAAAATAGTGCTGACAAGGAGTAAAGATAACAAAAAGGTCGCGCCGTGTCAATAGACACAGCACAACCGACAGGGGAAAGACCGCCCTTGACCTTCATATGGTGCCGGGGCGGGGACTCGAACCCCGACAGGCGTTACACCCACTAGAACCTGAATCTAGCGCGTCTACCAATTCCGCCACCCCGGCTTTTTCACTACGCGGGTATTGTAGCAAGGGGGAGCGGCTTTTGCAATAGGGCGGCCGACGATTCCAATCCACGTCGGCCCGAACGGCGTGAAGCGGCCTCTGTCATCCCGAGGCGGGCTTCGCCGAGGGATCCGGGTTGGAGGCGGCGCGAGGCAGGATCCCTCGCTGCGCTCGGGATGACATAAGCAGGCGACCGAACGGGCGCTTTTTCCGTTCGTGTCGATCGCTTAGGCGGCATGCATCTGGCCGCCCAGCAGGCGACCGAACGGGCGCTTTTTCCGTTCGTGTCGATCGCTTAGGCGGCATGCATCTGGCCGCCCAGCAGGCGACCGAACAGACTCGCTCTCTGTCGTCCCGAACGAGCGGAGCGAGGAGGTAAGCAGGCGACCGGCGCAGCGCAGCGAGCCGTCCGGCAGAAGCGTGCCGGAGGCTTCGCGCCGTCGATCGCTTACCCTGAGGAGCGAAGCGACGAAGGGACCCTGCCAGAAAGCTGCCGCTGAATCGGAGGCCGGCCCCGAGCAGCATCCCTCACACCGCTCGGGATGACAAAGGCAGCGATGCTTCTCCGGATGACGAAGCTCTCACGGATTCTCGTGACTGCGGGACGCCGCCCGCTCGAGCCTGTCCCTGACGGCGCGGCCCATGCCTCGGTCGGTGTCCGGGAGCCGCGCGGCAATTATGTCCGCGCCAAGGCGCTCGAAGGTGCGAAGCGCGTGGAAGAGACCGCGGGCGTAGTTCTCCGGCGTGTCGAAGAGGACGCTCAGTTCCAGGTCGACTGTTCCGTCGCCTAGGCTGACCTCCGGCCCCTCCAGCCCCATCCAGGCGACTCGCGCCCGGGCTCCCGCCCCGGCCTCCGACAGGGCGAGCGCTACCTCCTCGCGAGTCGGGTTCAGCAGCAGGGGCACGCGGGGGGCGTAGTGGCGGTAGCGCACGCCGGGCGACCTGCGTCCGTCGCCGCCCGACAGCAGCACCCTCGCACCGGCCCGGGCCTCGATCTCCTCGACCGGGCATCCGCCGGGGCGAAGCAGTACCAAATCCGGGCCCGTCGCGTCCAGCACGGTGGACTCGACGCCGACCGAGGTCGCCCCCCCGTCCAGCACCAGGTCGACGCTCGCCCCCACGTCGGAGAACACCGCCTCCGCATCGGTGGGGCTAGGCCTGCCGCTGGTGTTGGCGCTCGGGGCGGCCACCGGCACCCCCGCCCTCGAGATGAGGGCGAGCGCCACCGGGTGCGACGGCATCCGCACGGCAACCGTGTCGAGTCCGGCGGAGACCTCGCGCGGCACGACGCCTAGCGAGGGCAGCACCAGGGTCAGGGGCCCGGGCCAGAAAAGCTCCATCAGTTTCGAGGCCGACGGGGTGACGACCGCGACCCCGGCGACTAGCTCGGGCGCGGCGAAGTGAAGTATCAGGGGGTTGTCGGCCGGACGCCCCTTCGCGTGGAAGATGCCCGCCACGGCGGTCGCGGACGTGCCGTCGGCGCCGAGGCCGTATACAGTCTCGGTGGGGAATGCCACCAGCCCCCCGCCCCGTATGACTCGCGCGGCCTCATCTATAAGCCCGGGGTCGGGGTTCCAGGGGTCGACCCTGAGCAGTCGCGCGGTCAACTGCGATCCTCCGGGAGCGCGTCCCCTTCAGGGGAGGCGTAGCGGGCCAGGAATTCCGCGCTGAAGCGCGGGAAGCTCCCGTTCAGTATGGCCTCCCTCATCCGCTCCCCCAGCCTCACCAGGAAGCGCAGGTTGTGCCAGGAGCACAGGCGCATGGCGAGTATCTCCCCCGCCCTGTACAGGTGGCGGACGTAGGCTCTGGTGAAGTTCCTGCAGGCGTAGCAGTCGCAGTCAGGGTCTATCGGGGCGAAGTCCCTCTCGTAGCGCTTGCTCTTGATGTTGATCGGGCCGCGCGATGTCAGCAGGGTGCCGTTCCTGCCGTTTCTCGTCGGCAGCACGCAGTCGAACATGTCTATGCCGCGCGCGACGCCCTCGACGAGGTTGTCCGGCCTGCCGACCCCCATCAGGTATCTCGGCTTGGATTCGGGCAGCACAGGCTTCAGCGCGTCCAGGATGCGGTACATCTCATCCGTCGGCTCCCCCACCGACAGCCCCCCGACCGCGTAGCCGGGGAAGTCCATCGGGATCAGCTCCGACGCGGAGCGCAGACGCAGGTCCTCGTACACGGAGCCCTGGACTATGCCGAACAGGGCCTGGTGCGGGGCGTCGGCGGCACCGCGCTCATGGGCCCTCTTCGATCGCCCGGCCCACAGGGCGGTGCGCCTCTCAGCCTCCTCGGCCTGCTCGCGGGTGCATGGGAAGGGAGCGCACTGGTCGAAGCACATGGCTATGTCCGAGCCGAGCTGAAGCTGAGTGGCCATCGACCACTCGGGGGACATGAAGTGCTCCGAGCCGTCGATGTGGGACCTGCATGCCACTCCGTCGTCGCTTATCCTGCCCAGCGACGCGAGCGAGAAGACCTGGAAGCCCCCGCTGTCGGTCAGGATGGGGCGGCGCCAGCTCATGAAGGAGTGAAGCCCCCCCGCATCCCGGACGAGCTCGCCCCCCGGGCGCAGGTGGAGGTGGTAGGTGTTGCCGAGTATGATCCTCGCTCCGATCTCCTCCAGCTCGAACGGGGCCATGGCCTTGACCGTGGCCTGGGTGCCGACCGGCATGAAGACGGGCGTAGGTATCTCACCGTGACGAGTGGCGATCCTGCCGGCGCGCGCTCCCGTGACGGGGCACACGGCGTCGATCGTGAAGACGAGCGGCGGCTGCGTCATGCCCCGACCTCCGCGGCAGAGTCGCCCCACCCGAACAGCAGGGCGGCGTTTTTGAACACCGCGGCCGCCAACCGCTCGAGCGGCACGCCGCGGATCTCCGCCGCCCTCTCGTAGACCATGCGCACATAGGAAGGCTCGTTGCGCTTCCCGCGCAAGGGGTGGGGGGTCAGCCAGGGGGAGTCGGTCTCAAGCAGTATGCGTTCCTCGGGCAGCGTGCGGAACAGATCGCGCAGGGCGTCGCTCCTCCTGAAGGTCAGTGGGCCGCCGAAGGACAGGTAGAGTCCCATGTCCAGCAGGTCGGCGGCGTCCTCCTCGGTGCCGGAGAAGCAGTGGACCACGCCCCTGGCCGCGCCGCCGGTCTCCTTTCTCAGTATCGCGCGGAGATCGTCGTAGGAGTCCCTTCCGTGGATTATCAACGGTTTGCCGATCTCCCCCGCGAAGCGTACGTGCTCTAGAAAACAGCTTCTCTGCATGTCGCGCGGGGAGTGGTCGTAGTAGTAGTCCAGCCCCGTCTCGCCCACGGCCGCGACGCGCGGGTGCAGGGCGAGCTCGCGGATTCCGTCCGGAAGGCGTCCCGATGCGTGAACCGCCTCGTGCGGGTGGACTCCCGCCGCGGCGTGGACGCCGAACGAGGAGTATCTATCCGCGACATCAATCGCCTCGCGGCTGGTGCGCAGGTCGCTGCCGGCCACGAGCATTCGCGTCACGCCCGCGGCCGCGGCCCGCTCGAATGTCTCGCTCATGTCGGGATAGTCGGCGGCCAGCACGTGGCAGTGGGTGTCCGCGAGTCCGGGCGTCTCTGTCTCTTCGTCTGCTTTGGTTCTCATGTCCATATACCTCGCATTCCTGGTCGTCGCACGGCAAGGGGGAGCCTCCGCCGCTTGGAGGAGGCTCCCCGCAGGTGACGTCTTTTTCGGTTGCCCGGCTAGCTCACCCTGCTGCCGAGCGGTATGTCGCGGTCCGGCGTCAGCAGGGACAGGGCGGTGTGCGTCCCGTCCCCCGCGGCCAGAAGCATGCCGTTGCTCTCGACCCCGCACAGGGTGGCGGGCTGCAGGTTTACCACCACAATTATCCTCTTGTTCAGCAGCTCCTCGGGCGTGAAGAACTCCTTTATGCCGGAGACTATCGTGCGCCTCTCGTAGCCGAGGTCGACCGTCAGCCTGTAGAGCTTCTTGGACTTCTTTATCTCGCCCACCTCGACTATCTGCGCCACTCGGAGCTCGATGGCCCTGAAGGCGTCGATGCCGACCGTCGGCTCGTGCTCGATCGCCGGCTGCTCCTTTGCGGGAGCGGGGGCCTTGGACTCCGCCTCCCTGGCCTTCCTCCACTCGGCCAGGTCGATGCGCGGGAAGAGGACCTTGCCCTTTCGGACCTTGACGCCAGGCTCGCGCCCTCCCCACTTCACGTCCTCGTAGCGCATGTCGGCGGGGGCGCCCGAGAGTCCGAGCTGGTCCCACATGCGGGCCGCCGTCCCCGGCATGAAGGGGGCCAGCAGCATCGCGGACAGCCGAAGAACGTCGTACAGGGTGTTCAGCACCACGCCCAGTTCCGCGCCCTTCTCCTCCCTCGCAAGGGTCCAGGGCATGGTCTCGTCGATGTACTTGTTCCCGCGGGAAACGAAGGCCCAGATAGCCTTCAGCGCCTCGTCGAAGGCGAAGTCCTCCATCCTGGCGTCGACCTCCGCGAGGGTCTCGTCGGCGAGGCGGGCGATCTCCTCCTCCAGCGGCCCCGCCTTCTCCACCGGGGGGAGGGTGCCGCCGAAGAAGTTGTCCACCATCTGGAGGGTGCGGTTCAGCAGGTTGCCGAGGTCGTTGGCGAGGTCGGAGTTTATCCTGCCGACGAGGGCGGCCTCCGAGAAGTCCCCGTCGAGTCCGAACGGAACCTCCCTGAGCAGGAAGTAGCGAAACGGGTCGGTGCCGTAGCGGGCGGCCATGTCGAACGGGTCGACGACGTTCCCCCTGGACTTCGACATCTTCTCCCCCTCGACCGTCCACCAACCGTGCGCGAAGACGGACACGGGAGGGGCGACCCCGAGGGCCAGCAGCATGATCGGCCATATCACGCAGTGGAAGCGTATTATGTCCTTGCCCACCAGGTGGCGCGCCTCGGGCCAGAACTTCTCGAATTTCACCCGGTCGTCCAGGTAGCCGCAGGCCGTGACGTAGTTTATAAGGGCGTCGAACCAGACGTACACGACGTGGGCGTCGTCGCCCGGCACGGGGATCCCCCACTTGAGGGTGGTTCGCGAGATGGACTGGTCGCGCACCCCGCCCTCCAGGAAGCTGACTATCTCGTTGTAGCGGCTCTTCGGCATGACGCCTTTCAGGTTCTTCCTGTAGTAGTCGAGCAGCATCCCGGTGTACTTCGAGGCCTTGAAGAAGTAGCTCTCCTCCTCCATCATCTGGAGGGGTCGCTTGCAGTCGGGGCAGGTCCTGTCCTCCCCCATCGCGCTCTCCGGGACGTAGGTCTCGCACGGGACGCAGTACCAGCCCTCGTACTTGCCCTTGTAGATGTCGCCCTGGTCCATCAGCTTTTTGAAGATGGCCTGGACGGTCCTGTGGTGGCGCTCCTCGGTGGTGCGGATGAAGTCGTCGTTGGAGATGTCGAGCGCCTTCCACAGCTCCTGGAAGTTCACGACCGTGCGGTCGGCGAGCTCTCGCGGGGTCAGCCCCTTCGCCGCCGCGCTCTGCTGTATCTTCTGCCCGTGCTCGTCCGTCCCCGTGAGGAAGAACACGTCGTACCCCCTCATCCTCTTGTACCTGCACATCGCGTCCGCGGCGATGGTGGTGTAGGCGTGCCCTATGTGGGGGATGTCGTTCACGTAGTAGATCGGGGTGGTGAGGTAGTAGCTGCTGCGTTCGTTCATCTGGCGCGAAACCTCCTTTATGTGGTGCTCCGGCCGGTGTCGCAAGGGTCGCCGGCCCCCTCGCTGTCCGGCCCGTCCTTTCGGAAAAGAAAGGTCTTTACCTCGTTTTTCGATACAGAATACTCCCTTGAGATGGTTTTTACAACCTCCCTGGACGACAGGCCGGCGGCGGCGAGTTCACGCGCCCTCTCCATCCAGTCGCCCTCCGCTCCGCCCGCGTCGGCCGAGGCCCCCTCCACCACCAGGACCAGCTCTCCCTTGACTCCATCGGCGAGGGACTTGGCGATGGACGACAGAGGCCCTCGGCGCGCCTCCTCGTAGATCTTGCTCACCTCCCGGACCAGCGCGGCCCTTCTGTCCCCCAGCAGCTCCAGCAGGTGGGCGACGTGCCTCTCCGCCTTGTGGGGCGAGACATAGAAGATCAGGGTCCACGGGAGCCCCGCCACGGATCTGATGGCCCTTTCGCGGTCCCCCATGCCGTCCGGCAGGAATCCGTAGAAGAGGAAGGGGTAGGGCGGCAGGCCCGACACGATCAGGGCGGGCACGAAGGCGGTCGGGCCCGGGAGCGCGGTGACCGGTATCTCGGCCTCTATGCACCTGCGGATCAGTTCGTAGCCTGGGTCGGAGATGCCCGGGGTGCCCGCGTCGGAGATAAGGGCGCAGCTCTCGCCGCGAGCGAGCCTCTCCAGGATAGAGTCCGCCCTCCCCCTCTCGTTGAAGGAGTGGTACGCGACCAGGGGCCTCGTTATCCCGAAGCGGCGAAGCAGCGGAAGGGAGGTCCGCGTGTCCTCGCAGGCTATGAAGTCGGCCTCCGACAGCACGCGCGCCGCCCTGGCGGTCATGTCCTCCAGGTTGCCCACGGGGGTGGGGACTATGTAGAGCACGCCAGCCCCTCCTCCCTGTAGGCGCTCAAAAACTCCTCCGTGTACGCGCCGTCGTCGTCGTGCACGAACAGCGGGGGCTCCACTATCATGCCCGGCCTGCCCCCCCTGAGGGCCTCGACCAGCACCACCGAAGCCTTGCGTCCTTTCAACGGGTGCACCAACCTGCAGCGCTTCGGCTCCAGCCCCCTGCGCGACAGGGTCGACAGCAGCCCGCACAGGCGCTCGGCCTTGAACACGAGGTACAGCCTGCCGCGGTTCCTCAGCAGGCAGGCGCAGGCGGCGACCAGCTCGTCGAGGGTGCAGGAGACCTCCTGCCTCGCCATCATCTCCGACCTGGACGAGCTTAGCCGGCCGCTTCCGGGCGCCTCGTAGGGGGGGTTGGATACTATTACGTCGAAGGACTGGGGGGGGAACACCTCCCTGATCCTCCTCAGGTCCCCCTCCACGAAGGAGACTCGGTCCTGCAGGCCGTTCCTGCGGGCGTTCTCGTTCGCGAGCCTGACCAGCTCCCCCTGGATGTCCAGACCCTTTATCGACGTCAGGCCGGGGAAGCGGCGGGCGAGTATCAGGGCCACCGCGCCCGTGGCGCAGCCCAGGTCGAGCGCGTCCCTGCCGCCGCGCGCGCCGGAGAAGGTGTCGCGCACATAGGAGGCCAGCAGTATCGTGTCCGCGTTGACCCTTGGCCCCTCCTCCGGCTGGTCGAGCGAGAGAGCGCCGAGGGTCAGCTCGTCGCGCGAGCACGCGACCCTGCCCCGCCCGCTCATGCCCGTCCCCCCGATTGCGCGGGGGCCCGGAGGCGTCGCTGTCGCTCCTGCCCCGGCTCGACCCAGTCCTCCACCCTTATCCCCACGGCCTTGGACAGCCCCGGCTCGTCGAGGGTCACGCCGTAGAGTATGTCTGCCCTCTCCATGGTGGCCCTGCGATGGGTCATGACTATGAGCTGGATTCCTCCCGAGCCTTCCGCGGACGGACTCGCGTACTCGCGGGCGAGCTCTCCGAAGCGGAGCAGGTTCGACTCGTCGAGGGCCGCGTCCACCTCGTCGAGCACCGCCAGCGGCAGGCCCGCGGCCTCCATGGACGCGAAGAGGTAGGCTATGGCGGTGAGGGTCTGCTCCCCGCCCGAGAGCTGGGCCAGATACTGCATGTGCTTGCCGGGCGGGCGGGCGACTATCTCGACGCCCCTGTCCCACTCGGACGCCTGTCCCTGCCCCGACGCCTCGTCCGGCCCCGCAGCCAGTTGGAGCCGGGCCTCCCCGCCTCCGAACAGCCTGCGAAACAGGGCGTCGAAGCGAAGGTTGATGCTGTCCAGTGCCGACGAGAAGGTGGAGGCGACATACCGGTCGGTCTCGGCGATTATCGCCCGCAACTCCTCGATCGCGGATCCCACGTCGGCGAGCTGCCCCGACAGGAAGGTCACGCGGCTCGAGAGCGAGGCGTCCTCCGACAGCGCCCCCCAGTCCACCGGGCCGAGCGCGGTCAGTTCGCGCTCGAGTCTTCTGACCGCCGCGGCCAGCGCCTGTCCCTCCTCCGGGCCCGGCGCGAGCGACGGGTCGTAAAGCCTCCTGTGCTCGTCGTCAGCCGACTCCAGCAGCCGCCTGAGCTCCTCCTCCGCGTCATCCAGCCTGCGGGCGAGGTCGGCCTCCTTCGCGGCAGCCTCCGAGCAGCGCTCCGCCGCCCTGAGCGCCCTGGAGGAGACCCTGGCGGAGCGGGCGGCGGACGACCGCTCGAGGGCCGCCTCCGAGTCCAGCTCCTGCTGCAGCTCTCGCAGATCGAGGAACAGTCGGTACAGCTCCCTCCCGTGCAGGGACAGGCGCTCCCTCTCGCCTTTCTCGCGCTCGGAAGCCCCCCTCCCCTCCTCCTCGAGGGCCGTCAGGTCCGCCCTGGCTCGGGCGAGCTCTCCGCTCGATCTCTCCCGGAGGGCCCGCGCCCCTGCGAGTCTCTCCCCTGCCAGCGAACACCTCGCCTCAAGCCCGGCCAGCTCCGCCGGCAGCGACAGGGCCAGGTCGCCGGCGGCCCGGCCGATCTCAACCGCCAGCTCCTCGACCTGCTTCGCAAGCTCGGACTCGCGCGCCTCCCACGCCGACAGCTCAGCCGAAGCGTCCCGGCTTCCGTCGGCGAGGCGATCACTCCTCGCGACCGCGCCGCGAAGGTCGTCCTCGAGGGCGGCTATCCCGGCGTCGAGCTCGCGCATGGAGCGGGCGCACTCGTCGCGCTCCGCGGCCCTGCGCTGCTCCAGCTCCTCCTCGCGAGCGAGGACGCCGGTCAGCTCCTCGACGCGGGCCCTGCAGTCGCCGAGCCTGCGCTCCGCCTCGAGCGCGCGATTCCTGCGCTCGATCGCCCCGGCCGAGGAGCGCGACCTGCCGCCGCTGACCGTCCCCCCGGTCGCGAAGACCTCCCCCTCCAGGGAGACCACCGGGAAGGACGCGCCTCGCCTCGCGATCTCCGCGCCGACTTCGTAGCCGTCGACCACCAGCAGGTCGCCCAACAGGTGCATGACCGCGGGCGACCAGCGGGGCTCGGCGGTCAGCAGGTCAGCCGCCCAGCCTACCACGCCGGAATCGGGGAGCGGAAACCTGTGTATGGGGGAGCGGGGCCTGCTCCTCTCGAGCGGAAGGAAGGTCGCCCTGCCCGCGCGCCGCTCCTTCAGCATGTCGATGCATCTGCCTGCGTCGGCCAGGGTGTCCACCAGCAGCCAGAACTGTCGTCCGCCGAGATAGGCCTCGACCGCAGTCGACAGGCTCGGTGGGCATGTGAAGGCCTCAGCCGCGATCTTGACCGTCGTCGAAAGCCTTCCGAGCCTGGAGGCGGCGACCAGGAAGCGCACGGGCTCCGGGTAGGAGGAGTCCTCGGCGGATCGCAGCTCCTCGAGGGCGTTCTCAAGCGTCGCGGCCTCCTTGCGCGCGGTCTGGAGCAGGCCCGCGGTGGTCCGGCACCTGGCGAAGATCTCGCTGTGGGCCTCGGAGAGCTCCCTCTCCTCGCTCTGCAGCAGGGAGCGTCTGTCGCCCGCGTCGCGCAGCGACCGCTCCGCCGCCTGCGCGGCCTCGTCAGCCGCCGCGAGGTCCGCGGCGGAGGCTTCAAGGAGGGACCTCCTGGAGCGCATCCTCGAACGGAGGACCTCGAGCTCCCCGGTCAGCGCCGCCGATCTGGCGGCGGCCTCCTCCCTTCTGATCCGCTCCTGCTCGATCTCGAGGCGTCTCCTCTCGGCCGTCTCGGCAAGACGATCCCGCTCGGAGGCCAGGGTCGCCATCTCGGCGTCGAGCGCGGCCTCCCTCTCGCGAAGCGCGGCCTCCTCTCCCGACAGGGACTCTATGCGGGACGACAGGTCCGCCAGGTCGGCGGAGAGCGCCCTCCTGCGCGACAGTATCTCCCGGATGGAGGTGGCCGACGCGAAGCAGCTTCTCCTCAGGGCCTCGCGCCTGGAGAGCAGGTCGGCTTTCTTCTCGGACAGGCGGGCGACCCTGCCCTCCTGCTCGACCCGGCCCTCGGACAGAACGGAGCGCGCCTGGTCCCACAGGCTCCTCCAGCCGCTCAGCGCGGCCTCCCGCGCCTTGAGCTCCCGCAGCTCCGCGGCCAGTGACTCGCCCCTCTCCTCCAGCTGCCTCCTCCTGAAGAAGAAGTGCATCCTGCGCCTGTCGTCCAGCTCGTCGGACAGTTTCTTAGCGCCTGCGGCCCTCTCGACGGCGGGCGCTATCTCGATCCTGCGGTTCTCCAGCTCGGCAGCGAGGGCCGACAGGCGGCGCGCCTCCTCGGAGGCGTCCGCCAGTTTCGCGCAGGTCTCGCCCCGCTTCTTCCTGAACAGGTCGATCCCGAACAGCACCTCGAGGTGGGAGCGCCTCTGGCCCGGGCGCTGATGGATCGCCTCGGCCACCTCCCCCTGGCCTATGAAGGCGAACTGGTCCCCCTCGAGTCGCCACCTGCGCTTCACCTCGTCCAGGTCGAGCAGCCTTACCCGCGAACCGTCAACCGACAGGGTCGAGCCGGACTCCCTCGTGTACACGCGCTTGATCACGCAGCGCGCGCCGGGCGACCCGTCCTCGTCCGAACGCAGATGCACCGAGACAGTTGCGCCCTCCGCTGGCGGCAGGGAGACGCTGCCGGCGAACAGCAGGTCGCTCTGCCTCACTATGCGCAGTCGCTGCTGGCCGGCCTCCCCCAGGGCCCAGCGGAGGGCGTCGAGGATGTTGCTCTTCCCGCTTCCGTTCGGGCCGACGATCGCGGTCAGGCCGGGCGACAGCGGGAGATCGGCGGAGGCGCCGAAGCTCTTGAACCCCTTAAGACGAAGACGTTCTATATACAATGATCCGGGCCTCCCGCCTCTCCATCTGGCCCGCGCGGCGCTCGACCTGCTCCAGGCTGCCCTGGGCGTCGAGGCGGTACTTGCTCCAGGCGAAGTCGGGCACGGCGGCTATGAACAGCCTGCGGCCGAGCTCGGCCTCCCACATGGAGAGGTAGGTCTCGAAAATGTGCTTGGCGACCGCGGGCCCCGCCTCAAGCAGCAGCGCCTCCGTCCTGTTGGCCATGGACACCTTCCTGAGGAAGCGCTTGATGGACATGGCAATCGTGTCCTCGCGCAGCACCCACCCAGTCCCTCCGCACTCGGGGCAGCTGCGGGTCAGGACGGAGCGCACGTCCGGGCGCGCGCGCTTGCGCGTTATCTCGACCAGCCCGAGTTGCGACACGCCGAACACGCGCGCCCTGTACCTGTCGGGCTGAAACACGTCCTCAAGCCTCCTTAGCAGCTTCGAGCGGTCCTCCTCGTACTCCATGTCGATGAAGTCTATGACCACTATCCCGCCGATGGCCCTCAGCCTGAGCTGCCTGGCTATCTCCGACGCGGCCTCCAGGTTCGCGTCCAGCACCGTGTGGCGCAGGTCGGTGTCCCCGATGTACTTGCCGGTGTTCACGTCTATAACGGTCAGGGCCTCGGTGTGGTCGATGACAAGGTAGGCGCCGGACTCGAGCCATACCTTCCGCTCGAGAGCGGCGTCTATCTCCCTCTCGACGCCGTAGTACTCGAACAGAGGCACGGCCCCCCTGTACAGGGAGAGCTCCGGCGGCTCGCCTCCGCACAGCCCCGGCAGGTAGTCGCGCATGGCCTCGTGCTCCTCCGGGCTGTCGACGATGATCTCGGACACCTGCTCGGTGAGCTCGTCGCGCAGTACCCTGCCGAGCAGTCCGAGGTCCCTGAAGAGCAGGCAGGGGGCGCTCTGGGCGCGGCCGTTGTGCTCTATCTCGCGCCACAGGGCGAGCTGGGTCTCTACGTCGTGGGCGAGCGACTCGGCGTCGACCCCCTCCGCGGCAGTGCGGACTATTATCCCGAAGTCCCCCCGGAGAGACCTCGCAATGGCCTTCAGGCGCTTCCTCTCGTCCTCGTCCACTATGCGCTTGGACACGCCGGACTCGCGCCCGTCGGGGACCAGCACCACGTACCTGCCAGGCAGGGAGATTCTCGATGTGACCCTGGCCCCCTTGTTCTTCCTGGCGGCCTTGGTCACCTGGACCAGCAGCTCGTTGTTCGGCTGCAGGTCCAGCCCTCTGGCGTCGTTGAGGTACAGGAAGGCGTTCCTGCCGTCGCCCAGGTTGACGAAGGCGGCGTGGATGCCGGGGAGGACGCTCTCGACACGCGCCTTGTACACCTCGCCCGTCTTCTGTCGCTCCCACATGCGCTCGACGAAGAGCTCCGCCAGCCGCCCCTCCTCGATTATCGCCACCCGGGTCTCCTCCGGGTCGACGCAGTTGGCTATGATCTTCCTGTCTGCGTCGCACGGGCGGGGCGGTCTCTCGCTCTTACAGGATTCCGTCGGCCCGCCCCTGGCCTCTCCATTCTCTGACAAGAGGAAGTCCCCACCCTTCATGGTCTTTGTATTTTCACGCGCACGGGCCCCCCGCCGGGACGGACGGCGCTTTCTCCCGCTCAATTCTCAGGCCCCGCCCTTGCTGATATTCCCGTCCGCCAGCGGCCTCCAGCCGTGCGCGGACGGGTCGGCGAGCGGGATGACGCAAGGCGCGAGATCCGCCTGTTCGACAAGCCGCCCCACGCTCTCGCGGAGCATGAACAGATCCGCCCAGCCCCGTATGATACCCCTTTTCGCGAACTCCTTCACGAACAGTCCGGGGCCCCCGCGGGCCGGGTTGTCGACCACGCATCTGAAACAGGGCCCGGCGTCTTCGCGATAGTGCAGGATCAGCCCCTCCTCCCTCATCTCCGCAAGGGCCGCGTCGAGGGGGGTGGAGTCCCTCCCCCGCAGGGCCAGAAGGTAGGAGGCGGCCTCGCACTGCCCGTTCAGCGACCCGGTTCCCGGGACGGACTCGACCAGCGCGCCGGTGAAGAAGAAGCCGCCCGGCAGGGCCAGATCCCACCTGGAGAGGTCGCGGGCTGTGAGGGATGCCACTCGGACCTCGAACGGCTCGTTCAGCGCCGGGACCCCCACCGGCAGCTCGGGGCCCAGGCTTATCCTGGGGCGGGGGGAGA
>JAKJGK010000028.1 GCA_022704435.1 Synergistota bacterium | reverse complement strand
GGTTCTCCTCGCAGCCGCGCCCCCCGCCGAGAGGGCGGACGCCTCCTTCTCCATATCCATGACCGACAACGTCCGGCCCAGGGTTAGGTTTCCCATCCTGGACGCAAGGACGCCATCCGAGTACGATGCTTCCGAAGAAGCCCCCGAGGAGGCGCGGACGGAAACGCCCTCCTACCGAAGATCCCGCATAGCCCCCGTCCTGTCCGAGGTAGTGCGCCGAGCATCCGGTGCATCGGACGCGCGGCCTGTGACGGACCTGTCGTCCGCCAGCGAGCCCGAGAGGGCGCTTAAGGCGGCGGCGGAGGGAGCGCTCTCGACCAACAGACTCCCGGAGGGGCGCGAACAGGAGAGAAGCATATTCCCTCCCGCCAGGAGCCTGTTCGGAGAGCAGGACAACACAGGCGCATCCCAGCGATCGGCGGCGGACCAGCAGACCAGGTCGGGCAGAATCCTCGGCGATCAGCCGGGCAAGGAGCGCGACAGGGTGACCGACGCATTGAAGGCGGCCCCCAAGGATGCCCCGGACCATTCACTTCTCGCGGCCGCCCGCCAGGACCAGGGCGTCAGGAGACCCGCCGAACCGGCCTCCGGCCTCCCTCAGGCGACACTTCTCCCCGGCAGGGGAGGGGAGGCCCTCGAGGACGGAGTGCAGCACGTGGTCCGCTTCCTCCGCGCCGAGGGACGCCAGTCCGCCGGGATAATCGTCGACCCCCCGGCCCTCGGGCGAATCGAGATAGAGCTCGTCTCCCTGGCCAAGACAGTCGAGGCGTCGATTAAAGTGAGCAGCGAGCAGGTCCGACAACTTGTCCAGGACCACATAACGATCCTTCGCAACCACCTCGAGCAGCAGGGAGTCCACTTGGGCGAGTTCGTGGTGGACCTGCGCGACAACAGCAAGGGCGGAACAGGACGCGAGGGCTTCGGCCGCGACAGCGGCCGCCGCGGCGGAGCATCTTCCCGGGACGAGGCGGAGGCCGTCGAGGCGCCCCTCTCCTTCCGGATGGATCTCGAACACGGAATGCTTTACCTGCTGGCATAGGAGGTGCTGGTGACATGGCGATAAACAGCGTAACCGGCGGAACTGCGACGAACCAGGCCAACCCGGTCACCGGGGCGACCAGGGAGCCCAACAACGATCTAGGGAAGGATGCCTTCCTCAAGATCCTTATAACCCAGCTCAGCAACCAGGACCCGCTGGACCCGCTCCAGGACAAGGATTTCATAGCCCAGATGGCGCAGTTCAGCACGCTGGAGCAGATGACCAACATGAACAAGAGCATCGAGCAGATGGCGGCCTTGAACAAGGCGTCGGCGGTCAGCTACATCGGGCGCGTCATAGAGTACACCGACGACGACGGCCTCCCGGCCTACTCCCAGGTGGGCTTTGTTCGCTTCGAGGACGGCAAGGTGATACTCAACACGGCCGACGGGGACGTCCCGCTGGAGAAGGTCATATCCGTCGCGTGACGGCCGCAAAGCGAACGCAGCGGCGGATTGCGCCGTCCTTTTTAAACGAAAACCGCAAGGGGGAATAGCCATGCTTCGGTCACTAATGTCCGGCGTCTCCGGGGCCAGGGGGCACCAGACCTTCCTCGACGTCGTGGCGAACAACATAGCGAACATAAACACGGTAGGCTTCAAGAAGTCCAGCGTCACCTTCCAGGATCTGCTCTACCAGACCCATCGTGGCGCCATGCCCCCCGGCGAGGGCCGGGGCGGCGTCAACTCCGTCCAGGTGGGCCTCGGCGTGCGCGTGGCGGCGATAGAGACCATCCACACGCAGGGCAACATCAACTTCACCGGCGGCAACACAGACGTCGCCATCCAGGGAGAGGGCTACTTCGTAGTGATGGACGGCAACAACCGCCTGTTCACAAGGGGCGGCAACTTCATGCTGGACTCGGACAACAAGGTCGTGCAGTCCGGCACCGGCTACAGGGTGCAGGGTTTCCAGATGGTCACCGACCCCACAGACCCTACCAAGTACAACAGGAGCTCGAGCCTGACCGACATCACGATACCCGTGGGATCCAAGATGGAGGCCAGGGCGACCCAGACTGTCGGCTTCAGGTGCAACCTCGACAGCAGGTCGCCATTGGTGGACCAGGCGACTTGGGACCCCGCCACCTGGGATCCCTACGCCGACCCCCCGATGGACCCGCCCCCCACTGCCAGCTCCCACAAGTCGCAGATTGAGATCTTCGACTCGCTGGGCAACGCCCACAACCTGGAGGTGCTCTGGGTCCACACCGGCGACGGCGATCCCAACCAATGGAGCTGGGTAGCCTACCTGCCGGACGGGAACCCGCCGTTCACCGCTCGCGGCAGCCTCACCTTCGGCCCCGACGGCAAGCCGGCCGCTGGCGCGGTCACGCAGCCGACCGTCAATATCGACTTCACCTCGCTTGGGGCCGCGTCGTCGGACATCGTCCTCGACTTCGCAGGAGAGTCGTTCGACAAGCCCCCGATCGAGGGAGTAACGCAGTACGGCTCTCCCTTCACGACGAAGGGGTACTTCCAGGACGGCTGCGCGATGGGCGTCATGGACAGCTTCTCCGTCTCCGCGGACGGCACCGTGGTGGGCACCTACGACAACGGGCAGAACATCCCGCTGTACAAACTGTCGCTTGCCACCTTCATCAACCCGTCCGGCCTCACCAAGGTCGGGGACACCGTCTTCAGGGAGAGCACCAACTCCGGACTCGCCAGGATAGGCGTGCCCCTCGAGGACGGCGCCGGGGCCCTGATCGGCGGGGCGCTCGAGATGTCGAACATCGACCTCACCGAGGAGTTCACCAGGCTGATACTCGCCCAGAGAGGCTTCCAGGCCAACGCCAGGGTCATAAACACCAGCGACCAGGTGCTGGAGGAGCAGATAAACATCAAGAGGTAGCGCGAGAGCCAACGACGGCGCGCGGCGAAGCCGCGGCGCGCGGGACTCTTTTTCGCGAGGGGGCGGCCGGGGGACTACAGAACCGCCCCTCCACCGCCGAAGAATAACAAGACTTGAACGCCCCCACGGAAGGCCGGGCAGGAAGAACCCAAGCAAGGGATTGCGACATAACCAACGAAGAGCGAGGAGGAATACGCTATGTTACGATCCCTTATGTCGGGCGTGTCGGGCGTGAAGGGGCACCAGGTGTCGCTTGACGTTGTCGGCAACAACATAGCCAACGTCAACACCGCGGGCTACAAGAGGTCCACCATCACGTTCCAGGATCTTCTCTACCAGAACGCCAGCAATACCATGGCGCCCGGAGAGCAGAGGGGCGGCGTCAACGCCAAGCAGGTCGGCCTCGGGATGCAGGTGTCCGCCATAGAGGTGCTGCACACCCAGGGGACCACCCAGTTCACCGGCAACCGCACGGACTTCGCCATCGAGGGCGACGGCTACTTCGTCGTCAAGGACGGGGACAGCAGGCTGTATACCAGGGCCGGCAACTTCGTGCTGGACGCGAAGAGCGACCTGGTGCAGGCCGGCACCGGCTACAGGCTGCAGGGGTATCAGATAGTGCGCGACCCCATAGACCCGCTGCAGTTCAACCAGGGCTCCACCCTCACGGACATCAACATCCCCACCGGGCAGAAGATGGAGGCAAGGGCCACCACCGTCGTCGGCTACCGCTGCAACCTCGACAGCCGCGCCGGGACCTACCTGCCGATGGGGCTCACGGCCAACAACTTCTCCACTGTCGCCACCCTGAACGGCCAGAGATACGACGTCACGATGCAGGAGGGGACCACGGCCGACTCCTTCATGACACTGACGGTCGGCGGGCAGAACCTGGTGCTCAAGCTGACCGGGGTGGACGCCGCCACCGGCAGACCGACGCTTGTCTCCGACGACTTTTTCGACGACGGCGTCGTCCTGTACACGGTCGAGTTTGACCCGGCAACCTGCATACTCTCGCTCAAGAGCATCGACCCCAGCAACCCGGAGGAGTGGTCGCTGAACCTCGAGGACCACATGGACTACCAGCAGTTCACCATAGTGGATGGAGCCGACCGCTATCCCTACCTCGCTGAGTTCACCGACGTCGCCGCCGACGGGAGCAGAACCCTGCGCCTGTGGGGGGAGAACTACCTGGGGGAGATGGCCGCCTTCGAGTACACGATCCAAATGAACAACGACGGCACCTTCGACATCCCCGCCGGGGCGATCGACAATGTCACCAGGCTCGGCGGCTTCGCAGGCGGTGCCTACGTCACGATAGGCAACGCCCCCGGAGGCAGGGGAATTGAGCTGACCAGCACCGTCGAGATAGTCGACTCCTCGGCTATAGCAGACCGTGTTGGTATTAAGCCGACCATACTCCGAAACGTGGGAATCGGAACGAAGTTCTACGACGTGACGATAACCGAGGGCGACCCGGACAGCGGCTACTTGAACATGCGTTTCGTCGACCGGAACGACCCTAACAACACGGGCACCCTGCAGATGAACTACGACGGATTGGACGGATCGAACCGCATCACACTTGCGAATGGATCGGTCACTCTCAACGGCGTACTTTATAACGCTATATACGATCCGGTCACGGGTCAATTGAATCTGGGCGGCGGCGCGTGGACGTACGACCTGAGATCTCTGATTGAAAATACCTTCGGAACCGAGGTCGTGGGAGGCGGCTCCCCACTGGCAAATATCCTGACGCCCGCCGCAGGAGGCACGGTGCGAACGGAGTTCGACTCGCTCGGCGCGGGCGACTACAGATTCACAATTCTTGGAGACACCACTCCAGGCGTTGCAGGCGGAGTCAATTTTCTCGAGGTTCAGACCTACAACTTCCGCAAGTACATGGGGGTCGTGCCCGCGACCACCCAGGTAACGGTCAACGGCGTGCAGTACTCGGTCACTCCGCAGGAGGGAACTGCGGCGAACAACTTCATGACGTTGGAATTTACCGATCCCGGCGGGACAACGAGTTCGGTGACCTTCACAATGGCCGGATTGGATGCGCAGGGGCGTCTGCAGATGACGGCGACTGGCAACCTTAATTTGCCGGGAGGCGGGCCGGTCTATAATGCGGCGGGCCAGATAACCTATGACCCTGCCACTGGACAGCTGACTTTCAATAATGGTACACCCGCGCATACCTTCACCTACGACGTCGGGCGGTACGTCAACTTTCAAACAGTAACCGCCAGCAACGGCGATCAGTTCGTCGTCGACTTCGACGAGTCGGGCAGCGGGGCTTTTACGATGAAGATCTGGGATCCAAACGGGCCATCAGCAGCACCACCGATTAACACAACCAATACCTTCAACATCCCAGTCGTCCGCGACGGCAACATGCAGCCCCTGTCGACGATCAACCAGCGCATCGCCAACGTGCACAACACGAAGATCGACGTCTTCGACTCGCTCGGGAACAACTACGCTCTGGAGGTGTCCTGGGAGAAGCAGGACAACGGGATCTGGCGCTGGCGCGCCTGGCTGCCGGACAGCAACATCACGCTGAGCAACAACACCGGCCTGATCCGCTTCACGCCGGACGGCAAGATCGACACCAGCGACACGGGGCTCTACAACCCGACGCCTACGATCAACGTTCAGTTCGACGAGGTGGGGGCCATGCCGTCGGAGATCAAGCTCGACTTCTCCGGCCAGAGCTTCCAGAAGGAGCTGCTGGACGGCGTCACCCAGTACGGCTCCGAGTTCACCACGAAGGGCTACTACCAGGACGGCTACACCATGGGGGTCATGACGGACTTCGCGATGGCCCAGGACGGCACGATCAACGGTATATACAGCAACGGGCAGAACATCCCGATGTACCGGGTGGCCCTGGCCCTGTTCAACAACCCGGCGGGCCTTGTGAAGGTCGGCAACACGGCGTTCAGGGACAGCAACAACTCCGGCATTCCTCAGATCGGCTCGCCGCTGGAGGGGGGCGCGGGGGCGGTGGTCGGCTCCTCGCTCGAGATGTCGAACGTAGATCTGACGGAGGAGTTCACCAAGCTGATCACCTCCCAGAGGGGGTTCCAGGCGAACGCGCGGATGATAACGACGAGCGACCAGGTGCTCGAAGAGCTGATCAACATCAAGCGCTAGGCGCAGGCGACCGAGCGATGATCCAGGTGAGGCGGATCAACGGCGAGCGGTTCACGATCAACGCCGATCTCATAGAGACGGTGGAGTCGACGCCCGACACGGTGGTCCGCCTCGTCAACGGGCATCGCTACGTGGTGTCGGAGCCTATGGACGAAATCGTGGATTTGGTGGTAAAGTACAGGAGAAAGGTTTTTTTCTCCTTCATCTCGGGAGAGGCCCTCGCTGCGAGGGCGGAGGAGGAGGAGCAGTAAAGGCGCCGGGTCGCGCCGCCCGGCGTCGCACTCGCGAGGGGCGGGATACTCTTGGATCTTTCTACTGTCATCGGTTTTTTAATCTGCTACATCCTGATAATCGGGGCCCTCGTGGTGGGAGGGCAACCCATGGCCTTCGTGGACTTCCCGTCCATCCTGATAGTGGGAGGGGGGACGATAGGCGCACTGATCGTCGCGAACCCGCCGGAGAGGATGAAGGGACTTCTCAAGGTCATGAAGATGGCGTTCGTGGGGAAGCCTCCGGACACCGTCTCCCTGGTTCAGACCATCGTCAGCTTCGCCGAGAAGGCCCGCCGCGAGGGGTTGCTGGCGCTCGAGGCGGACGCCGCGGAGCTGGACAACGAGTTCCTTAAAAAATCAATACAGCTCGTCGTCGACGGCACGGACCCGGAGCTCGTCAAGGGTATACTCGACACGGAGATAGGCATACTGGAGTCTCGACACTCGGCGAACAAGGGCCTTCTGGACTCCATGGCGGAGCTCGGCCCGGCGTTCGGGATGCTCGGCACTCTGATAGGGCTTATCCAGATGCTCGGCAACCTGACCGACCCGGACGCGCTGGGGCCGGGCATGGCGGTGGCGCTGGTGACCACCTTCTACGGGTCCATAGTCGCCAACGCTTTCGCAATACCTCTCGCGAAGAAGCTCTCATCCCGCTCCGCCGACGAGGTCCTGTCGATGGAGCTGATGGTGGAGGGGGTCCTGTCGATACAGGCTGGCGAGAACCCGCGCATAGTCGAGGAGAAGCTCAAGGTCTTCCTGTCCCCTCTGTTGCGGGGGGAGCTCGAGGACAAGGTCAAGGCGGCTAAGGAGGGGGTGGTGTAGTTGGCACGCAAGAAGAAGGAGGAGACCCAGCCGGGTGCGCCTCTGTGGTTGCTGACCTACGGGGACATGGTCACCCTCGTCCTGACCTTCTTCGTGCTGCTCTACTCCATGTCGTCGATAGACGTGCAGAAGTTCCAGCTTATGATCCTGTCGTTCCAGGGGGCCATGGGCTTCCTGCCGGGCGGCAAGTCCGTCCAGCAGGACGCGAACATATTCGGCGGGCAGAAGGCCCAGAGCGGGGGCGAGTCCCCGAAGACCAGCACGGACATGCAGCAGATCGCCAAGAACCTGCGCAGCTACCTGCGAGCCGAGGGGCTGGACAAGGAGATCACCGTCCGCATCGACCAGAGGGGGGTCACCGTGTCGCTGTCCGACCAGTTCCTTTTCGAATCGGGGCGGGCGGATATCAAGCCCGACGGGATGAGGGTGCTGTTCAAGATAGCGGAGTTCGTCAAGGACTCGGTCCCGATGGTGGCGGTGGAGGGGCACACGGACTCCACCCCGCTGCTGGGCGGGATATACCGCGACAACTGGGGGCTGTCCGCCGCGCGGGCGGCCGTCGTCACATCCTACCTGCAGGACAGGGCGGGGTTCGACCCGCAGAAGTTGCAGGCTGTGGCCTACGGGCCCAACCAGCCCCTGGTGCCGAACGATACTCCGGAGCACAAGGCGCTGAATCGCAGGGTGGACATTGTCTTCCTGTCGAAGTACCCTAAACAGTGAGGGGGAGCGCGATGAAGCGAGTTCTCATTTTTATCGTACTGGCGGTGGCGATGTTCTCGCTGGGCTTCGGGGGTGGCATCGTGGCCGGCAGGACCTGGTTCAACCCGGAGAGCCCGACGAAGACGGAGGTCGAGGCGCCGGGCCCCGTCTACTTTGTGGGGGACTTCATCGCGAACATCTCCGGCGCCGGGGATCACGTGGCCAACTTCAAACTGTCCCTTGAGACCAGCGGGGACAAGGCCTTAAGCCTGGTGTCCTCGCCGAGCTGGGTTGCCCGCATAAAAAACGAGGTTATACTGCTGGTCAAGGACAGGGTGTACGAGGAGCTCACGACCGCCGAGGGGATAATGAAGCTGGCGGAGGACATAAAGAGGACCGTGAACTCGATGATGCCCCAGTTGGGGGACAAGGCCCCGGTAGTGCGCGTGCTGTTCGAGGGTTTCATCCTTCAGTGACGGTTGCGCGCCGTGATCAGCGAAGAGAGGAGGCGTAGCTGAATGTCGCCGACTGTTATGTCGCAGAGCGAGATAGACTCCCTGCTTGCGGCGATGTCCTCGGGCGACGTGGACGTCGACACTATCGCCCTTGAATCCGACGACAGGAAGATCAAGAGCTACGACTTCCGGCGTCCGGACAAGTTCAGCAAGGACCAGCTCCGCGCGATCCAGATGATCCACGAGTCCTTCGCCAGGCAGGTCACCACGGCGATGTCGACGATGGTGCGCTCCATGGTGTCCGCGGAGATCGCGACCGTGGACCAGCTCGCCTACGACGAGTTTCTGCGGTCGATGATCCAGCCGACGGTAATAGGAATCCTGGAGATGTACCCGTTCAGCGGCAACGCCCTGATAGAGATAAAACCGAACCTGGTGTTCGCCATAATCGACCGCATGCTCGGCGGCAGGGGGGAGTTCACCGGGAAGATAAGGGAGCTCACGGACATCGAGCGCACCGTGGTGGAGCGCGTGATCATGAGGATGCTGGAGCTGCTCGAGGAGGCCTGGAGCACGGTGGTCGACGTGCGCTTCCGCTACGAGAACCTGGAGACCAACCCGTTCTTCGTGCAGATATGCCCGGCGACCGACATGGTGCTACTGGTCATAATGAAGCTCAAGGTGGGGGACGTGGAGGGCATGATAAGCATCTGCATCCCCTACTTCCTCATGGAGCCCATAATGGACAAGCTGAGCTCGCAGCAGTGGTTCGCCTCGACCGGCAGGAGGAGCGACGAGGGCGCGGGCGAGCTCGTCAGGAGGCACCTGGACAGGGTGAGGGTCCCGGTTGCCCTCGAACTCGGGCACACGGTGCTGAGCGTGTCGGACATCCTGCAGGTGTCCGTCGGGGACGTTATAAAGCTGGACGACAAGGTGGGCGATCTCCTCGACGTCCGCGTGGGAAACACGGTTAAATTCAGGGCCGTTCCCGGCACCTCGAACGGCAATTTCGCGGCGGAGATAAGCGAGGTCATTCGCAACGAGGATGACATGGCGGGTCTGCCCGGAGGAGAAGGAGGGAGCGGAGATGATTGACGATCTTCTCAGCCAGAGCGAGATAAACGCCCTGCTGTCGGGAGGGTCCCTGGGCGGGGGCGGAGTGCAGGGACTGTCCCCGGAGCAGCAGAGCGTGGCGGACGACCTGGCCGGAATATTCTCGTCCTCGATAGGCAGCGTTTTCGGCATGCTCGCGGGCAAGGATGTCTCCGCCGAGGTGACGAAGTCCGAGTCCCTCGCCCAGGCCGAGGTCGCGGCGGCTAGCGGCGAGGAGCCGTTCGCCTTCAGGGTAAAGACCGGCGGTCTGAACGCCGCCCCGATTGCGATCCTGACGACTGTGAAGTGCGCCCTGACCCTGGCGGACCTCATGATGGGAGGCGAGGGCAAGGAGCTCCCGGAGGAGGCCGGGGAGCTCTACCTCAACGCGGCGCAGGAGGGCTTGAGCCAGGTGGTGGGTTCCGCCTTCACCAGCATGAGCGGCCTGCTCGCCGGAAAGCGTCTTATGCCCGAGGATGTGTCTTCCGCCCTCGAGACCGGGGAGTGGCGTCCATTCCCGTCACTTGGGGCCGACGACTCGCTGTGGAGCGCTTCCGTGACCCTGACGATAGAGGGGCTCGGAGACTTCCCCGTGACGGTCCTCGTCCCGATGGACACGCTCAAGGCTATAGCGGACGAGGTGCAGGCGACGGTCGCGGGAAAGCAGAAGGAGCAACCCGCGCAGCCTCAGCCGGCCGCGCAGCAGCAGGTGCAGCAGCAGCGTCCCGCGCCGCAGCCGGCGCAGGCGCCCTCGCCTCAGCAGTACGCGGGAGGGGCGGGCGAGGTCGCTCCGTCCTTCGGGAACGTCTACGACCAGTCTTCGGTCGACGTGCGCCCCGCGGAGTTCATCCCTCTTACCCAAAAGGGCGTCTCCGGCTTCGGAGGCAAGATAGACCTCGTGGCGGACATCCCGGTAAGGGTTACCGTGGAACTGGGCAGGACAAGGAAGAATATCGCCGACATATTGAACATGACTCCCGGTTCCGTGATAGAATTGGACAAGATGGCTGGCGAGCCGGTCGATGTTCTCGTGAACAGCAAGCTGATCGCCAAGGGCGAGGTCGTGGTGATAGACGAGAACTTCGGCGTCAGGATAACGGAGATCCTTTCGTCCGCCGGCAGGGTTCATTCTCTGTAGCAGGGTTGGGGGCCGTACAGTTATAACCTAGAGAGGGATGTGGAAGTATGGGCAAATCAGTGCTGATCGTCGACGATGCCGCCTTCATGAGGATGATGCTGAAGGACATTTTGACCAAGAACGACTTCGAGGTCGTGGGCGAGGCCGAGAACGGCAAGGTGGCCGTCGCCGCCTATCAGAAGTTGCAGCCCGACATCGTCACTATGGACATAACAATGCCGGAGATGAACGGAATCGACGCGGTCAAGGCCATTAAGACGCTTGACGCGTCGGCGAAGGTGGTCATGGTGAGCGCCATGGGACAGCAGCCCATGGTCATTGAAGCCATCCAGGCGGGGGCCGTCGACTTCATAGTCAAGCCTTTCCAGCCGGACAGGGTCGTGGAGGCCCTGAACAAGGCGCTCGGTTAGCGCCTTTGGCGCGGGCAGGCCGCAAGCGGCCATTCCTCGCCGGTGCGGCATGGATGATCTCTCTCTGGTAAGCTATCTGCTTAAAGTGGGATTGAGCATAGCCCTCCTGGCTGTCGGAGGGTATGTGCTGGTTTTCTTTCACAGGAGGCGCGTCCCCCTCCGGGCGAAGGGAGCGGTTGGACTGTTGGCATCCTTGTCGCTCGGCAGGGATGTTATTTTTATTGTGCGATGCGGCCCGGACGTGATCGCCCTGCTGTCCGGAAAGAACGGCGGGCGAGTGATTGGCAGGTGGCGCTATGAGGAGTGGATCGCGGGCGTTGAGGGTACTCAGGACGGCTAGGTTCCGGGCGTTCCTGCTCCCCCTGTCGTTGCTCCTGCTGGGGTCGGCTACGGCCTTCGCGCAGGAGGGGGCGGGGTTCATCCCGATCCCCCTGTTGCAGTTCGGGCTGGGAGTGGCGGAGTCCCCCAGGGACGTCGCCACGACTCTGCAGATACTGGCGCTGCTCACCGTGCTCAGCGTGGCGCCGGGGATCATCCTCATGATGACGTGTTTCACCCGGATCCTGATAGTCCTCGGTTTCGTGCAGAGGGCCATCGGCCTGCAGCAGACTCCCCCAAGCCAGGTGATCGCGAGCCTCGCGCTCTTCCTGACTCTCTTCGTCATGTCTCCTACCTGGAACAAGGTGTACGAGGGCGCTCTCTCCCCCTACCTGGCGGGGACGATAGACTCGGCCCAGGCTTGGGAGGGGACGATAAACCCGGTCAGGGAGTTCCTCTTCAAGTTCACCCGCCAGGAGGAGCTGTCGCTCATGATAACGATGTCGAAGTTGGAGCAGCCGCGAAACACGGCGGACGTGCCCACCAGGATCCTGATCCCGGCCTTCGTGCTGAGCGAGCTGAAGACGGCTTTCCAGATGGGGGTCGTGATTTTCATCCCCTTCATCATAGTGGACATGATCGTGGCCAGCGTCCTGCTGGCCATGGGCATGATGATGCTCCCGCCCATGATGATATCCCTGCCCTTCAAGATTCTACTGTTTGTCATGGCGGACGGCTGGAACCTGGTGGTGGCCAGCCTGCTGCGGAGCTTCTCGTAGGGAGGGCGGCGCGATGTTTCCGGTCAGCACGGGCGATGTGCTCAACAACGCGATCTGGATCTCCATGACGGCGATGCTGCCGGTGCTGCTGGTGGCGATGCTGGTGGGGCTGGTCATAGGAATACTGCAGACGGCCACCTCCATTCAGGAGCAGACCCTGATATTCATCCCGAAGATCCTCGCCGTGATGACGGCCCTCGTCCTCATGGGCCCCTGGATGTTCAGCCGGGTAGAGGACTTCGCGCGCCTGGTCTTCGGCCAGCTCGACAGATTCATCAAATGACCGCCGAACAGACGGCCTTCGTCCCGCTGCTGGTCTTCTACCTCCTGACGGGGGTGCGCTTCACGGGAATGATGTTCACCGCGCCGGTGTTCTTCGCATCCGCATCCCCCCTCCCGGTACGTTTCTGGACCGCCTTCATACTGACAGTAGTGGCCGCGGGCGTAATGCGGGCGGACGTGCCGCTGGTTCTCTTCGAGAACTGGACCTCGATCGCGCTGCTGGCCACTCGCGAGTTCCTCATCGGGTCGCTGCTCGGCTTCCTGGCGGCCCTTCCGCTCTACGTGCTGCAGATCTCCGGCGAGCTGGTGGGAGTCAGCATGGGGCTGTCCATGCTCAGCGTGATGGACCCGCTGAGCCAGGTTCAGGTGTCGATCATCGGACAGCTCCAGTTCCTGACGGGGATGTGGTTCTACTTCCACTGGAACGGGCACCTGCTGATGGTGCAGGCCCTGGTGGAGAGCCTGAAGCTGGTGCCGCCCGGGAAGATCGCGCTCTCAGTGGCGTGGGACCTCGGGCTTGGGGGGTGGCTCAACCAGGCGTTCGTCCTGAGCCTGCGAATAGTCCTGCCCTACTACGGCGCTCTGCTGCTCGCGGACGTGGGGCTGGGCTTCCTGGCCAGGACCGTGCCGCAGATGAACATCTTCGTGCTGGGGCTTCCGCTGAAGGTGGCGCTCGGCTTCTTCGTGCTGATCGTGGTCCTGCCGGAGACGGTGGAGCTGATCGCGGACAACGTCGAGCGGTTCATCGAGTTCGCCCTGATGGGGGTGACGGCGTGGAGATGAGGTTCGACCTCCAGCTGTTCGCCCAGGAGCGCACCGAGCCGGCGACACCAAGGAAGAGGAGGAAGGAGCGGGAGGAGGGGAGGGTCGCCAGGAGCCAGGACCTGGGCGCGGCGGTGGTCATCCTGACGGGGCTCTTCTCGCTGCTGGTCTTCGGGAGGTTCATGTACTCCTACATGCGGTCGCTGATGGTGGACGTCATAGCCTTCATGGGGGGCGAGACGATCCGCGCGGACGGGTGGTTCCGGGTGCTGTCGCGCGAGACCGTCGCGGCCTCGATCCTGCCGTGGCTTCCGCTGGGGCTGGTCACCGCCCTCGGCGCCCTCATAGTGACGACGGCGCAGGTGGGGATCGAGCTGACCCCCAAGCCCCTTATTCCCAAGATGGACAGGTTCAACCCGATCTCCGGGCTGAAGAAGGTGCTGTCCCTCAGGTCGCTGGTGGAGCTGCTCAAGGGGCTGCTGAAGGCGTCGCTGTTCGCGGCCGTGATCTACTTCGCCATGAAGAAGGACATGCCGGAGCTGGTGGCCGCGATCCGCCTCCCGCTGGAGGACGGGGTGGCCCAGCTCTTCTCGCGCCTGCTGGGTCTGAGCTTTCGCCTTGCTTTCCTGCTGCTTGTGCTGGCCCTGTTCGACTACGGATACCAGAAGTGGGAGTTCGAGAAGTCGATCAGGATGAGCAAGCAGGAGCTCAAGGAGGAGTACAAGCAGATGGAGGGCGATCCCCAGATAAAGAGCAAGATTCGGCAGAAGCAGAGGGAGCTTGCAAGGAGCAGGATGATGTCGTCGGTGCCCAAGGCGGACGTGGTGATCACCAACCCTACGCACCTTGCGGTGGCGCTTGAGTACGACCGTGATATCATGGAGGCGCCGGTCCTCGTGGCGAAGGGCGAGGGGTTCGTCGCGCGGAGGATTCGCGAGATCGCGGAGGAGAACGGGGTCCCTGTGGTCGAGAACAGGACCCTGGCCAGAGGTTTGTACGACTCGATGGAGATCGGGGACGAGATCCCCGAGCACCTGTACAAGGCTGTCGCCGAGGTGCTGGCCTTCATCTACAGGCTGAAGGGGAGGAAAAAAGGCCCCGCGTCCGCGGGTCGGGCGGAAACCTCGGCCGGCCGGGCGGGCACTTTCATGTAGAATAGCCGTATAGCAGGGAAGGATGGGTGCAGTGCAGGAGTCCACCGCCGGGATGTCCCCTTTCAAAAAAATGTTGCATTACTCCGACATAGGAATGGCCTCACTGGTCGTTCTCATCGTCGTGATGATGGTTATCCCGCTGCCCACCTGGCTGCTGGACATCCTGCTGTCCGCGAACATCACCATAGGGGTGGTGGTTCTGCTGGCGACCTTCTACGCCCAGCAGGCGCTGGATCTCGCGGCGTTCCCGACCCTGCTGCTGATAGTCACCCTGTTCCGGCTGGCGCTGAACGTGTCCACCACGCGCCTGATTCTGCTCCAGGCGGACGCTGGGCAGGTGGTCAGCGCCTTCGGTACCTTCGTCGTCGGAGGCAACTACGTGGTCGGCGCCGTGGTCTTCCTCATCCTGGTGATCATCCAGTTCGTGGTCATCACCAAGGGTGCCGAGCGAGTCGCGGAGGTCGCGGCACGCTTCACGCTGGACGCCATGCCAGGAAAGCAGATGGCCATCGACGCCGACCTCAACGCCGGGCTCATCGACGAGGCGGGCGCCAAGGATCGGCGACTGACGATACAGAGGGAGGCGGACTTCTACGGGGCGATGGACGGCGCCTCGAAGTTCGTCAAGGGGGACGCGATCGCGGGCCTTATCATTACGATCATAAACATCGTGGGAGGGCTGGCGATCGGAGTCCTCCAGAGGGGGCTGCCGCTTGAGCGGGCGCTCACCACCTACAGCCTCCTGACCGTGGGCGACGGACTGGTGTCGCAGGTCCCGGCGCTGCTCTTCTCCACCGCCACCGGCGTCATAGTCACCCGCGCCGCAGGGCAGACCGACCTCGGCAGGGACATATTCACCTCGCTGACAGCCTACCCGAGGCCGCTGTTCATCGGGTCGGTGCTGCTGTTCGCCCTGGCCGCGGTGCCGGGGCTGCCGAAGATCCCGTTCATGCTGCTCGGCGCGTTCCTTTGCCTGATGGGGTACTGGGTGTACCGAGAGGGGAAGATCCAGGAGGAGGCCGGAGGGAGAAAGAGGGATGCCCGAAGGGATGGCGCTCCGGGTGCTCCCGGGGCCCCCGCGGGCGAGCCGCCGAAGCCCGCCCCGGCCTCTCCCGAGGACGTGATGCGACTGCTGACCGTGGACCCGATGGAGGCGGAGATCGGCTACGCCCTGATCCCGCTGGTCGACCCGGCGCAGGGGGGGGACATGCTGGACCGCATCGGCACCATCCGAAAGCAGATGGCGGTCGACCTCGGGATCGTGGTCCCCCCGATACGGATACGCGATAACATCCAGATAAAGCCGACGGAGTACATCCTGCGGGTGAGGGGCGCCGAGACGGGGCGCGGGGAGCTCCTTCCGGACCACTACCTCGCGATGGACACGGGCGGGGCGGAGGAGGAGCTGGTGGGCATACCGACCACGGAGCCCGCCTTCGGGCTGCCCGCCGTGTGGATACCGCCCGAGATGAGGGACAGGGCCGAGGCGCTGGGGTATACTGTTGTGGATGCCCCGTCGGTGCTGGCCACGCACCTGTCGGAGACGATCAAGCGCTACGGCGCGGACCTGCTGACGCGTCAGGAGGTGCAGAAGCTCGCCGACATGGTCAAGGAGGCCGCCCCCGCGGTGGTCGAGGAGATGATGGCCTCCCTTTCGCTGGGCGAGATACAGAAGGTTCTGCAGAACCTCGTCAGGGAACAGGTCCCCGTTCGCGACCTGGTTAGCATCTTCGAGGCCCTGGCGGACTACGGCAAGGTGTCGAGAAGCGTGGACTTCCTGACCGAGAGGGTGCGCGAATCGCTGTCGCGGCTCATAACCCTGAAGATCCAGGACGAGTCCGGGGTCGTCACAGTGGCCACCCTGTCCCCCAACTGGGAGCAGAAGGTGAAGGAGGCCGTGGAGGGGGACCTGATGCGCGGCTGGCAGTTCAACATGGACCCGCGCGAGGTTCAGAAGATGCTCGCCGCGGTGTCCAGGGGAGTGGAGGAGATGTCCATGAAGGGACTGATGCCGGTGCTGCTGGTCCACCCGGACGTGCGCCTCGTAGTGCGCAGACTTCTCGAGGGGTCGTTGCCAACATTGTTCGTTATATCCTATAATGAAATATCACAGGGCGTCCAGCTCAAATCTGTCGGGATGGTGGAGTAGATGGCGGTACGTGTTCGGTCTCAGATCACCTTCGAAGCGGGCGACGAGGCGGAGGCCTTTCGCACGGCCCGCGACCGTCTTGGGCCGGACGCGGCGATCCTGTCGCAGCGGCCGGTGAAGAGGGGCGGGTTTCTCGGGATGTTCCGCAGGACCGTCCTGCTGGTGACGGCCGGCATACTGGAGACGGAGGATGATCGCACGGAGACCGACGGCGAGAAGAAGGAGAGGCTCGCCGCCTTCCAGAAGCTGCTGGAGTTCAAGCAGGCTATGACCTCGCCCGGCGACAGGGCGGCGGACGCCGGGAGCGTTCTCGTGGGACGGGCCGGGCCCGCGGACGCGGGCGTATACTCGCGGGCGGCCAGGCATCCTGTCGGCGCGACGAAGTCGACCTCCGCCGAGCAGGACGTAGCGGAACTGTCCACCCAGGGGCGCAGCCTCTCCCAGGAGAAGCGGGCCGTTTCCGAGGTCGAGTACAAGACCAGGCTTGAACGTGAGGTGGGCGAGCTCTCGGAGCGCCTCGACAGGGTGCTCAAGAGACTGGAGGCCGAGAAGGAGCCGGCCTCCACCCTGCCGGTGGCGAGGCTTGAGCCTGCCGCGAAGAAGCCTCCTCCGCAGCTCGACCCCTTCTCTATCTTGAGGGCGCAGGAGGTCGGCGAGGAGCACGTTCAGAGGCTGTCGCGCGAGTATGAGTCAAGCTCGCAGGGCGGGTCCTTCGCGGACTGGCTGGCCGGCAGGATCCCGGTCGCCCGCGAGGACGACGCGCTCGGGGGGTCGCGCGTCATGCTGATCGGCCCCACCGGGGTCGGCAAGACCACTACCATCGCGAAGCTTGCGGCGATCAACTCGCTGTTCGAGAAGAAGAACGTGGTCTTCCTCACGGCCGACACGTACCGCATCGCGGCGCCCGAGCAGCTCCGCACCTACGCCAAGATACTGTGCCTGCCGATGGACGTGGTGTACGACGCGGGGGAGTTCCCCGCGATTCTCGAGCGCTACCGCTCGGCGGACCTTCTCCTCCTGGACACGGCCGGGCGATCGCACAAGGACAGCCGCAGGGTGGAGGAGATAAGGGTCCTGCACGAGGGCTTCCGGCCGGACGCGGTGCACCTCGTGCTCCCCGCCAACATGAAGTACCGCGACATGCTCGACGTGGTCAGGCTGATGGGGGTGGTCCCCATCACCCACGTCCTGTTCACCAAGCTTGACGAGACGTCCACCTACGGGGCGCTTCTGAACATACTTCTTGATTTCGAAAAACCGGTCTCGTTCCTGACCACCGGGCAGAACGTGCCGAACGACATAGAGGTTGCCAAGGGCCTCAGGCTCGCGGATCTGCTCCTTCGGAGCAAGGGAGGGACTGGCGATGCCTGACGGAACCATCTCCCACCAGGATCAGGCCGTGGAGCTGCGCCGCATGGTCGGCAGCCGCCGCCGGGGTGTCAGGGGGCTGTCGGGGCTGAGGTCGATGGCAGTGCTGAGCGGCAAGGGAGGCGTGGGCAAGAGCAACCTCGCGGTCAACCTGGCGGTGGCCATGGTCCGGGCCGGCAAGAGGGTGGTGCTGCTGGACGCGGACCTCGGAATGGCCAACGTGGACCTGCTGTGCGGGGTGTCCCCCAAGTACAACCTGTCGCACCTGGTGAGGGGGCAGAAGAACCTCGACGAGGTGCTGACGCCGCTGGCCAACGGAGTTTTGCTGCTTCCGGGCGGGGCCGGGGTGCAGGGACTGGCTGACCTGGACGACAACGACCTCTCCCTGCTGATAGACAAGCTCTCGGCGGTGGAGAAGATAGCCGATATTCTTCTGATAGACGCGGGGGCGGGGATTCACAGGAACACCCTGTCCTTCGGCGTGGCGGCCGACATGACGATCCTAGTGACCTCCCCGGAGCCGACATCCATCAGGGACGCCTACGGGGTCTTGAAGACACTGACCATCAGCACCGGGGGCAAGATGGAGGTGACGCTGGTCGTGAACATGGCGGCGTCGCACGCGGAGGGCAAGCAGATCGCCGAGCGCATCCAGATGGCGGCGCACCAGTTTCTGAGCATCTCGGTCGCCTACGGCGGCACCGTCGTCGTCGACGACAGCGTAGGCCGGGCCGTACGCTCGTGCGTGCCCCTGCTCCTGTCGCACCCGAACAGCCCGGCCGCAAGGGACATATCGTCCGTGGCGTCGAAACTAGTCATGCTCGAGGAGACCGAGCCTCCGTCGGGAAGGGGAGTGAAATCCTTCTTCTTCAGGCTGGCCAGGAGCCTTGGGTTGGGGGGGTAGCGCGTGGGACCCGCTGAGTTCCTGTCGATGCTGTCCGGCAACCTGGGGAGCAAGGTGACCCTGACCATAGAGGCGGGCCTCTACAAGGGGACCTATCCTTCGAGGGTGGAGGATGTCGACGCGGAGGCCGTGGGGCTGGCCCATCCGATGATGAAGGGAGCGCTGCTCCCGGTGCACAGAAGTGTGCAGCTCAAGATGAGCGTCGAGGCGACGGGCGCGCTCTATCTGTGCGAGGTGTCGATAGTCAGGGGTTTGATCCGCCAGTCCGTTCCGCTGCTCTGGGTGACCCCGGAGGGCGAGGCCAGAAGGATGCAGCGCCGCCAGCACGTCCGCGTGCCGTGCCTGCTGAAGACCGGGCTGTTCAGGCTTGAGAACGAGGAGCACGGGCCCGAAAAAGAAGAGTGGGTCCACGTGGTGGCGAAGGACATCAGCCTTGGAGGCCTGGGGTTCGCGGTGCCGCGAGAAAAGGAGACGTATTTCGCGCAGGGTGGGCGATACCTGCTGGAGATCGCGCTTCAGGAGAAAAAGCAGCTGCTCTTGGGAAAGCTGGTCAGGAAGTTCCAGAGCGGCGAGCTGTGGGAAGTAGGAGTGGCCTTCGAAGGGATGCCGTCCCTCGTCGAGAAGACCCTGAGGGGCTTCATCCGCCAGCAGGAACTGGCCGAACGTCAACTGTAGAGGGTGGAGTGATTAGCCGTGGCTGAGAATAAAATTAGAGTTCTTGTCGTCGACGATTCCTCCTTTATGCGGAAGGTGATAGGCGATATACTGGGGAGCGACCCCCGCATAGAGGTCGTCGGGACCGCGAGGGACGGGGAGGACGCTCTGCGCAGGATATCGGAGCTGTCGCCTGCCGTGGTGACGCTCGACGTGGAGATGCCGAGGAAGGACGGCCTGGCCACGCTGGAGGAGATAATGCGGACCCGCCCGATCCCCGTGATCATGGTGAGCAGCCTCACCCAGGAGGGGGCGCAGACAACCCTGCGGGCACTGTCCGCCGGGGCGGTGGACTTCGTAGCGAAGCCCTCGGGCCATGTCTCGCTAAACATGAAGGACGTGGGCGCGGATCTTATAGCGAAGGTGCTGGCCGCCAGCACCGCCCGGATCCCGGCTCCGCGCCCGTCAAGAGGCGCCATGGGGGCGCAGCCGGAGCAGAGAAGGCCGGTCGAGTCGTTCTCGTCGCGCTTCAGGAAGGGTCGACCCGAGCTGGTCGCGATAGCGTCCTCGACGGGAGGCCCCAGGGCGCTGCAGCAGGTGCTGTCCGCCCTGCCGGGGGACTTCCCGGTACCTATTGTGATAGTCCAGCACATGCCCAAGGATTTCACCCTGTCGTTCGCCAAGCGCCTGGACTCGATGTCTGAGCTCGACGTGGTGGAGGGCGAGGAGGGGATCGAGCTGCGCAAGGGTCTGGCGGTGGTGGCCCCCGGGGGGTATCATATGGTCACGCGCAGGCGTCCGCAGGGCAAGCTGGTGTGCGCCCTGTCCGACGCGCCGCCGCAGCTTTCGGTGAAGCCCTCCGCCAACATCCTCTTCAAGAGCGTGGCGGAGGAGGTGGGCGGGGGCGTGGTAGGAGTCATCCTGACGGGGATGGGGCGCGACGGCGCGGAGGGCGCCCAGGCACTGAAGAACAGGGGAGCGCGGATCATCGCCGAGTCGCAGGAGACCTGCGTCGTCTACGGAATGCCCAAGGCGGCGGTGGAGATCGGGGTGGTGGACGAGCTTCTTCCCCTCTACTCCATCCCCGAGGCGATGATCAGGAGCGTGAAGGAATAAAGATGAAAAGAATTTACAAGCCTGGAGATGATCAGCCATGACGAGTATGGATATGAGCCAGTACCTGGGAGCTTTCCTTGACGAGGCGGGGGACAACCTGAAGCACCTGGACGACCTCACCCTCGCCATCGAGAAGGATCCCGGAGACTCGGAGGCGATCGCCGAGATATTCAGGTCGGCCCACACCCTGAAGGGGATGTCGGCCACCATGGGCTTCGACCGAATGGCCTCATTGACTCACGCCATGGAGGACATGCTGGATGCAGTCCGAAAAGGGGTCTGCGAGCTGAGCCCGGCGAGCATCGACCTGCTCTTCCGGTCGCTCGACACCCTGCAGGCGATGGTCGACGCGATTCGGACCGCCGGGAACGACTCGTCGGTGGAGACTGCGGAGCTGGTGGCCACAATACGGGCAGCCTCCACTCGCTGCCAGGAGGCAGAGGCCCCCGAGGAGGCATCCCTGGACAAGGACCTGTCGGACCAGGAGAAGGAGTGGGTCGAAGAGGCGGCCGCGTTGGGGCTGGGCGTGTTCGAGGTCTCTGTCACGCTGGCCTCCGACTGCCTGTTGAAGGCGGCACGAGCCTACATGGTGGTCAACAGGCTCGACGAGGCCGGCGACATCATCAAGGCCGTCCCGCCGGTGGAGGCCCTGGAGAACGAGGAGTTCGACCACGACTTCATGGTGTACGTCTCCACCCATCACAAGGCGGAGGAGCTCAAGGATGCCGTGGGCAGGATCAGCGAGGTCGCCTCGGTGGAGGTGCGCGAGCTGTCCCCCGACGTCCCGGTAGGCGAAGAGGAGTCGCCCCGAGCGGAGCCCGAGACGCGCGAAGAGAAGCCGCCGGCCGCCTCGGTACAGGATGCCCCGGCCCAACCGGCCAGACCGGAGGCGCCGGTTCACTCGCCTTTTGCCGCGCCCGCCGTCCAGCATAAGAAGCAGGACTCCGCAAAGAAGCAGGGGCAGACCGTGCGGGTCGATATCGGGCACCTCGACAAGCTGATGAACCTC
>JAKJGK010000139.1 GCA_022704435.1 Synergistota bacterium | reverse complement strand
TCTATCGGGCTGATGACCAGCGTCCTGCCGCCCCTCTGCCCGATGTAGATCCCCAGCCCGCCGTACTGCCCCTCCATCTCGATCTCCTCCTCCTCGAGCTGAGGAGGGTCAACGAACCGGGTGTACGGGTCGCCCCAGGCCGCCACCATTCCCCGGATGGCGCCGTACAGAAGGTCGCTCTCCTTGACCTCCTTCGTACCCGAGTCGACCTGGTAGGTCTCTATCAGCCCCCTGGCCTGCTTCATGAGCCACAGAGAGCGGGCGTTGAAGGGGGAGATGCCGGCAAACTCGCCCAAGTCCATTGCCGCACCGGCCGCCAAGAGCCCCCCGGCGGCCACGGCCCCTATCACCACTCCGGCGGCCAGCCCCGCCATCCAGCCGCCGCGTCGCACGCGTGACGGCGATTTCTCCTTGTCCATCGCTCCTGTCTCCTTATCGTCCTATTTACCCAGGAACCCCATCGGATCCCTGGCCTCGCCGTTCACCCTGACCTCGAAGTGCAGGTGCGCTCCGGTCGCCACGCCGGTGGAGCCCACCTGGCCTATGTTCTGCCCCTTCCTCACCCTCGCCCCCTCGCCGACGTCCAGCCGGGACAGGTGAGCGTACACGCTCGACAGGTTCCTTCCGTGGTCTATGATCACTATCTGGCCGTACCCCCTCAGCCAGCCTGCGTAAAGCACCTCGCCCGGCCCTGCGGCGTAGACCGGCGTCCCCGCCGGCATCCTGATGTCTATGCCGGTGTGCATTATCTTCGTCTTGAAAGTGGGATGCACCCTCATGCCGAACTTGCTGACAATCTCCCCCCTGGAAGGCAGGGGCCAGGCCAGCTTCCCGCCGACCGGGACCTCCTCGCGAGGGGGACGCTGCGCCTGCTGCGGGTCCGGGCGCATCTCCGCCTCCCGCTTCTTCTTCATGAGCTCCATTATCGTGGCCTGGATCTCCCTCTGGGAGTCCTGCAGCTCCTGCACCGCCCTCTGGTGGAGGGCCTGTTCGGTCCTCACCTTCTGCAGGTAGGCGTTGCTGTCGGCGATCTCCTTGCGGTAGGTCTTCCTGTTCTGGTCCAGGGCCGCCGCATTGGAAGCTATCTGCTTCAACTCCTCCTCGAGCCGTGCTATGGAGGTCTCCAGCTTCTCCTTGCGGGCCAGCATGTCCGTTATCATGGCCTCGTCCTGGCGGGCGATGCGATTGAGCAGCAGGGTCGTCTCCATCGCCTCGTGAGCCGAGGAGGCCGAGAGCAGCAGGTTGAACTCCGCCACCCCGCCGTACTTGTAGATGTCGACCAGGCGCGCCTCCAGGATCCGCTTCATCGAAGCCAGCTCCTGCTCCGTTGCGCGAATGTCCGTCCTCAGCTGCTCCACGCTCTTCTTGCCCTTCTCGTTCCTGAGCTCCAGGACCTTTATTCGCTGTTCGGTCATGCTCCTCTTCTGATCCAGCTCCTCGATGCGCGACACCACTCCCTGCGCTCGCTCGCCCATCTGCTGCACCCTCTGCCGGTGCTCGGAGATCTGTCGCTCGAGGGCCCTCATCCGCGCCTCCTCCTGGACGAGCTTGGAGTCGATATCGTCGGCCGCTCCGCACGGGAGCGCCAGCGCCGCCGCTAGCAGGAGGGCCGCGGCCGGCCAAAGCGCGCGCATCGCGCGGGGCAGAAGTCCTCTTGCAGTCATAGGGAGACCTCCTTTCCCCTGGCTGACATCACCTGGAGCGCATTCCCCTCGAGGTGAAGCGGTGTACCGCTATCCAGCTGCACATCCACCCGGTGGTGGCCCCCGCCCCGAACAGGAAGATGAAGAACTGTCCCAGCAGGCGGCGATCGACTATGATGTCCACGAACGCCAGGGTCGACCGGACCGCCTCCACCGCGGAGGAGTAGGTGCTCCACAGCCCCAGTATCGCCAGCAGCGCCCCGCCCGCCCCCAGGATCATCCCCTGGAAGACGAACGGCAGCGAGATGTAGGTCGGGGTGGCGCCGATCAGCACCATCACCTCGATCTCCTCCTTGCGGGAGTAGATGGCTATCCTTATCGTGTTGTATATGACCAGGGTGCTTATCAGCAGCGTCAGCAGCAGCACAACCCCGGACACCGCGGCGGAGGCGCGCGAGATCACCGCCAGTCTCTCCACCAGCTTGCCCGAGTACAGCACCTCCTCGACCGACGGCAGCACCATCAGGTCCCGCACCAGCGGCGTGATATGTTCCACCTTCTGGACCTGTATCTCGAGGCTCCACGGAAGCGGGTTCTCGCCAAGCAGGGTCACCGCCCTGGCCTGGTTGCCGAGCTTCGCCCTCAGCCTCTCCAGCGCCTCGTCGGGGGAGATCACCCTCACGGAGGCGACATTGGGCGAGGAGCGGGTCAGCTCGAGCGCCTGGTCGGCGGTCTCCCCCCTCTTCATGTAGGCCTGGACCACCAGGGCGCCCTCTATGCGCGAGATCATGTACCTCATGTTCATGGCGAACAGGGACGCGAAGCCCAGGATGTAGAGCACGGAGGCCGCGGTCAGCAGGGTCAGAGCGCTAAGCCCCCAGTGGCGCGAGAGAAGGCGCATCGTGTCCCTGAGGGCGTACCTAAAGCTCGCCATCCACGAAATACCTCCCCCTTCTCTCGTCCCGCTTGGTGCGTCCGTTGTGGAGCTCGACAAGCCTCTGCCTGTAGGAGTCGACCAGGTGCTGGTCGTGGGTCGCCACTATAACGGTCGTGCCCGCCGCGTTTATCGACAGCAACAGCCTCATTATCTCCTCCGACGTCCTCATGTCGAGGTTGCCCGTCGGCTCGTCCGCGAGGAAGACGGAGGGAGAGTTCACCATCGCGCGCGCTATCGCCACCCTCTGCTGTTCTCCGCCGGAGAGCTGGGGCGGCTTGAGGAAGCGCCTGCGCCACAGCCCGACCTGGTCGATGACCTCGTTCGCCCTGCCCTCAACCAGCTTGGGCGGTATGCCCATAGCCTCCAGCACGAAGGCGACGTTCTCGAACACGGTCAGGTTCTGCAACAGCTTGAAGTCCTGGAAGACGACCCCCACCTCCCTGCGGTAGTAGGGGAGCTCAGACTGGCGGAGCTTGCGCAGGTTCCTGTCCCCCACGCTTATCTGCCCCCGCGTGGGGGCATACTCCCTCGATATAAGCCGCAGCAGAGTGGTCTTCCCGGAGCCGGTCATGCCCACCAGGTACAGGAACTCGCCGCTGTCCACCGACAGGTACACGTCCTCAAGGGCGACTATGTCTGGCTCGAATATCTTCGTGACCCCGGACAGGCGGATATCCATCTATTGCTACCTCCTGCGCATTATCCACACCTGCATGGCCTCGCTCACTATCTGCGAGGCGGTCAGGCCGTAGTACTCCCTGAGCTCCTGCGGGGCGCCGCTCTGGCCGAACTTGTCGAACACCGCCACCGGCTTCACCGGCACCGGGTAGGAGTCTCCGGTCAGGGCCGCCACCGCCTCTCCGAGGCCACCCCCGGACAGGTGCTCCTCCGCCGTCACGCAACAGCCCGTCCTGTGGACCGAGTCGAGGATGACCCGGGCCGGCAGGGGGGCGACGCTGTAGCAGTCGATGACCTCGGCGCTGATGTTCTGGCGCGCCAGCACCTCCGCCGCGCGGAGGGCCTCCCGGACCATGATACCACAACAGCAGACCGTGACCCCGCTCCCCTCCCTCAGCACCCTGCCGCCGCCGGGGAAGAAGGCGTCGTCGCCCTCCTCGTATATATCCTCGGCGCTTGCGCTGCCCAGCCTGATGTACACCGGCCCCTGAGACGAGGCCGCCCTCTCGAGCAACGCCAGGGCGGAGGTATAGTCCGCCGGGACCAGCACCGTCACTCCCGGCAGGGCGCGCATCAGGGCGACGTCCTCCAGCATCTGGCGGTACGCGCCCTCCGGCCCCGCCGACAGCCCGGCCTCCAACCCCACCAGCTTCACAGGCAGGGATGGCGCTGCCACGGCCGCCCTGATCTGGTCGTACCCTCTCCCGGCCAGCAGGGCCGCGTTCGCTGCGGCGTAGACGTTCCTCCCGCCGAGCGCGAGCCCCGCCGCGGTCAGAACCAGGTTCTGCTCCGCGCCGACGTCGAAGAAGGCGTCCGGATGCGCCTCCGCGAAGGCTGTCTCCCATCCGGCTCCGTTCCGGCAGCCCACCGCCGCCAGCCGGGCGTCCGTAGCGGCAAGCCGCGAGAGGACGGCAGGCAGTGCCTCTCCGGCGCTTCTGGCTGCAAGGCTCACAGCAGACCCCCCTCTCTGTCCAGCTCTGCAAGCGCCCTGTCCACGCACTCCCTGTCCGGGAAGTCGCCCTCGGCGAGAGGATCCTCCTCGAGGAAGGGCACCCCCCTTCCGGGGGTCGTACGGGCCATGACGCAGCGGGAGCGAGGCCCCGCCGCATCCGCCCCCAGCGCCGCAAGGGCCGCGGAGAGGGACGAGCAATCATGCCCGTCGCACTCCTCCACCCTCCACCCGAAGGCCTCCATCCTGGCGCCGAGCCCGCCGGGTTCGCGAGTCTCCAGCAGCAGGACGAGGTTGGACAGCATGAAGCGAGGGGAGGCCATGACCGCCTCCCAGAAGGCACCCTCCTGGCAGTCCCGCTCCCCCGCGAGGCAGAAGACCGTCGGAGGGCGCTCGTCGTCGCGCAACGCCAGGGCCAGTCCGTTCGCAACTCCCAGTCCCATCCCGGGGGAGCCGCCTCCGGGAGCGTCCACCCCCGGGATCCTGAGGGCGGGCGGGTACCCCTGCAGCATCGCGCCCAGCCTCCGGTAGCTCCAAAGCTCGTCCCTGTCGAAGTAGCCGCGCGCGGCCAGCGTCGCGTAGAGCGCGGGGGCCGCGTCTCCCTTTCCGAGCACGAACCTGTCCCTGGAGGGGAGCCAGGGGTTGGACGGGTCGACCTTCATAGCCTCCCAGTAGAGCCAGACCAGGATGTCCACCACCGACAGGGAGGAGGACAGGCGTCCCGAGCGGGCCAGACCGGTCATGCGCACCACGTCGCGC
>JAKJGK010000027.1 GCA_022704435.1 Synergistota bacterium | reverse complement strand
GGGCCCGATACTGCTCGAGCCGATAATGAACGTCGAGGTGACCGTCCCCGAGGACTACCTGGGGGATGTGATGGGCGACTTCAACGGCAGGAGGGGGCGCATACTCGGCATCGACAGCAAGGGGCACCAGCAGATAGTGAAGGCCCAGGCCCCGCTGGCGGAGATGTTCCGCTACGCCATAATCCTCAGGTCGATGACCTCGGGGAGAGGATCCTTCACCATGGAGTACGACCACTACGAGGAGGTCCCCGCCGAGATAGCGAAGAAGGTAATAGCTGCTCACAAGCAGGAGGAAGAAGAGGAGTAGTTCCGCCCCGAAGTACGCAGGACACTTTGGAGAGCCCCGCATGAGCGGGGCTCTCTTGCCAGGATGTGTTTGTCCGGAAATGGAGGTATGAGCGGTGGGGAGAAGAGTGATAGTCGTCGGATCAGGCGGGGCGGGGCTGGTGGCCGCGGTTGCGGCGAGGAAGAGGGGCGCTGATGTCATGCTCCTGAGCAAGACCGCGTGCGAGAGGTCCAGCAGCACCGCCTACTCGGGCGGGCTTTTCTCTCTCTCCTCGGGATCCGTGCCGCCGGAGGAGCACTACGCGCGTGTCATAAGGACGGGCAGGCACATGAACGACCCGGCCCTTGTAAGAACGCTCTCCGAGGAGTCCGAAGCCACTCTCAGGACCCTGTCGGACTGGGGAGTGACCATGGACATCGAGGAGTGCGGTAGGGCGTCGACGCGGCGCTCCGCCCCATCCGGGATCATGGGCGGAGGAGGGATGGTCGGCGAGTTGGCGGCCATCGCCCGCCGGGAGGGAGTGGAGATACTCGAATACCACGCTGCGACTCGGCTGTTGGTGGGGCCGAGGGGGGCGGAGGGCGTCGAGGCCGTCGACTGGAGGAGCGGACGGGCCTTCTCGTTCGGGGCTTCCGCGGTGATTCTCGCTACCGGAGGCGGTGGTGCGATCTACGAGCGGACAGACAACCCCGCGAGGATGACCGGGGACGGCTATGCCCTCGCACTGGAGGCCGGCCTGGAGCTGACGGACATGGAGTTCGTGCAGTTCTACCCGATGGGCTGGGATCAACCGGATTTCCCTGTGTGGATGGTGGGGCTGAACATACTCGACTACATACCCCTTACCGACGAGAGGGGCAGGGAGTTCCTCAGGGAGGCCTTCCCCGCATGGGGGGTGTCCTCCGGGAGGGAGGCGAACCTGTTCGCCCGCGACAGGGCGGCCGTGCTGATGGCGGGGCATATCCTCAGGGGCGGGAAGGCCATGCTCCACCTTGAAGAGTTGACCGAAGAGGATCTTGCAGCCCCCGAGGTCCAGATCTTCCTGATGATCGACATTCCCCCTGAAAAACGGACCGCTCCTGTACAGGTCAGCCCGCTGGAGCACTACTTCTGCGGTGGTGTGCCGATCGATTCCGACGGCAGGACCGAGATGCCGGGGCTCTACGCCTGCGGCGAAGTCTCGGCCGGGGTTGACGGCGCCAGCAGGATGGGTGGAAACGCCCTGACCAACGTGGTGGTCTTCGGCCTCAGGACGGGCATCGCCGCAGCCGCGGAGGCCGGCCCCCTGAAGAACAGCGACCGCCGGGAGATTCCTTCGCCCGAAGTCCTGCGGGCTGAGGGCGGGATCGCGCCGGGCGATGTCCGCCGCTCGCTGCGCCGCATAGTGCAGCGAGGCCTGTCCCCCTGGAGAAGCGGGTCGGGCATCCGCGCATGTCTTGCGGAAATAGAGGAGTGGAGCAGATCGAACCGCGGTATGAAGCTATCCTCGCATATGGACGTGCTGCACGCACTGGAGATGAACGGAATGCGCCTTACCGCCGAGGCGGTCGCCAGGGCCGCGCTCGCCAGGGAGGAGAGTCGAGGGGTTCACTTCCGCGAGGATTTCCCCGATGAGGGCAACTGTTGGAGGAGGCGGGTGGCGGTCTCCATGAGGGGAGGCTCGGTAAAGGCCGGGCTTGGGGAATGAGACGGGGCCCTCGCTCCTGTGCGGACGGCGAGGGCCCTCGGTGGTACCGACGGGTCGTCCCTGTTTAGAAGTTATCCTGGGGCGCCCACATCTCGAGGAAGTTCAGCTTTTGATCCTTCCACACCATCATGGCCGCGGGCTTGTTGAGCGGATTGTGGGTCTCCTTGTCGACCGTCAGGGTGAAGTGAACAAGGCGCAGGTCCTTGGTATCCTCGAGGGCGTCCCTTATCGCTGTCGAGTCGTCGGTCCCGGCCCTCCTGATCGCGTCGGCCACCCATGTGATCAGGTCGTAGGCGTAGGCGACGTTGCTAGGCTCCGTGACCGGCCTGCCGTACTCCTTCTCGAATCGCGAGAAGAGCAGGATCATCTGCGGGTTGAGCAGGTCCATGTTGTAGACCCAGTAGCTGCCCTCCATGGCCTCGCCTGCGATCTCGTGCATGCTCGGGCTGAAGCCGTCCCCTCCTATGAAGGCCGGGAACCAGTCCAGCTCGGCCGCCTGCTTCATGATCAGGCCCATCTCCTTGTACAGCAGGGGAAGCGCTACCGCCTCGGCGCCGGACGCCTTCATCTCGGTCAGCTGTGCCCTGAAGTCCACGTCGCCGCTGCGGAACCCCCATATGCCCTTCAATTCTCCTCCGAGCTCCGCGAACCGGGCCACGAAGAACTCCTTGAGCCCCTCGGAGTAGTCGCTGCCGACGTCGGTGATGACTGCGGCGCTCTTGAGCTCGAGCTTGTTGAACAGGTAGTCGGCCATAACCTTGCCCTGGTACGGGTCGGTGTAGCTAAGGCGGAACATGTAGGGACGCACTTTGTTGGTCGCCGGGTCGACCGTCACGATCGGGTTCGTCGCGGAAGTGCCTATCTGGGCGACCTTCCCGTTCTCGATCACCGAGGCGGTGGCCAGGTTTAGGCCGCTGTAGTTGGTCCCGCCTATGACGCAGACATTGTCCTCGTGGATCAGCCTTCGGGCCGCATTTATGGCGTCCTCCTGGCGCCCGCGCACGTCGTAGCAGATCAGCTCGAGTGGTCGGCCGAGCACTCCGCCCGCCTCGTTGAACTCCTTGACGGCGAGCTGCGCACCCTCTTTCTCATGCTGCCCCCAGGTGGAGCCGTCGCCTGTCAGGATGGCCAGGTAGCCGATCTTTATCGGCTCCCCGGCGGGGACTGCCGCATATGACGACACGGATGAAAACAGGAGCAAGGCTGCAACGACCAGGAACACCTTCCCAAACCGATAACTTCTCATGTACTTCTCGACCTCCCTTTCGTGTTGTGACTAACTTGCCGGTCAATTCTAAGGGGACTACGGGACAATGTCAAATCATTTTCCAGGAATTTCTAAAAAAAGTTCACAGGACGCGACGTCCCGTGAACTTTTATATTTGTGATCATACTGTCAGGTTATGGGTCCTCTATTCCGTCGCCACTGGGTTCGAGTGAATCTTTCCTCCCAGAGGCATTGCCGCCTCCGCCAGCAGGGAACATAATCCTCTGCCCGTCTTGGCTGTCAGCGGGCCCCTTCGCACGACCAGTCGTCGCCCTTCGAGATTGACCGCCTCGCCGTCCTTCTCCGTCCACGGAAGAAGCGGGATGAGGATTTTCGCCTTTTCTGACAGATTTGTGAGCTTGGAGGTTGCCACCGCGTATCTTCTTCCAGCAAGGTCGGCGGCTTCGAAGCCGGCCTCCTCCGGCGTCGCGCCCAGAAAGATCAGAGGCGCGTTCGCATTTGCGCGCAGCTCCGCAGTGTCGACGATCTTCTCGCCCGACGCGAGCAGGGTAGCGCTGCCCGTACCCTTGAACAGGAGCAGGTATTCGCCGTTGAGCGAAGCCGCCGCGTCGAATGCCTCACTGGCCGGGGCGGCTCCGCCGATCAGCGTAAGGGGCTTCTTAGCGCCGCCTAGCATGGCCGCGGCAGTTTTTATCTGTTCGACGGAGACTCCTGTGCCTTCAAGCACGGCATCCTGAACCTCTCCGCCCTTGATGGCCGCTGCCAAGGCCTGCAACACCCAGGCGGCCTTCCCTTCGGAGGGCCTGAGTATCAGCGCGTCCCCTTTGTCCAACAGGCCGGGGGTCTCTCCCACGTAAACCAACGGGCTCTTCTTGTGGCGCACGGCCCTGCGGAGCCAGGATGTCAGCACGGGCTGGTCCTCGTCGGTATTCGTGCCGACGAGCAGGAAGGCGTCGCTCTCTCCGTGTCGCGCTATGCCGTCGGGGGAGACGGCGTTCAGGCTGGAGTAGGCTCCTCTCTTGATGTCGTCGCGCCTCGCCGCCTCCCGCAGATGCGGCGCCAGCTCCGCGTCGGCCGTCATGGAGATTCGAGCCCCCGGAGCGCGCAGCTTCGCGAACTCGACGATCGCCCGCACCTCCTGCTCGGTGAGGGAGGGGCCGACAACGAATGCGGCGTCCTTCTCCGAGGCGAGGGCCTCGAAGGCCGCGATCGCCTCGTCGGGCGAGACAGGAGCGCCGTTCATAGAATGGTCGAAGTTGCCGTCCAGGTCCATCCCCTTGAAGCTGTACCGCCCCCTCACGCAGCAGTCGCCGCCGGTCGGCGCCTCGGGGTCGTCCAGGTCGGTGGTGACGCGCACGATCCGAGACCTCCCCCGGTCGAGGTTCATCTCCAGCTCGCACCCAACGGGGCAGGACATGCAGGTCGTCTTGATTATCAGCGGCTCCTCAAGATGGGGCCAATGGCCTACGCGGTTCTCAATCAGAGCGCCGACCGGGCAGACCTGGGTGCACAGGCCGCAGAAGGTGCAGTCGGAGTGCTCCATGTCGTGGAAGAACTGCGGGGTGAGCACGGACTCGAATCCACGCTTTGCGAAGTCTATCGCGTGGAAACCAGCGACCTCGTCGCAGGCCCTCACGCACTTGGCGCACAGGATGCACTTGTCCAGGTTGCGCGCGTAGTAGGGGTTGGCATCCTCGATTTTCTCGATATGAGCGCCCGCAAGTTTCTCCGGACGAGCCTCGTGAGTCGTGGCGTACTTTCTCAGCTTGCACTCGAACACGTCCTGGCAGCCGCACTCCATGCAACGGTTGGCGTCGCGCAGGGTCTGCTCCTCGGATAGGCCGGCGCTGTATTCGTCGAATTTCATCTTCAGCCTGGTCTCGCCGGGGACGTGCGGGACCTCCTCCTGCACCGAGCGGACGATGTGGGTGAAGTCCTCGGGCCCCAGGTCCTCGCGCACGATGTCGTAGAAGAACGGCTTCTTCGGCGTTCCGTGCGTCAGGTAGTGGTCGACGGAGTCCGCGGCCCAGTGGCCGTTGCCGATCGCCTCGATCGCTATCTTTGGGCCGGTCTGCTGGTCGCCGCATACAAACACTCCCGGTAGCGCAGTGTCGTAGTCCTTGCCGACCTTCATCCTTCTGCCGTCGTGCAGGTCGGACGGAAGGCCTGAGAAGTCAGTCCCCTGCCCGATCGCCGCGATCACCATGTCCGCCTCCAGCACGAACGTCTCGCCCGTGGGCACGGGACTCCTCCTGCCCGAGGCGTCCGGCTCGCCGAGCTCCATCTTCTCGCAGAGGATTCGCTCGACCCTGCGGGCGCCCTCGATCGTCTTCGGCGCAGAGAGGTAGATGAACTCGACGCCCTCCTCGCCGGCCTCGACTATCTCTATATCCTCGGCGGGCATCTCCTCGCGCGAGCGACGGTAGAGCACGAAGACCTTCTCGGCCCCCAGCCGCCTGGCCGAACGAGCCGCGTCCATCGCGGTGTTGCCGCCGCCGACCACCACGACCCTTGCGCCGACCTTTACATTCGGGTTTGTCTTGACATCGTACAGGAAGTCGATCCCGCCCACGACCCCGTCAAGATCCTCGCCCGCGACTCGCATCGGGGAGGACTTCCAGCAGCCCATGGCCAGGATCACGGCGTCGAACTCCTTCCGAAGCTCGTCGAGGGACACGTCCCTGCCCAGGGCGGTCTCGGTGCGAACCTCTATGCCGTGGGAGAGCAGCCAGTCGATCTCAGTCTGCAATACCCTCTGCGGCAGACGGTAGTCGGGGATGCCGTAGCGCATCATGCCGCCGAGTAGCCTCTCCTTCTCGAAGATCACGGGTTTGTACCCCTTGAGCCTCAGGTAGTAGGCCGCGGACACGCCAGCCGGACCACCGCCGACGATAGCCACCCGCTTGCCGTTCTCTTCGATCTCAGGCACGAAGCCCATCCTGCCGCTGTTGATACCCCAGTCGCCGACGAAACGCTTGATCTCCCTGATGGAGACCGGGGCGTCGTCGACGAAGCGTCTGCGACAGACCTTCTCGCACGGCGCTGGGCACACCCGCCCTATGCAGGAGGGGAGAGTGACGTGGTGGTGCAGGGCGTCCAGTGACTCGCCGTACTTCCCCTGAGCCGCCAGGTTCACGTACCCCTGCACGTTGCCCTGTCCGGGGCAGGCCAGGGTGCACGGGGGTCTGCAGTCGCCGACGTGGTCGGAGAGAAGCAGCTCCAGCGCGGTGCGCCTGGCGCTTACTGCCCGCTCCGTGTCGGTCTTTATCACCATGCCGGGTGTTATCGTGTTGGCGCAGGCCCTGAGGAGGGTCTTGGCCCCCTCCACCTCCACCAGGCAGACGGAGCATCCGCCGTGAAGGCTCAAGTGCGGGTCGTAGCAGAGGGTCGGGACCTCGACGCCGCACTCGGCGCACAGGTCCAGGATGCGCTGTCCCTCGTATCCGTACACGGTGTTTCCGTTGAGAGTGACTTTTACGTTCTTCTTCATGTCAGCCGAATCCTCCTGCCGCTTATTCCACAGAAATTGCGCCCACGGGGCAGACCTTCTTGCACTGACCGCACCTGATGCACTTCTCGTCGTCTATCGCGTGGGGCTTCTTCGGCGCCCCTTCGATGCAGGAGACGGGGCAGTTCCTTGCGCACAGGGTGCAGCCGATGCACTTCACCGGGTCTATGACGTAGTGGATTAGGCCGGTGCAAACTTTGGCCGGGCATTTCCTGTCCCTTATGTGGGCCTCGTACTCCTCCCGGAAGTACTTGAGCGTCGTCAACACCGGGTTCGGAGCGGTCTGTCCGAGACCGCACAGCGACCCCTCCTTGACCTGAAGGGCCAGGTCGTACAGGGTGTCCAGGTCCTCCATGACCCCCTCGCCACTCGAGATGCGCTCCAGGATCTCTAGCATCCTCTTGGTCCCGATGCGGCAGAAGGGGCACTTGCCGCACGACTCCTTCTGGACGAACGCGAGGAAGAACTTGGCCACGTCGACTATGCAGGTGCTCTCGTCCATTACGACCATCCCGCCGGAGCCCATTATGGCGCCCGTGGCGTTGATGGACTCGTAGTCCACAGGAGTGTCGAGCAGCGACTCGGGGATGCAGCCGCCCGAGGGTCCTCCAAGCTGCACGGCCTTGAACTTCCTGTCCTCGGCTATCCCCCCGGCGACCCCGAAGATGACCTCGCGCAGCGGCATTCCCATCGGGACCTCAGCCAGTCCGCCCCTCTTTATCTTTCCGGCGAGGGCGAAGACCTTCGTGCCGCGGCTCTTGCCTATGCCGAGCTCCGCGAATCTCGCCGAGCCGTTGTGTATGATCCACGGGATGTTGGCTATCGTCTCCACGTTGTTGATGTTGGTCGGCTTGCCGAATATGCCGCTGTTGGCCGGGAACGGCGGCCTGGGGCGGGGCATCCCGCGCTTGCCCTCGATGGAGGCGATCATGGCGGTCTCCTCGCCGCAGACGAAGGCTCCGGCCCCCTCTTTGATGTGTATGTCGAAGTTGAAGCCGGACCCCAGGATATCCTCCCCGAGGAAGCCCTTTTCGCGAGCCTGGTCGAGTGCCGTGTTCAGGTGCTTGATCGCGAGAGGGTACTCCGCCCTGCAGTAGATTATGCCCTCGTCGGCTCCGATGGCCCACGCGCCGATGGCCATGCCCTCCAGGATGCTGTGCGGGTCGCTCTCGAGCACCGAACGGTCCATGAAGGCGCCCGGGTCCCCCTCGTCGGCGTTACAGACGAAGTACTTCTTGTCGCCCTTAGCCCCCCTCGCGAACTTCCACTTCAACCCCGTCGGGAAGCCCGCGCCGCCGCGGCCACGGAGTCCGCTGGCAAGCACCTCCTCGATGACCTGCTCCGGTTTCATTGACAGGGCTTTTCGCAGGGCGGAATAACCCTCCCTGGCTATGTACTCGTCAATCTTCTCCGGGTCGATGATGCCGCTGTTCCTCAGCACGATGCGCACCTGGCTGTCCATGCGGTCGTTCTCGCAGGCCTTGGCGGAGGGGTCGAGGATGACCGCCCTCTGCACTATCTCGCCCCTTGTCGCGTGCGACTCCGCGATCTCCTTCGCCAGGGCCGTGTCGACCTTGCCGTAGGTCACTGACTTGCCGTCCCGCTCGACCTCGACGAGCGGCTCCATGTAGCAGAACCCGATGCAGCCGACTTTTTTAATCTCCACGTCGTCGCGTCCCCGCAGGGACTCGACCAGGGTCTCGTAGATGGGGACGGCGCCTGCGGCCACCCCGCAGCTCGCCAGGCCGACCTTCACGATGGTCTTGGTCACCTTGCACACCTCCGTAAACTATTTCGGTGCGCCGTCCCCGGATGAGGCACGGCGCACCGATTCAAGCACATCCACGGCCTTTTCAGGTGAGAGCAGGCCGTAAACTTCGTCGTCCACCATCATGACCGGCGCAAGGCTGCAACACCCCAGGCAGGCCACGTACTGGAGGGTGAAGAGCCCGTCTCCGGTGGTGCCCCCGTCCTCCACGGAGAGGTGTCTCTGTATCTGCTCCCCTATGCGAGCCGAGCCCTGGACGTGGCACGCCGTCCCGCGGCACAGTCTGACCGTGTGCTTCCCCCTGGGCTGCAGGCGGAACATCGCGTAGAAGGTGGCCACTCCGAACATCTCCGCGGCCGGGATGTCCATCTCGCGGGAAAAGTAGTCGACCGCCTCGGGCGCTATGAACCCCATCTCCTGCTGAAGATCCGCCAGGAGCGGTATGGTTATTCCCTTCCTCCCCCGGTAGCGTTCCACTATTGGAGAAAGGCGTCTCTCCAGGACGGAGCTCGCTGAAGCCTCCGACGTCATGGTCATTGTCTCTCCTCCTCATGCTGTTGGGTGAAAAACCAAGTGATGGTATTCATTATATCGCTTTTTTGGACAATTATCCCCACCGTAAGATATCCGTCTATTTCGGATATAATGGGGCCGACGCGCGGAGGAATTATTCGCTGCGAATTATACTGGAGATTCAGGAGGTGTTTCTGTTGATCACTGTGTACTCGTCAAGGACGTGCCCCTGGTGCACCAAGGTCAAGGAGTACCTGGAGGGGAAGGGAGTCGCGTTCGAGGTGGTGGACGTTGCCGCGGACAGGGAGGCGGCGATGGATATGGTCAAGAAGACCGGACAGATGGGCGTGCCCGTCACGAAGATAGGCGACAGGTACATCGTAGGCTACAACCCCGAGGCAATCGACGAGGAGATCGCGAATATCGACAAGTAGCACGCCACGGAAGGAGTGGATGAATTGACGAAGGAGACGCGTTCTGTCGCCGGCCTGTTGAACGTATCTTTTGGAATGGCGCTCGATGACGGAGGGGTACCGGGCGACCGCGGGGTCGATGCCCGCATGCTGTCGGGCTACGAGGAGCTGTTGGCGAACGCCGACAGGTGTCTCAGGAAGGGGTGTGCAGACAAGCAGGAGGGCATGGGCTGGCTCTCGCTCCCCTACGCCGACATCAGCGAGATCCTGGAGGCGGCAGAGTGGCTGAGGGGCTTCGACGCGGTCGTCCAGGCCGGGATAGGGGGCTCCGCCCTCGGAAACCTCATGCTTCACGGTGCCCTGCTCCCTCCCTACTGGAACGAGATCCCCGCCGCCAAGAGGGGGGGGCCGAGGTTCTACCTGTCGGACAACGTGGACCCAAGGGACAATATGACCGTGTGGAAACTGATCGATCCAGACAGGACCGCGTTTATCGTAATAAGCAAATCAGGTAGCACGGCCGAGACCATGGCCAACTTCCTCTTCTTCTGGGACCGGCTGAAGGTCGAGCTCGGCCCCAGGAGGGCCGCCGAGCATGTTCTGGTCGTCACGGACGAGGAGAAGGGGGTCCTGAGGCCTTTCGCCGACGAGATAGGCTGCCGCCGGCTGGTGCTCCCCGCGGACGTGGGGGGGCGGTTTTCCGTGCTGTCCTCGGTCGGCCTTCTCTCGGCCGGGGCGCTTGGCATCGACGTGCGCAAGCTGCTGGCCGGAGCGGCGGAGATGGACAAAAAGCTTTCGGGGCTGGCATCTATCCTCGAGAACCCTGCCTGGCTGCTCTCCGCCCTGTCCGTTGCTCACTACCGTCAGGGGCGGAACATGACCGTGATGATGCCGTACGAGGACGCGCTCGAGAAATTCTGCGAGTGGTTCTCGCAGCTGTGGGGGGAGAGCCTGGGAAAGGACGGGGAGGGGTCGACCCCGGTGAGGGCGCTGGGCGCCATCGACCAACACTCGCAGATTCAGCTCTACACCGAGGGGCCCGACGACAAACTGTTCACCATAATCACCGTCTCGGAGCCTGATGAGGACGTGACAATACCGGAGACCGAGGAGCGCGCGCTGGTACCCCTCTCGTACCTCTTCGGGCAGTCCATGAACTCGCTGCGTCGCTACGAGGCACTGTCGACGGCGGCGGCGATCGTGAAGAGCGGCAAGCCCGTCCTCACGATCGAGATTCCAAGGATGGACGAGAGACGGCTCGGAGCCTTGATCCAGCTCTACGAGCACATGACGGCGCTGTCAGGGTTTCTCCTCAACGTAAACCCCTTCGACCAGCCGGGGGTGGAACAGGGGAAGAACTATACCTACGGCCTGATGGGGAGGGCCAGCTACAGCTCGCAGGCGCTCGAGGTGACGCAGCTTGCCGACCGCCTCTCCATGCGCGAGGTGTCTGTCTAGCACTGGTTGCGATATAAGGGAGCGGGTCCGGCGCCGATCAGGAGGGATCGTCGTCGGCCCTGTCCCTATCAGCTTCCGCGCCCCATCGGTCGGCCTCGTCGATGCACTTCAGCGCGTGCGCCACGTTGTACTTCACCTTTGGATTCCCGGCCGACAGGTGTGCGAAGGCCCTCTTCGTCCTGGACCGCTCGGTCTCGACGGAGAAGGGACAGATATATGGGGTCACCGGGAGAGAAAGTCGAGCTGCCTCCTTGGTCACCCGGCGTTCCTCCGCCAGGATCAGGGGGCGAATGACGGTGACTCCGGATCTGCTCTGCCACTGCTTTGGCTGGAATGACTTGAAGCGGCCGTTGTTGAACAGGTTCATCAGAGCAGTCTCCACGGCGTCGTCCAGGGTGTGCCCGAGAGCCAGCGAACCGCACCCGGACTCCCTGGCGGCGGTGTTCAGGATTCCCCTTCGGATGTTGGCGCACAGGCTGCACGGCGACCTTTCACCCCTGTTTTTTATTATGTCAACGATCGGGTAGGGACGGCAGGAGTAGGAGATGTCCAGTTCCGAGCAGAACGTCCGCAGCGGCGACAGGTCGACCTCCCCACCGGTTATGTCCACGGTGCAGGCGGACAGGTCGAAACCGACCGGGCTCCGGCTGCGCAGCCCCGCGAGCGCCAAGGCCAGGACCAGGCTGTCCTTGCCGCCGGAGAGGCCGATCATAATCCGGTCTCCGTGCTGAATCATCCGGTATTCAGATATTGCGAGGCCGATCTTTTTTTTCAATGGACCGCAGACAGGCGGTATGCTCTTGAATGCCAATGGGGCTCCTCCTCGAAAACCTGGGTTGATCATGTTAGTATATAACACGGGGCCTGTCCACGTGCCCCTGATCAAGAAGGAAAGCGTTTATCCGGGATTGGGGCGATGTGTTCTCATGGAGCAGATACGGGTAGTTATAGCCGATGATCACAGGCTGTTCCGCGACGGAGTCAGGCGGTTGCTGGAGCTTGAATCGGACATCGTCGTCACCGGCGAGGCCGACGACGGCGAGGAGGCGCTTGCGCTGATACGGGAGGCCGAGCCTGACATACTCCTTTTCGACATCAACATGCCGAAGGTCGACGGCATCCAGCTGGTCCGGGAGCTCAACACCGTCCCGCACAAGGTCAGGTTCGTGGCTATAAGCGCCTACGACGACGAGGATCGCCTCGCCGCTCTCTCTTCGGCGGGGGTGATGGGGTTCGTGCTTAAGGCATCCGGAAAGGTCGAGCTCCTCTCCGCCATCCGCTCCGCATCAAGGGGGCAGCCCTACGTCGACCCTAGGGTGGCGGGAAAGCTGCTGACGTCATACTCACGCCGCAGGGATGGCAACGACCAGTTGAACGAGCTCACGTCCCGCGAGAAGGAGATTCTCTACTGGCTGTCGCAGGGGCTTGGGAACACGGAGATCGCGGTGCGGATGGTGCTGTCGGAGAAGACCGTGAAGAACCACGTTAGCCACGTGCTGAAGAAGCTGGACCTGCAGAACCGCACCCAGGCGGCCATCATGGCGTGGCGCATCGGGTTCGCCCAGGTCTCTCCGGACACGCTGGCCCAGATACTTTGGAGCGAGAACTCGAACACGTCTCGCCCGGGACGCTGACCGGAAAAGGATACTTATCAAGTCTGCAATCCAGGAATCGCGACAGGCAGGCCCCGTTTTCCGAGGACCTGCCTGTCCCTTCCACTGCGGCGTTACCTCGGGTTGGCTAACTCTTCCCCTGAAGCTGGGTGACCACCGACGCCAGCCACTGAGCCTGTTGCTGAAGCTCCGCAAGTCGCACCTCCGACCTCGCGAACGACTCGTACAACCCCCTGGCTCTCACCTCGAGCCGCCTCTCCAGGTCGGAGATGCGCTTGTCTATGGAGGTGATCTCCGACTGGTAGGCGTAGATCTGGCCCGCGATGCGTCCCTTGGGGACGGTGGCCGTGCCCACCTGTTGCTGGCTGGTGTTGACCATCCCGTCGATGTAGTCGTCCATGCTGCTCATCACAGTGGTCATTATCGCCGCCACTCCATCGGGGTCCTTGCGAAGAGCCTCCATGAACTTCTCCTGGTCGAACTCCAGCTTGCCGCTCTTACCGTAGTCGGCGCTCTCGGTGGTTATGCCCAGCTGGGACAGCAGGGTGAATGGAGTCCCGAGCCCGACGGCCTCGAGGGCGCCGCCGTCGCCCGCCAGGGAGAATTTGCGCCCCGGGGACGCCTCGATCACGAGCTGGTTGTTGACGACCTTGGCGCTCGCCATGGGGATGGGATAGGTCCGCCCCTCGGGGTCGTGCAGCATCTCGTAGGATGAGTTAATCTTCGAAGCTATGCTCGCGAGCGTGTCCGACGGGGTCACCTCGATCCTCGCCGTCCGCACTCCGACCGTGAGCTCGAAGGTCGACGGGGAGGAGAGCCCCCGGTTGGACAGCGGACCTATGATGGTCTCGCCGGCCTTCTGAGTGTACTTCGCGATCACCGAGCTGGTCATCATGGTGCGGAGCTGGGACTTGCTCTGCCATAGCATCGAGTTGCCGTGCAACAGGCCGAACTTCTTGGAGAAGTCATCGTTGGCGTCCTTCTGGGTGCTCTCGGACAGACGGACGTTGATCCAGTCCATGACGTCGTTGTAGGCGTCAACGAAGTCCTTCGCGCCGGTCACGGCCTGCTCGGCGTCCTGGGTGATGTCCATTATCACCGATCCGGGGCCGTTTATCCTGAGCTTGACCCCGTCCAGCAGGTCGTCCACGTCGTTCGACGAGCGCGTGACCAGGAGGCCGTCGATCCTGAACTCGGCGTCCTGGGCGGCCACCCTGTGGTTCGGATCTCCCAGGGTGCTGTTGTCCAGCCCCAAGAAGGTGAGGAGGGCGTTGTCGCCAGTCAGGCTGAGGGCGTTCGAGTTCACCTCGTAGGTGACCGTGTATTTAACCCCCGACGGCGGGCCTTCGCCTGTGTCCCATACAATCGTGTCCGTTCCTGGGAGCACCGTAAAATGAGCGGGATATACGTTACCGTTCTCGTCTTTGATCTTAGCTATGTTTCCGGCCGAGGGGGAGGCCGCGTCCATGGCGGTGAAGCCCAGCAGGTCCGTGTCGGTGCTGCCTCTCGTTATCTCCCAGTCGCTCTTCGTCTTTCCCAGGCCGGTGCCGACGCTCTTGATCACCAGCTTGCCGTCGAGCACGGTGGCCACTACGCCGAGCCCCTCCCCGTAGGGCTGGCCTGTCGCGGGGTCTATCGTGGCGTCCTTGGCGGTGTTGATCTTGTCGGCTATCGTGCTCAGGGTGTCGGTCAGCTGGACTGTGATGTCGGCGCGCCGCCCTCCGACGTTCACGGAGAAGACAGCGGGCGCAGCCAAGGGGGGGTCTTCGTCAGCCATCGTGCCCAGAATCTGCTTGCTGAACCGGGCCTCGGCGACCGCCTTCCTGGTGACGTCGATCTCGTGTCTGGCTATGGCTGCGCTCGCGTCCACCGTCGCGGAGAGGATGCCGGCCGCATCGCCCCCTGAAATCGACGAGAACTCGGCCGTCTTGGCCTTGTATATCGACTCCAGCTTGAGCGGGGTGACCGCGCTTCGCAGGGTCTTCATGCTCGCGGAGAACTCGTTGAACAGCCCGATCTTAAGCTCGAGGGTGTCCTGTTGCTTGGTCCAGAGCGTTATCGGTTTCCTCGCGTTCTCCAGCAACTTGTCCGCCATCGCCCCCCAGTCGATCTGGGAGGATATGCCGGGTATCGAAAAAGTGGATTGATATTCGCCCATCTGCTTCATCTCCCTTTGGCAGGAGTATTCTAATCCCTATTGTTATCGGCGGGTTGGGAGTCGGTCTTAACCCGCTTGTCGTCACCGCCGAAAAAGACATGGTACAATGATTCGCGAAAATGCCGCGCGCGAACCCCTTCCGAAGGGCGGCGGCTGTTAGGAGGGCGCCATGAAGGTTTTTATCGACGGAGAGGAAATGTGTTTTCCGGAGGAAACGGTCTCGAAGGACGAGATCTACTCCAGAGTTAAGGACGAGCTTGCCCGCAGGGGGTGTGTGGTCAGGTCGATTACTGTCGACGGGGCGACACTGGAGGAGGAGGCCTTCCTGGCACTCTCGGGCGGGATGGAGTCCAGGTTCGAGTCCATCCAGGTCAGGGAGCTGGTCATGGATTCCCTCTCCGAGGGGACGGAGTACATGCGTCGCCTTTCCGCCGGACTGACAAGGGTGGCCGACATGCTGGAGGAGGAGCGGACCGCGGAGGGACTGGGCCTTCTTCAACAGGCAGCGGAGGGAATTGGCTGGTCGCTGCAGGTGATGCACAACTGCCAGATTCTCCTGGGCGTATCGGACCACGAGATCGGCGACGGCAAGGTGGGGGAACTGAAGACTACCCTGGTGAGCGAGCTGGAGAAGGCGTCCGAGTCCATCGAAAGCGGGAAGCACCTGGAGCTGTCCTTCCGCATCCGTACGGGGGTTCTGCCCTGGATAGAGCGTCTCGCGGTGTACATGGACCAGCTCGTTCAGACCGGCCGGAAGCCGATCCAATAGACCTTGCCTGCTAAGTCGACCTGGAGCCGTCCCTTGCGGGCAGCGACTCCAACCGCGGTCTTCCTCAGTGCGCCGCGGCACCGGCGGCAAAACCTGCGGCACTGTAAAGTCGTCCCGTCTCCTTTGTGCGGCGAAGCGCCGCTAGGCGGGACAATTGGAGATTGCGAGGAGGCGCCTCTGTCTTGACCCTTCGTAAAGGACTTGTCCTGTTTTTACTACTTTCTTTCGGAGTCAGCGCGATAGTACTTGTCTCCAGCGTGGATGCCGGCACCTGGAGGACTATCGTGAACGCAGACTGGCGACTGCTTCTAGTAGCTCTGGTGTTCGTGCTTGCGGCCTGGTGTTGCGACGCGATCCGCTTTATCGCGCTCGCCAAATCGGCCGGGGAGAGGATAGACTTCCGTTTCGGCGTGCTGTTGACCTGGCTGCACTACTTTGGATGCGCGGTGACTCCCATGCAGAGCGGGGGAGGCCCCTTCCAGGTGTATGTCCTGTACAAGAAGGACGTCCCTCTCGGCAAGGGGATCGCCATCACCCTCACCAGGACCCTGCTGACCCTGCTCATTCTCGGGTTTGTCGTCCCGCTTGCGGTGATTATCGAGCCCGAGCTGCTCAAGGGGAAGCTCTTCGTCAAGGGCGTGTTCTCCTACGTGGTGGTGTTCATTGTCCTCTCGTGGGTCCTGATAGTCCTGAGCATAATTCGCCCTGCCATCATCAAGAGGTGGGGCACAGTGTTTATCCTGTGGCTCAAGCGGCTTGGAGTGGTAAAGCCGGAGACCGTACTGCGGATCGTCCGGAGGGTCAACCTCGAGGTGGACAACTACAACCTGAACTTCAGGATGTTCTTCTCCTGCGGTCTACGCTATTTTCTGCTGGCTGTTCTTTTCTCCGTGTTTCACCTGATGTGCATCTTCTCGGTGCTTCCCTGCCTGATCGCGGCGATGGGACTGCCGTTTCACTACATGCAGGCAGTCCTGGCGCAGGCCGTCTTCATGTTCCTGCTGTACTTCGTCCCGACGCCCGGTGCCAGCGGGGTGGCCGAGGGCGGCGGAGCGGCGGTCTTCGGGCTGCTAGTGCCCTGGAACATGGCCGGGGTGACCGCTGTGGCGTGGCGCTTCTTCACGGAGTACCTCGCTATTGCGATGGGAGTGCTGGTCGCCGTCCGCCTTCTCGGGTGGGGAGTCAGCGAGAACCTCTACCACAACGAACCTGCCGGCGACGCAAGCGATGCGAAAAAGGCGCTGGAGAGCTGCGAGGAGAAGCGTGAGCGGACTTAGGGAGGCGGTTTTCAAGCTCAGAGGAGGAGCTTGGACCGCGCTCTTTCTTCTCGTCCTGCTCTTCGCGAAGCCGACAAGCCCTGGGGCCCTGGCGGCGGGGCTTGTCCTGGTCGCGCTCGGCCAGGTGCTCAGGATCTGGGCGGCCGGCTGCATCTCAAGATATCGGGGCGAGACTGTGGGTGCCGTGCGACTCGCGACCTGGGGGCCCTACGCCCTCGTTAGAAACCCGCTGTACACGGGCAACTGGCTGATCGGCGCGGGGTGGGGGCTGATGGCCGGCTGGAGGGCCCTGCTTCTGTTCCTGGCGTCCTTCTGGTTGCTGTACTGCGCGATTATTGTACCCCTTGAGGAGGAGTACCTTTTCGGGGCCTTCGGGGCCGAGTACGCAACGTACAAAGCCAGGACGGGGCGATTCCTCCCTCGCCGCATGTCCCTGGAAGGGCTAGCCGGGCCCTTCGATTCGACAGTCCTGCGGAGAAGCGAGGTGCATTCGATCCTGGTCACCCTCCTCGGGACCGCCGTCCTCCTGTGGCGCGTCTTGTGAGGGTTCCGACGCGCCACCCTCGCACCGCCGTCAGTCCTTGAAAAGGGGGAGGAGCTCCTTGAACTCCGGCGTCCCAGATCTTCCCATCAGGTGGTAGATAGCGGTCTCCGTCGGGAGGACGAGAGCGCCTGCGCTCCGCATGGCGTCCAGCGCCATGGACGAGTTACCGGCGTACCTGCTGCCGCATGCGTCGGCAACAACCGCAACCCTCGTTCCGCGTCCCAGCAGATCAAGGACGGTGGCCAGCACGCAGATATGAGTCTCGATGCCGAACAGCGCCACGTCGGGCTTGCCTCGGGACTCGAGAACTGCCTCGAAACCCTCCTCGTCACAGCAGGAGAAGGATGTCTTCTCGAACCGCGGGCTTCCCTCCGGCAGGGCCCGGAGGAGGACCTCGTCAGTGGGTCCCAGCCCCCTCGGGTACTGCTCGGTGTACAGGAAGGGGACGCCCAGGACGTCCGCCGCCCGTGCGAGTTTCAGGATATTTCCGTGGATCTCTTCGCTGTTTGAAATGGCTGGCAGCAGCCGCTGTTGCACGTCTATCATCAAGAACTGAGTTGAATCCCGTCTGAGCCTGAAGATGCTCATGCTATCACCCCCGTGTATTTCGCTTCGACATCATTCTACAACAGCCCTTGCGGTTTCATCCAACCCTCGAGGGGAAAAACGGAGATTGAAGGGGGAAACTTGCCATCTTCCGGGGTAAGTGGTGGTTTTATAGTCGATATGATGAATATAACCGGTCACATTAGGCTTGACAAGAATAGTTTTGTGGTGTTAAACTTCCTACACGGGATCTTGATAAAGCAGAATAGTCTGCGCTTAATGCGACAGGGTGTTTTGCCCCTATAATGTTGTTGTTGTCTTCTGCGGGGGAGCCGATGCTCTCCCGTTTTTTTCTTGTCCATAATACGAATGACGGAGGTGTTGACATGGCTAATCCGATAGTGGCACGGTGGGAATGGAGGACCTTCGGCGCGGGTTTCGACGAGCCGGAGGCGCGTATTCGCAAGTTCGAGCAGGGCAATTTCAAGGATAGCGAGGAGGTGTACGTTCTCTCGAAGTTCAGCGACGAGAACGTAAAGGTAAGGGACGATCTCCTGGACATCAAGTCTCTGCAGAAGGTGGACTCGAACGGCCTGGAGCAGTGGTACCCCGTCATGAAGGCCGAGTTCCCGATTTCGCTTGACGACCTGAAAAAGCTCTTCTCCTATTTCAAGGCGCCAGAGCCGATATTCGGCAAGAGAGTCTACACTTTCGACCAGTTTTTGAACGAGATAGTCCGCCCGAACCAGAATCTCAGGCTGGTTCACGTAAAGAAGAAGCGCTACATCTACGTGATAAACGGCGCAATTGTTGAGATAGCCGACACCGACTTCGACGGAGTCGAGCTGAGGACGATCTGCGTGGAGCACGAGGACACGGAGGTCGTGATGAAGACGGTGCGCGAGTTGGCCCTGGAGTCGCTTCCCAACATAAATTACATCCAGGCAATGAAGAAGTCCGTCGGGATGGCGTAGGCCATGGGGAATCTCAAGGCCGTCATAGATGTCGGCACGAACTCCATAAAGTTCCACGTAGCCGGGAGGAAGCCGGATGGCTCGCTTGAGACGGTGGTGGACAGGAACGACATAGCCCGCCTGGGCGAGGGGCTGAGGGAGACGGGAAGGATCGGCGCGGAGCCCCTCGAAAGGAACGCTCGCTCCGTGGCAAACTTCGTCGAGGAGGCGGAGAAACTGGGAGTTTCATCGCCAGAGATAGTGGGCACCATGGCCCTTCGCACTGCGACGAACGCGGCGGATTTCATCTCGAGGGTCAAGGATCTTACCGGGTTGACCCTTCGCGTGATCGAGGGGGAGGAGGAGGCCCGCCTTTCGTACCTCGCGGTCCTGTCCGGGCTCCCGGTTGGAGACGCGGATCTCGTCGCCTTCGACACGGGAGGAGGGAGCACCGAGTTCATCTTCGGGAAAGGCCCGCAGATACAACGCAAGTTCAGCCTCCCCCTCGGGGCGGTCCGCATAACCGAGGAGTTCTTCGCGGACGACCCTGTCGCAGAAGGCTCTGTCGAGGGGGCGTTCGCAGAGATACGCAGCAGCCTAGCCAAGGGAGGGGCGGAGGGCAGACCATCGATCCTGGTGGGGCTCGGCGGGACGGTGACAAGCCTGGCCTCGGTGAAGCATCGCATGGAGGTGTACGACCCGGACGTGGTGCAGGGATCGGTCTTGACACTCGAAGATATAGATGGGATGATCAAGTTGTTCTCTGGGATGACCCTGGAGGAGCGGCGCGGGGTTGTGGGACTGCAGCCGAAGCGGGCCGATGTGATTCTCGCGGGCGCCTGTATCGTGCGCGCGTTGCTTGACGCCTTCGCGGTGTCGTCGTTCACGGTGAGTGACCGCGGGCTGAGGCACGGGCTGGCATTCGAGCTGTTCTCCGCCAACGAGGGGTAGTGGCGGTCGTCCCGGTCGGGACCGCACGATCGGATGGCGAGGGTGCGGAGTGGGTATGTTTCCTCAAATATTTTGGGAGGTGCTGTTGATGAAACGTATTGCGGCAGTTCTGTGCTTTGTTCTCCTGACGGCGCTGGTTCCGGCGGCGGCCTTCGGGGCCTACCCCGAGAAGCCGATTCACGTGGTCAACTACGTGGGGCCTGGCGGGCTCATGGATGTGACCAGCAGGAAGTTCGTCTCGATCGCCTCGAAGTATACCGATGCCACCTTCGTGGTCGAGAACAAGGAGGGCGCGGGCGGCCTGATAGGCATGCGCGCGGTTCTGGAGCAGCCGGCGGACGGTTACACCGTCTTCGCGGCTACGACATCCAACATTGCGAAGGTCCTGACCTCTATGCATAACAAGCAGGAGTCGGACGAGTTCATCTGGGGCTTCGAGTGGATCGCGCTGCTGATGCGCGACCCGGAGTGCCTGATCGCCGCCAAGGACAGCCCGCTCAACAGCTGGGAGTCCGTGCACAAGGACGCGGTGGACAAGAAGGGCGGACAACTCTGGACGGGGCCCGCGGCCGGGGGCAACGATCACCTGATGGCCATGAAGGTCTGGGACAAGGCCGGGGTCGACGGAAAGTGGATCCCCTACAGCACCGGCCCCGAGGCCATGATGGCCCTGCTGAGCGGACAGGGCGCGGTGTACGTCGGAAACCCGGCGGATATCGGGGGCCGCGAGGGGTTCAACATCATAGCCGTGGCCAGGCCGGAGAGGCTCGAGCAGTTCCCCGACGCCCCCACGTTCAAGGAGCTCGGAATCGCAGGCCTTGACGACGAAGTTATGTGGCGCGGGTTCGCGATGAAGAAGGGCTCTCCCGAGGAGGCCATGGCCTGGTGGGAAGAGCTCCTCAAGAAGGTTGCGTCCGACCCGGACTGGAGAGAGTTCCTGGAGAAGGACGGCATCGACGTTACCGATTACGGTCGCACCGAGTTCAATGCCCAGGTTAAGAAGGACATCGAGGATTTCGAACACTATCTTAGGAAATTCGGGCTGATCAAGTAGTCGCAACCGCAAACTGCCATACGGGCACGATCGAAAGGGTGCGGGGTGTCGCGGGAGAGTGCGGCCCCGCACCTTTCTTCAACGAGGCGGTAGGCCGTATGTCTGCCCGGTGCCGTCGCAGCCTTGGCTGCAACTTTGGCACCGGACGCTGGCTCGGGACGGATGCTGAAGTGACAAAGTCCGCTTTTTGCGGCGCTACAAAATTCATTATCATGCGGGAGGTGTTCGTATGGAAGAGCTGGTAGTCTACCTGGGCGGCCACGGAAGCTTCCCCGCCTGGATTGCCGCCTACCTGGCCGTGGCAGGCCTTTCATTTCTCGTCTCGCGCGGCAGGCTGAAGCGCTACAGGGGACGCCTGGTGATATGTTTTTCGCTTTTATTTATCGCGTCGGGATTCTTCATCCTATCCTTCGGGGTCAGGGAGGTGGAGGCGGTGGGGAGCAGCGCGAGAATTGCCCCCAGGCTTTGGGCCGCGGGGCTGGCGCTGTTTACGCTCGAAATGCTCAGGCTCACGCTCCATGAGAGGGCACCCGAGGATCCGAAGACCGGCGACGTTAAAAAAGTCCTGCTGACAGCGGGCGTCGTCGCCTTTTCGCTCTGGGGAATGGATTACGCCGGTTACCTCGTTTCATCGGCCTCCATGATCCTGCTTCTCCTGCTGCTCTTCGGAGAGAGACGTCCGCTCGTTCTTCTGTCATTGGCGGGCGGATGGACGCTGTTCTCCTGGTTCGTGTTCGTCCGCGTGCTGATGCTTTCGCTGCCGACGGGCATTTTATTCGGATAGGGGGAGTGCCGAATGGAACTTCTTTCCCACCTGTTGGACGGGCTGTCGGTCCTTGCGGGAGTCTACCCGATAGTGATCATAACCGTGGGGGTCATCATCGGCATACTCGCCGGGGCGATGCCTGGGATATCCCCCTCTATGGCGGTGGCCCTGCTGCTCCCATTCTCCTTCGGGATGACGCCTACGATGGGGTTGGTGCTGCTGTGCGCGATCTACCTCGCGTCAAACTACGGCGGG
>JAKJGK010000138.1 GCA_022704435.1 Synergistota bacterium | reverse complement strand
CGGCGCGTTCGCCGGTTTCTACGTCCTGGCGGACGCCCACTCCAGGGGGCGCCTGTGGAGGCAGCTCTTCATGCTCGGGGTGGTCCAGACCGCTACCGGCCTCGTGCTCAGGTACGCCTTCAACCTGTCCTTCTCCGCGGAGATACTTCTCCCCTTCGCCCTCGGGATAGCCCTGTGGAGCACCCTGGTCATAGCCGCGCTTCCGCTTCTGGAGGACGCCTTCGACGTGCTCTCCCCGCTGCGCCTGATAGAGCTCAGCCACCCGTCGAACCCCCTTCTCAAGAGGCTGCAGATGGAGGCGGCCGGGACCTACCACCACTCCCTCATGATAGGCACGCTGGCCGAGAACGTCGCGGACAGGCTGGGGATGAACGCAAACCTCATGAAGGCCGGGGCGTACTTTCACGATATCGGCAAGCTCAGGCGACCTGAGGCCTTCGTCGAAAACCAGATGGGAGGGGAGAACATTCACGACGAGCTCAAACCCTCTCTTTCGGCGCTCATCATAATCGCCCACGTCCGAGAGGGGCTCGAGCTCGCGAGCGAATACCACCTCCCGCGGGTGATCCGCTCGTTCATAGCTGAGCACCACGGGACCACGGTCCTGTCATACTTTTTGAGGAAGGCAGAGAACAGCGGCCAGCCCGTTCCAATAGACCAGTTTCGCTACCCCGGCCCTCGCCCGAAGTCGAGGGAGACTGGCCTGCTCATGCTGGTCGACTCGGTGGAGGCCGCGGTAAGGTCGGAGTTCAAGGGGGGATCGGAGTCGCTGCTCGATGTCGACGAGACGGTGAACAGGGTAATTGACTCCAAAATTGCCGAGGGGCAGCTCGACGACGTGGACTTCACGCTCAGGGATATCTCGGTGATAAAGGAGACGTTGTTCACATCCCTCAGAACGGTGTATCATACCCGCAAGGTCAAGGAGATCAAGGAAAAGGCAACAGAGATGCCGGAAAAACGTAAACAGGAGGCAGATGTCAGTGAAGGTTCAAATGCGCCTCGAAAGTAGCGGAGACGCCGACCCGGACGCCGCAGCGCAGGAGCTCGCCGCTAGAGCGGAGGAGGTCTTCGCGCGCGCTCTCGAGAGGATGTTTCCGGAGGGGGCCCTGCCGCCGCGGGCGGAGGTCTCCCTGTCCTTCCTGCCGCTCGAGCGCATGAGGGAGCAGAATCGAACATACAGGGGCATCGACGAACCCACCGACGTCCTGTCGTTCCCGCTGTGGGAGGAGGACGGCGAGTTTCGCCCGTCGTGCGCCCTTCCCGTTCTTCCCCTTGGAGACATACTTATCTGTCCCGAATACGTGCGTTCCTGCACGCCGGACGAGGACGCCTTCAACAGGGAGATGGCGCTCCTCGTCTCGCACGGTTTTTTGCACCTGCTCGGCTGGGACCACGACAACGATGAACGCGAGGCGAAGATGAGCCGGGCTGCCGAGTCGCTGCAGAACGAGCTCCTGGCCGGACATGCCAGGGGTTTCGCACGGCTCTTCGAGGGGGAGGGATAGACTTGGGAGCCCTTCAATCCGCCGTGCTACTGATACTGCTCCTTCTCCTGTCGGCCTTTTTCAGCGCGTCCGAGACCGCGATAACGTCATCCGGCAGGGGGAAGATACTGGCGCTGATCGACCGCCACCCGTACCGGAAGCGCTTCTTCGACTGGCTGCTCCAGGACGTGCAGAGGGTTCTCACGATCGTCCTGATCTCGAACAACCTGGTGAACATAGCTGCCAGTGCGATCGGGACCTCGCTTGCGATTACGCTGATGGGGCACTTGGGCATCCTGATAGCGGTGCCGCTCATGACCGCGCTCATAGTGATATTCGGCGAAGTCTTCCCGAAGAGCGCCACGATAGTGAACTCCGATGCGGTGCTCGTCATGTCGCTGCCCTTCCTCAGGCTGCTCGACGTGCTTCTCGCCCCGTTCCTCTGGCTCCTGCTGGCCGCGGTGAAGCTGCTGGGCGTCCTCTTCAAGGTGGAGCTGAAGACGCGCCACCCCTTCGTGACCAGGGAGGAGTTCGAGCAGATGGTCAACATCGGGGAGGAGTCAGGCGCGCTGGAGGAGGCCGAGCGCAGGATGATCCACGGCGTGATCTCCTTCGAGGAGACCCGCGTCTACGAGATCATGGTCCCCAGGACCGACATGGACGCAGTGCCGGCGGACTGCACCCTGTCCGAGGCCATAAAGATCTTCCAGGAGCACGGACATTCGCGCATCCCCGTGTTCAACGAGAACCTAGACGACATAGTCGGGATACTCTACGTCAAGGACACGATCCCTCACCTCGTCAAGGGCGACCTGGACTCCCCCGTGTCCTCCATTATGCGGGAGGCGCTGTTCGTCCCCGAGACCATGAGGGTCGTTGAGCTGTTCAACAACATGAAACGACGGCACATCCACATGGGAGTTGTGGTCGACGAGTACGGCGGAGTGGCCGGCATAGCCACGCTAGAGGACCTGCTGGAGGAGATAGTTGGGGAGATTCAGGACGAGTACGACAAGGAGAACCCCTCCTTCACGCCGGAGGATGACGGCAGCTTCATAGTCCAGGGGCACGTCGGCCTTGAGGACCTCAGCGAGCTGTTGAACGCCCCGTTCGAGTCAGAGGACGCGGAGAGCCTGGCCGGGCTGGTCCTGTCCATTTCGGGCGACTTCCCGTGCCAGGGCGACAGGGTCGCATACCAGGCCCCGGACGGAAGCGGCGCGTGGGATATCGAGGTGCTCGAGGTCGAGGACCACAGGATAAAACTGCTAAGACTGCTCCCCAGGGAGAGAGAGGGACTGTTTACATCGGAGGCGCTAGAATGAACATATTCAGAGATGACGTACAGTGGCCCGAGACGTGGCCGACGCGTGAAGAACTCCTGGACGCCGCGCGGCGGGCCCGGGCGCGGTCCTACTCCCCCTACTCGGGCTTTCCCGTCGGGGCGGCCCTGCTGGTGGAGGGGATGGAGGAGCCGCTGCTCGCCTGCAACGTGGAGAACGGCTCCTACGGACTGTCCATATGCGCCGAGAGAAGCGCGGCCGTGGCCATGATAGCGCGGGGAGGCAGAAGACCCCTCGCTGTCGCCATTGTGGGCGAGCCCGGCGAACCCTGCCTTCCCTGCGGCGCTTGCAGGCAGTTCCTGGCGGAGTTCAACCCCGGGATGGTCATGGTGTTCGAGAAGGGGGACGGGCATGCTACCACGACGCTTGCGGACCTCTTCCCCGCCCCCTTTCTGCTTGAAGAGCAGAAAACCGCTGAATGACGAACTCGACCATCGCTGCAGGGTTTCGCGCGGGCAGGGTCATCCTGGTCGGGCGGCCTAACGCGGGCAAGTCCTCGCTGGTCAACAGGCTGCTGGATTTCAAGGCCGCGATAGTCTCGGACAAGCCGCAGACTACGCGAAACGCTATTCGTTGCATCTACAACGGCGACGGCTGCCAGATTGTCTTCGTCGACACCCCCGGAATACACCTGCCCAAGCTAAAGCTCGGCAGGGCGCTGGTCAACGCCGCGCTGGATGCTTTGAACGGTTCCGACCTCGTCTGTTACCTGGTAGAGGCGCAGGACAGGGAGATCGGGCCGGAGGACGCGGAGATCATATCCGTGCTGGCCAAGTCCTCAACCCCGGTGTTGCTGGTCGTGAACAAGTGCGACCTCGCCGGTGGCCGGTCCGGGCGCGAGCCCGAGGCGTGCGCCAGAGTTCGCGAGCTTTACGGGAGGAACATGGACCTGGAGGGCGTCGTCTGCGTGTCGGCCCGTACCGGTGCCGGATTGGACGCCCTGTTGAAGGCCATAGTCCCCTGCCTCCCGGAGGGCCCCCCTTTCTACGACGAGGACATGATCGTCGACGTCCCCGAGAAGTTCCTCGCCTCCGAGATAATCCGGGAGAAGGCGCTTGCCCTGACCCACAGGGAGGTCCCCCACAGCATCGCGGTGGAGGTGGAGGACTACAAGAGCCCCGACGAATATCCGGACCGGGAGATGCTCTACGTCAGGGCGAACATCTTCGTCGAGAGGGAGGGACAGAGACGCATCGTCATCGGCGCGGGTGGAGACCGCCTGAAGGAGATAGGGAGGCTGTCCAGGATCGACATCGAGGCCCTCACCGGCCATCGGGCATACCTCGACCTGTGGGTCAAGGTCAGAAAAAACTGGAGACAGTCCGAGGCCGACCTTCGCGCCTTTGGAATAGAGGAACGCGCGCCCCGCGTCGACAAGGCCAGATGACCGAAGTAAGACAGGGCCTGTTCAAACTCCCCGGAGTCGTGCTGAAAAGGCGGATATCGCCCGAGGGAGATGTCTCCCTGTACCTGTTCCTGAAGGAGGCCGGGCCCGTGTACGTCCAGGCTCCCGGCGCATCGAGGGGCAGGGTCAGGTTCGGCGGCGCGATCGAGCCCCTCGTTTGGGCCGCATTCAACCTTTACAGGGGAGAGAGGACCTTCTACCTCAAGTCCGCCGACATCAAGGAGGACTTCTGGGGCCTTCGGGGAAAGACGGCTGCCATAAACAGGTTGCTCGACTGGGACGGGCTTCTGTGCAGACACTTGGTTCCGGGTCTTCAGTGCGACGAGGTGCTGACCCTCTTCTACCGTTCGGGGCTGCTGTTGAAGGAGGGAGTCCATCCCCTGGTGGTCGAGTGGCGCTTCCTGTGGAAATGGCTGAACGAGTGGGGTGTAGCCCCGTCGTTGGATATCTGCGGCGGCTGCGGATCGCGGCTGACATCGGCCCGACTCGGGACATCCGGCCTTCACTGCCCCTCTTGTGCGCGTTCGGGCGGGCAGCACCTGTCGGAGGAGATGCTGGAGCAACTTCGCGAATCGGTCAGCCTGCCGGCGCGAAAGGTCGTCGAGCGCTTCCATTCGGAGTACTTCGCAAGTGCCGCGGCATGGCGGGAGGCGGACGAGCGGATACGCCAGTATTTCAGTTTTTTATAGCCAGCGCGCGGAGGCGGACGGCCCCGCGTCCGCAATTTATAACTAGGAGGAATAATTGTGAACTTCCAGGAGATA
>JAKJGK010000026.1 GCA_022704435.1 Synergistota bacterium | reverse complement strand
ACTCGCCCGCCGACAGTGTCCTCCAGGGCTTCCCCAGCAGGACCACCTGCGAGCGGGAGTCTCCCTCGGGCTTCAGCAGCACAGGGTTCATCTCGACGGAGGGCGCGCGCCCCGCAGCGGCCGCCTGGACCGCCTGGGCGCGCCCCATCTCGCCGCCGTCCGCGGCGACAAACGAGTTCAGCGCCATGTTCTGCGCCTTGAAGGGCGAGACTCTGAGGCCCCTTCGGGCGTAGATACGGCACAGTGCCGTCACGAGCACGCTCTTTCCCACAGAGGACGAAGTCCCCTGGATCATCAGCCTAAGGGCGCAAATAGGTCATTCCCCCGATCGTAAAAAAACCACGGGACAATCCTAACCAGTCGCGCGCCTTTTGACAAGGAGGCGGAGGCCTACAGGCCGTACTGCTGCCTTACGAGCGGCAGCACCCCCATGCGATCGAGCTTCGCCGTCGGGCAGCGGAAGGTGACCATCACCACGCCCGGGGCGCGCCCGATCTCAATCGCCCCGGCCACAGTGACCCGGTTCTTGACCTCGAGGACAGACATGTCGAGCGCGTCGGAGGCCCTTTCGAGGCCGTTCGAGATGGCGTCGTTCATGTTGGCTCCCGTGCCGATGAAGCATATCGGGGCATCCTCCTCCACGCCGACCCCCCAGTCCTCCGAAAGGCGCTTGAGCGAGTGCCTCTCGTGGCAGGAGAGGGGCTTCGCGAGATAAGGAAGGTCCTCCTCCAGGGGCAGGAGCACGGGCCCTCCTATCCTGACACCCTTCAGGACTTGCACCTGCAGGGTCACCACCCCCGCCACGTCCGCGGTGTGGCCCGCGATCTCGCCGTTGCCCTGGAAGGCGTGCATGTCGCCCATGTAAACCCCGCCTCCCGGCACCTTCACCGGGCATATCAGCACGGCCCCGGCGCGCACGGTGTTCACATCCATGTGACCGTCAGTCCGGCAGTCCAGCTCCTCCTGCGTCTTCGCATACTCGTGCGGGGCGCCCACCAGGAATGCGCCGAAGTCGCCCGCATTGTGAGAGTCAGGGAAGGGCAGGGAGGGGGTGGTCCCGAGCTGCCCCATGAACGGCCTCATCCTGGTGGCGACGCCCGGCAGGTCGGCCGGCGCAAACACAAGCACTGGGTTCTGGACTGAGTTGTCGGGCTTCGCCGAGAAGCGCGCCGCGTCCCCGGCAACCCGCTCGGCCCCTCCCTTGTCCAGCGTCACCGCCAGCATTCGCTCATGGTCGAAGACGATCGTGTAGCCGTTCGAGATTATGAAGGGCGATATCTCCGCCCCGCACTCCGCGCACCGAACAGCCCCCTGCCCGATCCCCTCGAGCACGGTCTTCGGACGGTACGCGCCGCACGAGGGGCACTGCTTCGCCACGAACGGGTCCCCGCGAAAGCGGGAGGGATCTGGCGTGGCGTCATTGCCCGAGGCTGTGGCGAGCGATGTCACCATGACGTCCATTATCCGGATGGCTATGGCGTCGCCTGGCTCCGCCCCCTCTACCGCGACCGGCGTCGTCACCTCGTGCCCGCCCTTCAGCTCCGGCGTTATCATGGGCCCCCAGCACCCGGGCGCCGTGTTGGCGACGATGGTCCCGCCGTCCCTGACCGGCCCGAGCATGGGCCTGGACGGATCCAGAAGACCGTCGGTGAAGCTGTTGACGAAAACCGTGCATGAACCCCGCGTTCCGCTCATATTCCGACACTCCTTTCCCTGTCGCGCGGGCCCTCGGCCCGCGCCTCAAATAATCCGACAAACGGCCTCCGCACTGCCTGCAATCTCAGTTTTCTCAATCATAGCACAGACGCGCGGACCCGTGTGTCGACTCATTCCATGCCGATGGGGAACTGGCAATACGATATGCGTGGAGGGAGGACGCACGTCCTCCCTCCACGCATACCCGTTCGCAACATACTCGCGACTCGTTGCCGCGCTACTTCTGGAGCTTCTCCACCATGTCGAGCCTCTGCTTCATCATCCAGCCGCCGAGCTCGTTGCGCAGTTCCACGCGTCTCTTGTACAGCTCCTCGACCTTGGCGCGATCAAGGGGTCTCTTCTGAATCTCGGCCTGCATGTCCAGGGCTAGCTTCTGCATCTCCACCTGCTTGTCGCGGATCTCCTGCGGGATCTCGATGCTCCCCCACCAGCCGGTCATGCCACGGCCGTGCATTCCGCCCATCATGTGGCGGCCACCCATCATGCCGCCCCATCCGCCCATCATCGGGAAGGCCGATCCGTCCGGCGCTCCGGGGACCGCCCCTCTCATCATCATGGGCCCCATCGCTCCGGGAGTGCCCTGCGCCGCCATTCCCCTGCCTCCCCGTCCGCCCCACGCGTACGCTCCGCTTGCCGCCACCAGGACCAGGATCGCCACCAACGCTACTACCGTCGTCCTCTTCATAGTTTACCCCGCCTTTCTAAAAAGTGTCTGTGCTACGATGGGTAAAGGATACCCCGACGGGCTGGCGACGCGCATGGTACAAAATACCGCTCTCCCTACTGTAAGGAGTTACAATATAGGGGCGCTCTCAGCTCCGCTTTTGAGCAGAAAGGAGGATCTCCGTGAAAAAGACAGTTGCGGCTTCAGAGACCAGCTCCATACGCCCAAAGCTTGGGCTTGCGCTGGGGGCCGGAGCCGCTCGCGGGATGGCGCATCTTGGCGTCATCCAGAAGCTCGAGGAGGCGGGACTTGAGCCGGATGTCGTAGCAGGGACGAGCATCGGCGCGCTGGTGGGCGGAATGTACGCCGCCGGAAAGCTCGACAGGCTTACCGAGACAGTGCTTGAGCTCGACTGGATGCATATCGCCAGGTACTTCGTCGAGATCACCTTCCCCCGTTCCGGCCTGATAGAGGGGAACAAGCTCGCCTCGCTGGTGTCGGAGATGGTCGGAGAGGTTGAATTGACCGACCTGTCTCTGCCCTTCCGGGCGGTTGCCACGAACCTGATGACAGGAGAGGAAGTCGTCATTGACGACGGCGGCCTTGTCGAGGCGATAAGGGCGAGCATCGCCGTCCCGGGAATCTTCACCCCGGCGCGCAGAGGAGAAGACCTTCTTGTCGACGGAGGACTGGTCAACCCCGTTCCCGTCAGCGTCTGCAGGGCGCTGGGAGCGGAGAGGGTCATCGCCGTGGACCTGAACTACGGCCGCGTCAGGGACAGACGCTACAGGAACTCGGAGGGGATGGAGGGAAGCGCGCCCGCCTTGAGCCAAAACTCCGGCGTCGGCCAGATTCTTGACTGGCTTCAGCGCAACACAAGGCAGTTCGACCTTGCTCTTCCTCATCCGATGAAGGCATGGATGGAGCGGCACTCCCTGCCGAACGTTTTCGACGTGCTGGGGAACAGCCTCGGGATAATCGAATCGCAGATAGCATCGACCAGACTGCAGGTCGACAGACCGGACCTGTTGATACGCCCCAACGTAGGCGACATCCGCTTCATGGACTTCGTTCATGCGGGCGAGATGATCGAGGAGGGCCGTCGCGCCGCCGGCGAGGCCCTGGCAGGCTGGAGTTTATGATTCGACATTCACAGGACGGATGTGCGGATTTATGGCTACTCGTGGCTTTAAAAAAGAGGAATAACCACCAGGCTGCCGAGGGAGCCCCCTGCGATGCGGAAATGACAAGGCCACTCCGGACAAGCTATCCGGAATGGCTTGGAAACTATCTGGCTCCTCGTATGCTACCCTCTTCTCAGCCGTATCTTGGCCGAGTGCCACAACTCATCACCGCATCATCAGAGCGAACACGCCCCAGCCCAAGTATTCGCGTGTGCAAGTCGCGTAGCGCACAGGCTCCGAGGTCAGTAGGGCTCGAACCTCTTTCGCCAACTCGTCATCAGGGTTGGCTTCAAGCCATCGGCGCATGGTAAGCCACTTGGCCGCCTCATATCTGTCCCAACCGTCCTGGTCGGCCAGGACCATTTCGACGACGTCGTAGCCAAGGCGGCCGAAAGAAGCGAGCAATTCCGGAAGCATGAGAAAGTCGGAGATCGCATGGGCGAGACAACCCCTGGCAACATCCTCGGTCGGCGGCATCTGCCGCCAGTATGGCTCGCCGATGAGGACCATCCCTCCGGGGCGGAGACTCCGCACCAGAAGCTCGATAGTACCGGCGACTCCTCCGCCGATCCACGTGGCACCGATACAAGCCGCCACATCTACCTTTATGTCGGCGACATAACCGGCGGCATCGCCATGGATGAACATGACTTTATCGGCGACGCCGAGTTCTTCAGCGCGGTATTTCGCCTGCTCGGTGAACAACCGGCTCAAGTCGATGCCGGTGCCGATGACCCCATGGTCGCGCGCCCAAGTGCACAACATCTCCCCCGAGCCGCTGCCGAGGTCGAGCACGCGGGTTCCTGGTTCCAGGCGAAGTGCCGCACCGAGGGTGACGAGCTTGTCGGGTGTGATCGGGTTGTGGATGCGGTGAGCGCTTTCGGTGATGTTGAATATCCTTGGTATGTCCATTTCCGGGTAATCTCCTTTTTTCACCATTATTGGGACTTAATCGAAGAAGTGGCAGATAGAGCTAACTACCGGCTTGTGGACCTATGGCAGAAAACCCAGATTTCTAAGATGCAACTCGGCTGAAAGCCTACCGGTTTTAAGGCGTTCTGCCACGACATCAGCCAGTTTCATCTCCGAATATTCTGCTGCCAACGTTTCCAGCATTGGTTTAGGCATCAGAAACATGGCTGAGAATGCGTTTGCACGCTTCTCAAGAGATGAAGGCGCCCAAGGCCCCGAGGCGACTGCCAGAGGTCGCCCGTGCTCTGCGTCCAGTAGAAGATGGCAAAGTTCGTGGGCAAGAGTGAAACGACATCCTTGTGCCGTCTTGTTTTTCTCGTGTCTCTCGTTAATCAGGATCGACGGCGCGAATCCGGGGCGCAGGACCGCAACCCCCATGATTTGCTCGTCGTCCAATGCAACGGACTTGATGTGTACGCCCAGCCCTCTGAGGATCTTCTCTATATCGATCTCGCACGGGGTTCCGATATCTGTTTTCAGGTGGTCGTGGAGATGATCCGCCGTCTCGTATCCTTCTAGAAAAGGCCACGAGGGATTCGGAGTCGGCAGTCTTGGGAGGGAGACGTCCGATCTCGGAAGACTCATTGCTCTTGATGCAAGGAGCATAACGTCTTTTTCCCCGATTTCCGGGGCGACGCTGCCGTACATCATGGCGCCAAGACTTGAGCCCTCCAGATACAATTCGTTCTGCGAGAGTCCTTCCATCGCGAATGCATAAAAAGAATCTCCCAGGCTGTCCTTCAGCAACGTCATCTTCGAGCGAGCTTCGTCCAGAGTGTGCGCGATGCCGAAAAGCCAGACCAGCCGTTCTTCCGATGGTGTTGAGCGCAAGCTCGCGAGGCGACTGCGCAGGGAGAGCAGGCGAGGAAGCTCCTTAATCGCCGCCGCTCGTCCCTTCTGCAACATAAGATCCGTAAGTTCGCTCATGCACTCAAAGAGGGGGGCGCAGACCGATTTCAGCGGCAACAGCTCGTCTCCCCGCTGATGGTCGAAAACAGGCTCCGCGGGCATTCCTGCGGAAGGAGGGGGGCCCCACGAAAAGCGCGCACACTCTCCCTCGCGAAGAAGGAGAATATCCGGGAATACTCCTCCCTCGGCTCCGCTGCGCAATGCATGACGAAGGCTCCATTCGTACCAAAGAGCTTCACGTCTGTCGGCAGCATCGTCGCTCAAGTAGGGGAGAGTCCTTGTGGCTTCCTCCCGCCGCTCCCAAGGGGATAGCTCGTCTCTCGACTCCAAGGGCAGTTTGCTCTCATGGAATAACGCGTCCCAGTTGCGTGCAAACCACTCCAAAACGGGCAGCAAATACCATGTCGCCCCGTTGGGACCGCATAGATTGCGTTCCTGCACCCAGAGGTCCAAACGCCCCCACGAAAGCGACTCCTCGGGTGAGGCGTAACGACCGCCGTCCGGGTCGTCGATCAGTTCAGCTTGGATTGCGAAAAGTCCTCTGTTGCCTTTTTCGACGTAAAAAGACCTCAACTCGGACTCCCCCTCATGTCGCTCCGTTTTATCCTGCCCGCTTCCAGCCATTTTTTTCTGACGCAGTGCGGTACCTCGCTCCAGTCAACCGGGTAGCCGTGCCAAAGGTCTTCACCGTGCGGGCGGGCACAATAGGCTTTGCCGTTATAAAAGTTATAGCGTTTGTTCCCAACCAGCTCGCTATCCCTTAAAAGGCGTGTAGCCTCCAGAAGGGAGAGCTCGCTCGCCGGAGGGCAAAGCGTCCCCTTGCGTCCGGGCTGCCACGGCGCCTTGTGCTTTGGATTCGGTTCATACTTTATCGAAGCCACCCCCTGCTTGAATAGCAGCATACTGCCAATAGCGATACATGTCAAAGAATCGTTTGCGCAATACGGCGTTTTTGGAGCGCACAGGCTGTCGGGCGACTTCGGGGGTGCGGACGTTTTCCTCCCCCCGGCTAACGCAGATATTCGGCGGCCTCTTCCTCGGTAAGGCGGGTTAGGAACTGCTCGTCCTCCGTTCCGTTCGTCAGGTATTCGTAGTCGGTCCGGTACAAAAACCACGCGCCGCACCCCGGACACCGCAGGAGTTGCAGCTTCCGGTCGCTCAAGGGTTTTAGGTCCTTCACCAAAACGAGGGAGCCCGCTGCATCCGGCAGGTCGATGTCGTGCTCCGGCCAGTCGTATTTGCTGTAGCCGTACTCGCTATCCGAAAGGGTCGAACAGATGTCGCATCGAGTGTAGGACGTCTCGGAGGAAGTCATAGGACGTCACCTGCAAGCAGCGCTTCCGCTTCGTGCGCGACCGAACTCCACCCGAACGCTTGAAAGCGGAAGGTGTCCAGCTCCTCTTTCAGTCCTGGGAAATGCTCCAAAAGGAAAGGGGTCTGGTCCACCAGGTTCCGGATCGACTCGCATGACTCCTCGCGCATCCGCCTCGCCTCTCCCCCGTACCCGTGATCCTCCGCGTCGTTGGCGCTCCCAACCGTGTAACAGAAGTGCTGCAGCAGGCTCAGCGCGGTTTTGTCCTCCTCGCTCATCTCTAGCGGCGTTCTTTCGGCGTCCATCACTGCACCTCCTTCAAGACGATCATAATCAACGGAAACGCTGTCTATCCCAGCCGGACGGTAAACTATGACGCCTGGAGACTCCAAGGTCGCGATGAACGCCTGGCTTTCCTCTTCCAGCATCCGCGTCTCGCTTTTCCCCGTTTCGGGATTGGTCATCTCCATCCAGACCACCCCGCTGTCTTCCCGAACGAATGTGAGTGTGAAGGATCCGTGGAAGGCCAAGAATGGCATTTCTGTGGCCTTCCTACGCTCGATTCCATTCAAGCTTTTCTTGAGCTCTAAGATCGGATTCTATTCTCTTGTAGTCGTCGGTTTCATGGAACCAAAGGGCAACCTTCAGGCCTTCGCCCAGGCTCTTAAGGATCAGGGCATTGATTCTGCAGTTTGTCTCTTGGCCACCGATATAGCACTTTCTGGGGGAAATGATACCATAGCCCATGTTGAAACGATCGGAAAGACTCTTGCACTCACCGATGTACTTGATGAGACTGTTCACGACTATCGCATATACACCGGATTTCTTGATGTTCGACGGAATCTTGAACTTGCAGAAAGGGCCCGTCCCGTACTTATTCAGCGCAAGCCCCTTGGTGTTTTTGTAACGCGGATGAGGAAAGAACTCCCTGGGGGTGCCGTCTTCTTTTAGTTCCGGCTTGATATCACAGATGAAATCGAACGTGTATCCGCCGATCAATAGCGCGTTACAAGCGACCTCGGCCAAGCTGGTACGCTCTTCTTGTGGCGGGCTGAATTCAGAGCGAAGAGAGGCAGTAGCTGGTTCTTTTGGAAACGACTGAAAGGCTGTGTCTCTCAGGATGAACAGTCCGCGACCGACGCTGTGAAGAAGGTTCTTTCCAACCGCACCCGGCGCCCCTCCACGGAGGTTGTCAGTTAGTCCTTGTATAACGGGATTGATTGAGTCCGGATTACAGGCTGGATCACAGCGCTGTACACAACGAATCAAATCTCCCCTGCTGAAGGGCGTCAAGCCTCGTCGGGTCAGCTCTTCTGCACAACGATAAACGCGTTTCCATATAGCATCGCCCATGTTGCCGGTACCTGCTTCCCTTCGCATGATCAATGCTGAGGATCGAGTTGACTCCTGCGTTTTCAGCAATTCAACCCACGAAGCACGGGACAGGGCCGAGGCTCCGTCCCGTGCTTCGTGGGAACGGTGCTTTTTACACCATCCTTGCGACCTCGTAGGCGCTCCATATCGCGTGTTTTATGTTCTCGGGGTTGAGGGCGTCGCCTATCAGGTGGACAGCGGGCAGTCTGGGCGCGAGCTCTCTGTACAAGGAGTTTTCCGCACGGTAGCCAGTGGCCAGGACTATGGAATCCACCGGTATCTCCTTTCCACCGCCGAGCTTCAGCCCAGTCTCGTCGACGCCGACGACCGAGGCCCCTGTGAAGGTCGCGACCTTGTGGAAAACGAGCAGTTCGAGCAGCATCATCTTGTTCGGGTAGGCCGTGTCGCCCAGCATCATCAGCTCGTCCAGTCGCTCGACTATGCTCGGTCTGTGTCCCTTCTGCGCGAGCCAGAGGGCCAGCTCGCACCCCACCAGGCCGCCGCCGATAATCGCCACCCTGTCGCCCAGCGGCTTCTCGCCCATGAGGGCCTGCCTCGTCGTCGCCACTCGCGGGTCGTCCAGGTTCAGCCCTGGTATCGGCGGGAAGACCGGCTTTGAACCCGTGGCGACGAACAGCGCCTGCGGAGCCAGCATCATTATATCCTCGGCGTTCATCGTCCTGTTAAGAGTTACCCCGACCCCCAGGACATCGAGCTCCCTCCTGTACCAGTCGAGCAGCCGCCTGTCGTCTATCTTGAAGTCCGGCCTCGAGCCCTCGATCACATGGCCGCCCAGGGCGTCGCTCCCCTCGTACAGGCTGACCTCGTGCCCTCTCAGGGCGCAGACCCTGGCCGCCTCCATCCCCGCTATACCGCCGCCTACGATGTGCACGGAGACAGGGACCTGCGCTCTCTCAAGGGCGTACTCCCTCTCCCTGCCCGCAGCGGGGTTCACGGCGCAACTAAGCGGCTTGCACCGGGCTATCCGCTTCAGGCACGCCTCGTGGCAGCCTATGCACGGGCGTATTTTTTCGACGCGCCCCGTCCTCACCTTGCGTGCCCACTCGGGATCCGACAGCAGCGGCCTTCCGAGCGACACTCCGTCGGCCCTGCCCTCGACTATCGCCCTCTCAGCCACCGCCGGGTCGCCCAGCTTTCCGGCCGCGATCACCGGGACCTTGACAACCTTCTTGAGCACCTCCGTCAGGTGCAGGTAGCAACCCTCGTGCATGTACATGGGCGGATGGGCCCAGTACCACGAGTCGTAGACCCCGCCGTCGGCGTTGAAGGCGTCGTAGCCGGCATCCTCCAGCACCCGGGCGATCTCGATCCCCTCGGGAACGTCCCTGCCAATGTCCACGGCCTCCTCCCCCGGAAGGATCCCCTGGTGGAAGGCCTTCATGTAGCTCTTCAGGCCGAACCGCACCATGACGGGAAAGTCCGCCCCGGCCACCTCCTTGGTTCGCTTCAGCAGGTCGACCGGCGCCCTCATGCGGTTCTCGAAGCTGCCGCCATACTTGTCCGTCCTCTGGTTGAACAGCTCCATGGTGAACTGGTCCAGCAGATAGCCCTCGTGCACGGCGTGGACCTCTATGCCGTCGAAGCCGCTCTCGCGCGCGACCAGCGCGGCCCTGGCGAACTGCTCGATCAGGTAGTCCACCTCTTCTGTGGTCAGCTCCCTGCAGGTGATGGAGTCGTCCCAAAAGTTCCGGACGGGTGAAGGCGATACGGGCTGGCTCGTCGCGGTCTTGGGGTGAACCACCCGCCCGAAGCCGAAGGTCATCTGCAGGAATATCCTGCTGCCGTAAGCATGTATCCGCTCGTTCATCTCGATCGCCGTCTGGATGAAGTGCGCCTGGTTGAACATCGGGTCCGGCTGCGAGGGCATAACGAACGGCTCGACAAGCTGCTCGACCTTCGCGCACCCGGTTATCAGCAGGCCGACGTCGTTCCTCGCCCTCTCGACGAAGTACTCCACTCCGCGCGGGGTGAAGCCGCCCTCGGAGGTGACCAGCCCGCTGAGCCCCATGGGCGCCATCGAGATCCTGTTCTTGAGCTCGACCGACCCGATGCGCATGGGCTGAAAGAGGGCCTCGTACATCACCTTGCCCCCTCCGCGCCCGGGTCGGTGAAGGACCTGACGGCATCCCTCACGAGGGCGTCGTCGGCCATCCACGGCAGCGTAATGCAGTCTGCGGATCTCAGGTTGTGCTCCGCGGCCACCCTCATGGCGTTCTCGTTGCGGGCCCATGAGCGCCTGGCCACGCCTCCCATGACGTCCCACGAGATGCCGTTGCGGATTATCTCATCCACCCGCTCGCTTCCGTCCAGCACGAGGGAGAAGCCGCAGTGGATGCTCCTGCCTATCCCGACTCCTCCGCCGTTCTGGAGGGACACGAAGGTCATGCCGCGGGCCGCGTCCCCGGCGAAGCAGTGGGCCGACATGTCGGCCGTGACGTTGCTGCCGTCCCGGACGTTGGAGGTCTCGCGGGTGGGGCAGTCGGCGCCGCCGGTGTCGTGGTGGTCGCGCCCTATGATTATCGGTCCGGTCTCGCCGTCTCGGACAAGCCTGTTGAACCTGAGGGAGATCGCCATCCTGCCGGAGGCGTCCTGGTAGAGCATCCTGGCCCTGGTGCCTATCACGAGGTTGTTCTCCCCGGCGTGGCGTATCCAGTTGTAGTTGTCGCGGTCCTGCGGGGAGCGGTTCGGGTCGATGCACTCGAGCGCCGCGGCGTCGGTCCTGGCAAGGTCCTCGTCCCTTCCGCTGAGGCAGACCCACCTGAAGGGGCCGTACCCCCTGTCGAACAGCTCCGGCCCGGTGATGGCCTCTATGAAGTCGGGGAAGATGAAGCCGTCCTTCTTGTCCCTTCCGTTCCGCGACAGCTCCCTGACCCCGGCGTCGAACATCGCCTCCATGATGGAGTTGCCGTACTCGAGGAACCACGCTCCCCTGCCGGTGAGGGTCTTGAAACACTCCCAGTGGCGCCTCAGGCTCTGGTCGATCAGCGCCTTGAAGCCTTCGCGGTCCTTGGACAGAAGCTTCCTGCCCTCGTCGTAGGTCAACCCCTGAGGGGTGTAACCCCCGCTGTAGGGGATGTGGCAGGATGTCTGGTCCGAGATGATCTGCGGCGTGATGCCTCGTTCAATCAGGTGTTCGAGCAGGTCGACCGTGTTGCCCCGGTAGGCGGTCACCAGGCCCTCCTTCTTCTCAAGGGCCGCCATGGCTCTCTCGGTCACCAGGTCAAGGTCGTCCGACGCGAAGTCCAGCCAGCCGCGCTTCAGCCTCAGGTCTATCATCGCGTCGTTGACCTCGGCTATGATAGCGACGCACTTGGCTATCTGCGCCGCCTTGCCCTGGGCGCTGCTGATGCTGCCTATCCCGGCGGTGACGTAGAGCACGCCGCGCAGGTCGTCCCCGGTGCCGACGCCCGCCTTCCGAGCGGCGTTGAGCAGCATGTTGAAGCAGCCGTGTATGATCCCCTGCGGACCGATGAAGAACCATCCGCCCGCGGTCATCTGCCCGTAGTTTGAGACGCCCATCGACGCCGCGGTCTCCCAGTCGCGGTAGTTGTCGTAAGCCCCGACCATCAGGCCGTTGGTGTTTATGACCCTCGGCGAGTGAGGAAACGACCTGAATACCCCGAGCGGATGCCCTGAGTGGATGACCAGGGTCTGGTCGGGCTCCAGCACCTCGAGGTACTTCATCACCAGCCTGTACTGGAGCCAGTTCTGGAAGACCTGCCCGGACTCCCCGTAGGTAACCAGCTCGTAGGGGTAGAGCGCGACGTCGAAGTCCAGGTTGTTGTCTATCATGACCTGCATTGCCCTGGCTTCGAGGCACTCTCCCTCGTATTCGTCCACGCTCCTGCCCCGTATGCGTCCCTCCGGCCTGTAGCGATAGGCGTAGATCCTGCCGTACTTCACGAGCTCTTCCATGAACTCGGGCGCGAGCTGCCCGTGCAGGTGCGCGGGCACGTAGCGCAGCGCGTTCTTCAAAGCCGTCTCCGCCTGCGCCGGTGCGAGCGAGTACCCCCTGCCGGGCGCCCGGCGCACCCCCTCGACGAAGGCGGGGTACGGTGGGAGCTCGTCGCCAAGGCGTATCTTCATGGCCTCCCGCAGGTTCATGGGCTCCATTGCGTTCATGTTCCATTCCTCCCGTCGGTTCGATCTTCGTCAGTAAAATGTATGGTAAAAGCCGAGGATTGAACATCCTCTCTATTCACGATAGAGGGGCGGTCGGGAGTAGTATCAACAGACTAGCCGTCGGTGGCGACCGGCGCTAGAGGCCGATGTAGCCCTTTCTTATGGCGTACTTGGTCATCTCCACGGTGTTCTTAAGGGCGAGCTTCCTCATTATGTTCTGCCTGTGGGAGGCCACGGTGTTCACGCTCAGGTGCAGGCGATCGGCGGCCTCCCGGTTGGTCAGCCCCTCCGCCAGCAGGCTCAGCACCTCAATCTCCCTCGAGGACAGCTCCTCCTCCATCAGCTTCTGCTTGCTGCCGGACAGAGAGATCAGGAACATGTCGGAGAGCATGTTCTTCAGGCAGTCCCCAATGTACTTGCCGCCGGAGTGCACAACCCTGACGGCGTCCTCGAGCTCCTCGAAGGCGCAGTCCTTTACGAGGAAGGCGGCCGCTCCGGCGCGGAACATCTCGTAGACGAAGCCGGCGTTGGCGTACATCGAGAGGGCGACCACGTTCACCGACGGGTCCAGGCCCCTGATCGCCATCGTGGCGTCGAAGCCGTTCATCACCGGCATCATCACGTCCATGACAACTATGTCCGGCCGAAGCTCGCGCGCCATCCGGACGGCCTCCTCCCCGTCTGCCGCCTCGCCTACAACCTTCATGTCCGGCTGCCTGCAGAGCAGGGCCTTGAGACCCTCGCGCAGGATCTTGTGGTCGTCCGCTATCAGGATGTCCATCATGCGACCTCCACCGGGAAGGAGAGGCCGACCCACGTCCCGTCGCCCGGCTTGGACCTGACCTCCATGACCCCTCCCATCAGCGAGACCATTGTCCTAAGGCTGAACAGGCCGTAGGAGTTCTCGGAAAGGCAGGCCTCGTCCAGGCCGGACGGATCGAACCCCCTGCCGTTGTCGGTCACGTCGAGCAGGATTCGCCCGTTCTTCAACGACAGGCATATGTGGGCCTCGTCGGTCCCGGCGTGCTTGACGACGTTGACCAGCAGTTCCTGCACGGTGCGGAAGATGAACGCCTTGAGGTTGTCGTCGAGGTTCTGCGGCAGGGGGTCGCTGGTCAGGGAGATGGCTAGCCCGTGCTTTTTCTTGAAGTCATCCTTGAGGCACAGGATCGCCTGTTCAAGGCCGAACTGGTACAGCACCGGCAGACCCAGGTTGAACACCCGGGAGCGCGTGTGTTTCATCGTCTCGTCCAGGGTGGCTACCACGCTGTCTATCTCGGCCTTGGCCTCCGGACTGTCGATCGAGTCTCCGAGAAGGCGCAGCTTCAGCTTCGAGATGGCGAGGTTCTGTCCGATGGAGTCGTGTATCTCCATGGCCATCTGCCTTCTCTCCCTCTCCTGCGTGACGGAGAGGGCGTAGGTCAGCTTTCGCAGGCGCTCGAGGTACTCGCGCTCACGTTCCTCGGCCTTCTTCCTGTCCGTTATGTCGAAAAAGGCGCCGATGAGCCCTGTTATTTCGTCGTCCTCCCTTATCAGCGCCTTGTAGAACATCGTGTCGTGGAAGGTGCCGTCGCTGTGAAGCATCTGTCTCTCCTCGACCAGGCTGTTCCTGCCCTCGGCTATCATCTTCCTGTCTCTCTCGAAATGCTGCTCCGCCCGGTCGCGGCCGACTATGTCGAAGATGGTGCCTCCCAGGATCTCGTCCTCCTCCCTGCCCATGAAGTCGGCGAAGGCCCTGCTGCAACCAAGGTAGCGGCCCTGGACGTCCTCGTAGAAGACCGGCACCGGCAGTATCTCTAGCAGCTTCTCGGTGAACTTCGCCTGGCGCTCGAGCTGTTCACGCCCGTTTCCGGCGCTGTTTTCCCTTTTCATGACCATTTTCCACCTGCCTTTGCGGTAGTATCATTATACTATCGCGGAGAAGCGGCTCTCGTATCAAAAAAGGATGGAGCGCCAGGATGAAAGATGATAACCTAGATTGCGCTCGGAAGCCCGGCGCCGCATGCCGTGGCTTGCGCATCACCAAATCACGAGGAGGAGAAGAGATGAAAAGATCGGTAGTCGTCGCAGTTTTCGCCTGCATGTGCGTGCTGTTCGGGGCCGGGGCGGCCCTCGCCGCGGAGTTCACCATGAAAGTGGGGCACGTAGTCCCGGAGAGCTACCCGCACCACATTGCCGCGGTGGAGTACCTGAAGCCCTACATCGAGAGGGAGTCGGGCGGCAGGATAGCGGTGGAGCTGTTCCCCAACAGTCAGCTCGGAGGCGACCGGCAGCTGTGCGAGGCGGTCCAGATCGGCTCGCTGGAGATGGCCTTCCCGTCGACCACAATCCTGGCGGGTTTCGTACCGGAGCTGGGGCTGCTCGACCTGCCCTTCCTGTTCGCCACCAGGGACGACGTGTACAAGGTCGTCGACATCAACGGCCCGGTGGGCTCGGTCCTCGCTCGGAAGGCGAGGGAGCAGGGGATCTATCTGCTGGGGTACGCCGACCTTGGCTTCATGAACCTGACCAACAGCGCAAGGCCGATCACGACGCCGGAGGACGCGAAGGGCATAAAGATCCGCGTCATGGAGAACCCTGTCTACATCGACACGGCGATGGCGCTCGGGTGCAGCCCGATAACGATGGCCTTCGGCGAGGTCTACACGGCCCTTCAGCAGAAGGTCATAGACGGCCAGGAGCACAGCATCAACGTGGTCAAGAACATGAAGTTCGAGGAGGTCCAGGACTACCTCAGCCTCACCAGGGAGGCCTACTCGACCATTTCGATAATTGCGAGCGAGGCCTTCATGGACTCCCTGCCCGCCGATCTGCAGGACGTGGTAAAGAAAGGCGTCGAGCTATTCTGCAAGGAGCAGGGTCGAATAAACTCCGAGCAGGAGGCGGCGAACCTGGCATACCTCAAGGAGAAGGGCATGAAGGTCAACGAGCTCACTCCGGAGCAGAGGGCGCTGTTCGTGGAGGCGACGAAGGACGTCAGAGAGAAGCACGCCCGGCGCGAGGGAAGGCAGGAGCTGTACGAGCAGGTGCTCGCACTTTTAAAATAGAAGCGCGATGAAGTCCTTTTTTGACAGGCTGGAGGAGTACATCCTGGTCGGGGGGCTGGCGGTGCTGGTCTTTCTCGTGTGCCTCCAGGTGACCATGAGGTACTTTTTTCACACGGGTCTGACGTGGAGCGAGGAGGTAGCGCGCTTCCTGTTCCTGTGGCTGGTGTGGCTCGGCGCAGCGTACGCGGCCAAGAGGGGGTCGCACCTGAGGATCGAGGCTTTCGTGCAGAAGCTGTCCCCTAAAAGCCGCTCCAACGTCGAACTCGTCGCGCTTCTGATCTGGATCGTATTCAGCGCGTTTTTGACCTGGAAGGGGGCGGAGCTGACCATGATCCTCGTTAAGAGAAGGCAGCTCTCCCCCATCCTGGAGATAAGGATGGCGTGGGCTTATGCCGCCGTCCCGGTGGGAGCCGGCCTCATGCTGCTCAGGCTGCTGGCCAGGCTTGCGAGGACGCTGCGAGAAAGAACCGGAGCCACGGAGGTCTCGAGATGACCGGTACGATCATACTCGTCGTTTTGGGGCTGATCGCCTTCACCATGACGATAGGAGTGCCTATAGGGATAGCGGTCGGCTTTTCGACCGCGGTGACGATGTACTTCACCTGCAACACCCCGTTACTCTTCATAAGCCAGAATGCCTTCACGGCTCTCGACTCCTTCCCCCTGCTGGCGCTACCGCTGTTCATACTGTCGGGGAACCTGATGAGCCACGGGGGCATTTCGAAGAGACTTGTGAACCTGGCGGACAGCATAGTCGGCGCTGCCACCGGCGGTCTGGCCATGGTCACGGTGATGGCCTGCATGTTCTTCAGCGCCATATCCGGCTCGTCGGTGGCCACGGTGTCGGCGATAGGCAGCTTCATGATACCCGAGATGAAGCAGAAGAAGTACGACGACGGATTCGCCGCGGCCCTCACGGCCTCGGCAGGCTCCCTGGGGGTCATAATCCCTCCCAGCATCTCTTTCGTGGTCTACGGCGTCATGACCGGGGTATCGATAGGCGAGCTGTTCATAGCGGGCATAGTCCCCGGACTGCTGCTGGGGTTCGCGCTGATGGCGGTGGCCTACGTCATCTCCAGGAAAAAGGGGTACTCGAGCGCGGGTTCGGATGTCGCGCGAAAGAGCTTCCTCGCCTCGTTGAAGGACTCGTTCTGGGCTATCATGGTGCCCGTGATAATCCTCGGGGGCATCTACGGGGGGGTATTCACCCCCACCGAGGCCGCGGGGGTGGCTGTCGCCTACTCTCTCTTCGTCGGTCTGTTCATCTACAGGGAGCTCAACGCGCAGAACCTGTTCTCGGCATTCCTCGAGACGATGCTGGTCAACGGCGCGGTCACCTTCATGATCGGCCTGTCGATGGCCTTCGCGCGTTTTTTAACCATCGCCGGAGTGCCGAAGTACATGACCACCACGATACTGTCGTTCTCGCAAAGCAGCGCGATGACCCTGCTGCTGATCAACATCATATTCCTCGTGGTGGGGTGCTTCATAGACAACCTGTCAGCCGCCATCATCCTGGTCCCCATCCTTCTCCCCATCGTCACCAGCTTCGGGGTGGACCCGCTGCACTTCGGAGTAATCTCGACGGTCGCCCTGGCGATCGGATTCGTCACACCCCCCTATGGACCCAACCTGTTCGTCGCCTCCGCCATCTCGGGCGTCTCCATCGAGAGGATAACGAGGCATATCTGGTCGTTCTGCGCGGCCCTGGTCGTAGTCCTGATGTTCCTCACCTACATCCCAGCGCTGAGCACCGGCCTGGTGCAGCTGGTCTACAACTGACCGGCGGGCGGCGAGATTCCGGGACCGTCGAGAAGTACACGCCGACCCTTACGGTCGGCGTTTTTCGTCATGCGCCCCATCCCTACTCTGTGTTAAAATCTTAGCGTCGTTTTTCGATGTGCCATCATTAAAGAAGGTCGGTGAATCGAGATGAAGAAAGTTTTGGCGGCACTTGCGTGCCTGGCGGCGGCGATGCTCCTTCTCGGTCCGGTAGGATCCTGCGCCGAGGAGCGCTCCGTTGCGGACGTGCTGGTCTCCGCGATCGAAAACGCCGCGGAGCTGGATTTGAGCGACGGCAACCTCAAGGTAGGAAGCTACGATTCCAAGATATCCACCAAGGACGAGAAGTTCATGGGGCTGCTCAGGGCCAAGCTGCGCCTGTCCAGTATCTTCAGCCAGCTCTCCTACCGGGAGAAGGGCTTCACCTTCAGGAACGGCTACGAGCTCGTGCGCCTGCTGATGGAGGCGGCGGACAGCGGATCGCACGACATCTCCGGGGCGCCCTTCAACCTCGGCGACTACGTAATATACCAGATCGTCCTTCCACTAGGGCTGGAGCCGCTTATCAGGGAGCTGCCCGTCTACTACGACGCAGTTATGTCAACCGACGGCTGGGAGGAAAAGTTCGAGACGATCCTGGACGACGAGGAGGGGTGGGGCCCGCAGCTAAACCGCGGCAAGTCATTCCACCTGGCGGGTTTTCCCAAGGTCAACAAGAAGAAGGAGTACATCACCGCGGTCGATGTGGAGACGAAGGACGGCGCACTCTACTATTCGGAGGCCGACTCCTCTATCGAGGCCTGGCTCTACTCGTTCTGGATGAGGCGCTACGACGAGGGCTCGATGGACATGGTCAAGTCGGTCCTCGACTGGCTGAACGACCGGCTGGACGAGGTGGAGAACGCGGTCGGCTAGCCTCCTTCGGGCCGGGCAAAACAGAGGTTGCGACTGGATTGAGGGGAGGCAGAAGAATTGCGGAGAGTATTATTTATCCTTGTGCTGACAGCGGCCGTCTTCACGGCATTCGCTGCCTGCGCGGCACAGTCCGAGCGCGTTTTTACGGGGAAGATAAACCCGACTGACAACGGCGAGAAACTCCTGGCCATGCTGGTCTCCCTGACAGATCCCGAGTCTCTTGAGATCATGATGGACCAGATACCTGACGATGCAGGGTCGGTGCGCGATATTTCGATATTCATCCGGGGCGCTAGCATAGGAGGCTTCAGGGTAGAGAAGTTCGCCATCGAGTCGTCGTTCCTGGAGATGAACCCCCCGTCCAACTGGATCATAGGGGAGAGGGACTCACTTTCGGTGAAAAACGCCCTGCGCAGCAATGTGGAGCTCGTGGCGCTCGAGAGGGACATCAACGCGGCGCTTGTCAACTATGCCGGCGGCGACTGGAGCCGCATCTCGGTCGACCTGAAGCCTGGAAGGGTGGATGCCAAGGGGCACTACAGCTCCGGGGGGCTAAGCATTTTCGCAGAGGTCACCACCAGGCTGGAGATACGACAGGGCAAGCAGATCTGGCTCAAGGACACGTCCATCAAGATCAACAACGACGACCAGACGGACGTCATCAGGAAGGAGCTCGCGAAGATTCAGCCCGTGGTCGACATCGGGCGGTTTCCTTTCCCTGTGACCCTCGCGGTGCTGGATATCGACGAAAACAGGGTCGTGTTCTCCACCCGCACCCTTCCCAAACCGGTCAAGGGCCTCACGTACCGGTACACAAGGGGCTCATGACCTCCTGACCTCGTTTAGAAGGCCGGGGTGCGCGCACCCCGGCCCGCCTCTCTAGGCCATGGCACTTCGCGCCGCCACTACCCCGCTCGCGGCCGCCTGGATTATCCCCCTGCTCACGCCCGCCCCGTCCCCCGCCATGAACAGCCGCTGGACCACCGGCACCTCCAGGTTCTTCTTCAACTCCAGCCTCAGCGAGTACAGCTTGATCTCGACCCCGTACAGCAGTGTGTCGTTCTGGTTCACGCCGGGCATTATGATGTTAAGCGCGTCGAGGAACTCCACGACGTCGGTGAGATACCTGTGGGGCAGCACCAGGCTCAGGTCGCCGGGCTGGGCCGTCGCGGTGGGGGTGATCATGCCTCGGTCGATGCGCGACTGGGTGGAGCGCCTGCCGTCCTTCAGATCCCCCAGCCGCTGGACGAGAATGCCTCCTCCGGCCAGCATGTTGGCCAGCTTGGCGACGTGAGTTGCGTAGCCGATAGGGTCGTTGAAGGGCTGGGTGAAGTTCTTGGTCACCAGGATCGCGAAGTTCGTGTTCCTCGACTTCACGTTCTTCAGGCTGTGTCCGTTTACGGTGACCAGATCGTGCCCCTTGTTGTACTCGTACACGACGAAGCCGGACGGGTTCATGCAGAAGGTCCGGCACCTGTCGTCGAAGGTGGGGGTGTTGTACAGGCACTTTATCTCGTAGAAGTGCCTTGTGATGTCCTCGCAGACGCTGTCGGGGACCTCCACCCTTACGCCTATGTCCACGGGCATCGAGGCTATGGGGATGTTCAGCCTGGCGACCACCCGGGCCAGCCAGGAGGAGCCCTCCCTCCCGGGCGCGACTATGACGCTGCCGGCCCTGTGCTCGGATCCGTCGGCTAGGACAATCCCGCAGGCGCGGCCGTCCTCGACCAGGAGATCCCTCACCTCGGTCCTCATCATTATGTCGCACTTGTCCTTCAGCGCCTCGTACATGTTCCCGAGGACTACCCGCGAAGCATCAGTGCCTATGTGACGGATGCGCGCCGGCAGGATCTTGATCCCCACGCTGGACGCCTTTCGCACCGTCTCCCGGACTACTTCGCCGGACGGCTCGTATACGTTGTTGTCGGCGCCGTGCTCGACGAAGACCCTGTCCACGAGCTCGATCATCTCCACCAGCGCGCTCTCCCCGATGCTCTCCTCCAGGTTGCCGCCGAAGCCGGTGGTCAGGGTCAGCTTTCCGTCCGAGGCAGAGCCCGCGCCCCCCCAGCCGGAGACTATGCTGCACGACTGGCAGTTCAGGCACGTCTTGCTCCTGCCCTCCACGATCGGGCACTTTCTGTCGCGGATCAGCATTCCCTTGTCGATTATCAGCACTTTCTTGCCGCGTCCAACGCACTCCATGGCCGCGAAGATCCCGGCCGGGCCCGCCCCCACAATTATCACGTCGTACATACCGCGAACTGCCCCCTCCCGCAGCGCGCCGTTCTCCCCGCAATCGCCCTCGGGGTTTTGAAGATCCTGGCGGCGCGCCAATCGTCTCTCGTGTTATTTCAAACCCTTTTTGATCCCTTTTCGGATCCTGCTCAGTTTGTCCAGGTTCCTCTTCTTCTCCTCCGGGGTTCGCTCGCCAAGCGACGCCTCGGTCTGGATCTTTCCCAACTTGACGAGCGTCTCGATGGCCTTGACGTCGACTTCAAGCACACTCGCCAGCTCCTGCGCGGAGACCTTCCGGTGCCTGCCCGACTCCGTGGCCGCGTCCCTGAGGTAGTTCCAGGCCAGCTTGTAGATCCCCTCGAGCTCTTCTTCGCAGCCGGGACACAGGGGAACCGCCATGTCCTCGTCGCCCCCGATCCAGGCCTTGCCGCAGTACTCGCACACCCTCAATGCCATTTGAATCACTCCCCGGATTCGTTACCCTGCCGGGCCCCAAGGGCTTCCCTGACATCCGAGACGAAGCGTTCCACTCTCTCGGGGGTGTGAATGAACGCCGGGTCTCCCAGGTCGAACGTCATGAAGCCGGAGGCGGACAGCTCCTTCTCCGACCGAACGAAATCCAGGAACGAAGAGTAGGCCTCGTACAGCGAGCGCCAGTACTCCTCCCCCGCCTCGATCTCGTCGGGCCTGCCCCTCTCGTGGATCCGGCGCATTATCTCGTCGAAGGGGCAGGACAGGATAATTATGAGCTTCGGCATCTCCAGGTGCTTGAGCAGCGAGTCGTAAAGCATCAGGTAGGTCCCGAACTGGCTGTCCCTGAAGTAACCGAGCTTGTAGTAGAGGGTTGCGTAAATCTTGTCCCCGAAGACGCTGCGGTCGAGGATGTACTCGTCCGACTCGGAGGCACAAAGATACTGGGCGAACCGGGTCACCAGGAAGTTGAGCTGCATCGGAAACGCCCACCGCCTCTCCGCGTGAAAACGGCGCAGCAGGTCGTACTGATCTCGAAAGTCCTCCGGCATGACGCGAAGTCCCAATCTCTCCGACAGAAGGTTGACAACCGTGGACTTGCCGCTCGCCGTCATGCCTTCAACGATAATCTGAACTCTGCCCATCCTCTTCCTCCTATGCCTGTGGTTCGTTATCGAAAGGGAGCCAGCACAATTCTGTTTCCTCCCGCCCTCCTGGCGGCGGCCAACGCCTCCTCGGCCTTTTTCACCAATTCTCCTGTGGACAGATCCACCCGGTACTCGGCCACACCGACGCTCGGCTTGACTTTCACCTCGCCCCGCAGCCGTATGCGGGAGGCCAGATCGCGTATCGCCTCGGCCTCCTGGAGCGCTATCGGCCCGCTCATCGGGGTCAGGACCGCGAGCACCGCGAGGTTCCAGCGGCCGACATGGTCGGTGGGGCGGAGGCGCCCCTTCAGGGCGGAGAGAAGTTCACCCAAGGCCCTCTCGCGATTCTCCATCCCGAGCGCCTCGCCGGGCTTTTCCGGATCGTCAAGGCATACGAGGACAAGCGACATGTGTGTCTTGTAGCGTCTGGTCAGCCCCAGCTCCTGGTCCAGGAGGCGCAAGAACTCGTCTCGGCAGGGGATTCCGGCTCGTTCGACCTCGGACGGGAGCTCCTCCTGCC
>JAKJGK010000137.1 GCA_022704435.1 Synergistota bacterium | reverse complement strand
GGGGGTCAGGTGGCCGAGGACGGCGCGACCCGCCGCCAGCGACACGGGGTTCGGAGCGAAGGTGGAGCCGTGGTCCCCCGCCCCGAAGGGGGACACGCCGAGGAAGAGGGCCGCGCCGAGGGGCAGTCCACCCCCTACCCCCTTGCCCACGGTGATTATGTCCGGCGCGAGGCCGTAGTGCTCGTAGGAGAAGTACCTGCCGGTGCGTCCCAGCCCGGCCTGTATCTCGTCCGCCACCACCAGGACGCCCCTCTCCCGCTGAAGCTCCGATACCGCCGAGGCCAGCCCCGCCGGTATCGGGTGAACCCCGCTGTTCCCCTGCACGCACTCCAGGAAGACCGCGGCGACCTCCTCCCTGCGGGCGAAGTCGAGCAGGGCGTCGCCGTCGAGCGGGAGGAAGACGCAGCCGGGCAGCAGCGGCCCGTACGGCTCGCGCATGGCCGGGCTCCAGGTGATGGAGAGGGCCCCCGTCGTGCGGCCGTGGAAGTTGCCCTCGAAAGAGGCGATGGCTCCCCCGCGGAGCTTCCTGACGGCCTTGATCGCCGCCTCGGTCGCCTCCGCGCCGGAGTTGGTGAAGATGACCTCCCCCTCTCGCCCCGTCATACCCAGCAGGGCGTCGGCCAGCTTCGGAGCGTCCGGGTCGAGGAAGTAGTTCGAGATGTGGGCGTACCGCTTCGCCTTGGCGGTCATGGCGCGGACCACGTCCGGGTGGCTGTGTCCCAGGGGCAGGGCGCCGAGGCCCGAGAAGGCGTCCAGGAATACCCCCCTGTCGGTGAGTATCTGTATCCCGGCCGCCCTCTCGATCGTCAGGTCGTAGGGCGAGTAGACAGGCGACAGCATCTATCTACTCCACGGGGCAGAACTCGTCGACCAGGGCCCGCAGCGCCTCGTCGCCGTTAGCGCGCGACACGAGGGCGGAGATCTTGATCTCCGACGTGGTGGTGCCGAGCATCTCTATGCCCCTGCCCGCCAGCGCCCGAAAGAAGCGGGCCGCGACCCCGGGGGCGGACTTCATCCCGACCCCGACCGCCGACACCTTGACGACGTCGCGGTCCTCCGTGACGCTCCAACCCTCCCACGGCGCGAGCGAGACGCGCACAGCCTCCATCACAGCCCTGCCCTTCGCGTCGACCACGGTGAACGTCAGGTGGGTGTAGCCGTTCTCGTTCACGGTAGAGATCATGTCCACGTTCACCCCGCGCTCGGCAAGCGCGCCGAACAGGGCGCTCATCGCCTCCATCGACGCGGGCATCCTGGCGATGCTCACCCTCGCCTGGTTCTCGTCGCCGGTGATACCGGTGACCACCGGCTGCTCCAGCCATTCGGGAAGGCTGTTCACCACGCGTGTCCCCCTTTCATCCGAGAAGGTCGACGCGCAGTACAGGTCGACCGAGTATTTCTTAGCGATCTCCACGGCGCGGGAGTGAAGCACCTTCGCGCCCAGCGACGACAGCTCCAGCATCTCGTCGTAGGTGATGTAGTCCAGCTTTCGCGCCGGGAACCTGTTCGGGTCGCAGGTGTAGACCCCCGGCACGTCGCTGAGTATCTCGCACGGGCAGCCGCACTTGGCGGCTATAGCCACCGCCGACGTGTCCGAGCCGCCGCGCCCCAGGGTGGTCACGTCGCCGTCAGGTGTCACCCCCTGGAAGCCGGTGACCACGAGGACCCTGTGCGCCTCCAGCCTGCGCTTCAGCCTGTCCAGGTTGAGGTCCATTATGCGGGCGTTGCTGAAGTCGCCCGTCGTCGTCATCTCAAGCTGAAAGGCGTTGCACGACATGGCAGGCACGCCCAGGTCGCCCAGCGCCATCGCCAGCAGCGCCGACGAGGTCTGCTCGCCGGTGGCCAGCAGCATGTCCAGCTCCCGCGGCGACGGGTCAACGGAGACCTCCCGCGCGAGGGAGATGAGCATGTTGGTGGTCTTGCCCATCGCGGAGACCACGACCACCAGGCTCTCCCCCTCGTCCACCCGCCTCTTTATCCCCGCCGCCACCTGTTTGATCTTCTCCGGCGTGGCCACCGACGACCCGCCGTACTTCTGAACTATCAACCGCGCCTCCCCTTTCCGCCGCTACTTCAACTGACGCAGGTCCTGCACTATGGCGGTCTTCGACTCGGTCCTCGCGTCGACCTCCTTGACCACCCTGGCGGGCGAGCCGGCCACCACCGTGCGAGGCTGGACGTCCACCGTCACCACCGCGCCCGCCGCGACCACCGCGCCCTTTCCTATGCGCACTCCCTCCAGCACCACGGCATTTGCGCCCACCACGACACCGTCCTCCACGACGACCGGGGTGGCGCTCGGCGGCTCGATCACGCCCGCTATCACAGCCCCCGCGCCTATGTGGCAGTCCGCGCCTATCTCGGCCCGTCCGCCGATCACGGCGTTCATGTCTATCATGGTGCGCTCGCCTATGACGGCCCCTATGTTGATCACCGCGCCCATCATCACCACCGCGCCCTTGCGGATGTCCACCATCCCGCGTATGACCGCGCCCGGCTCTATGCGCGCCTCGTACTCGGGCAGGTCTGCCAATGGCACGGCGGAGTTGCGCGCGGATATCTCAAGGTGAGAGGCGCGGATCCTGCCCGAGTTCGCCCCAAGGGCCCGCTTCACGTCCTCCAAGTCGCCGACGAGCAGGCCGAAATCCGAGCCGCCGACGAAGGTCGCGCCCCCCCAGTCAATTCCGGCGAGGTCGCCCGCGACGTAGGCCTTCACGGGGGTGCGCTTCTTCGACTCCTTTATCAGGCGGATTATCTCCTCCGTCCGCACGACAGCACCTCCTCGAAGGAATAGAAGCCGGGCGCGGCCTCGGCTGCGAACTCCGCGGCCTTGAGAGCGCCGAGGGCGAACACGCTGCGCGATATCGCCCTGTGGGAGAGGGTCAGCACCTCGCCGTCGTTTGCGAAGACAGCCGAGTGATCCCCCGGCACCCCGCCGACCCTCAGGGAGTGGGTCGGACAGTCGCGCCCGGTCGCGTCCCGCAGCATGATCGCGGTCCCGGAGGGCGCGTCCTTCTTCTTGTTGTGGTGCGTCTCGCAGATCTCAAGGTCCCAGTCGGAAAGCAGCGGCGCGAAGTCGCGAAGGATCATCCGAAGCAGGGTGACGCCCGCCGCGAAGTTGAAGCTCTGCACCACGGCCGCGCTATCGCCCAGTTTTTTCAGCTCGCCAATCTGGTCGTCCGACAGGCCGGTGGTGCCTACGACCAGCGCGCAGCCGAACCTGCGGACCGCCTCCATAGTCGCGGGCAGGGCCGAGGGCAGGGAGAAGTCCAGCAGCACCTGCGGGGTACCGTCCACCCTCTCGCCGTCCAGGTCGAGCGAGTAGCACAGCTCGTGGGCGGCGAAAGCCCTCTTGATCTCGCCGCCCATCCTCCCCGCGGCACCTACTATTCCATACCTCATAGCGACGTACCGCACTCCTTCATGGAGGCGTCCACTATCCCCATGCACCTTTCCGACGCGGGCGTCAGCGGCAGGCGCAGCTCGTTGGCGCACAGCCCGAGCCTGGACGCGGCGTACTTCACCGGGATCGGGTTCGCCTCGACGAACAGGTTCTTCATCATCGGGAAGAGCCTCAGGTGAAGCTCCCTGGCCCTCGCGGTCTCTCCGGCGAGCGCGAGCCTGATCATCTCCGACGTCTCGCGAGGCATAACGTTCGAAAGCACGGAGATGACCCCGTCGCCGCCGCTGTTCACCAGGTGGAAGGCCTGGTCGTCGTTGCCGGACAGCACCGAGAAGTCCGGGCGCTCCCTCTTGACCGTCCTCATCAGCGTGTCTATCTGCGCGACGTCTCCCGCCGCCTCCTTGACCGCCGCGATGTTCGGAATAGCGCTAAGCCTGAGGATGGTGTCGGGCGCTATGTTGGAGCCGGTGCGACCCGGCACGTTGTAGACTATGATCGGCTTGCCGACGCTCTCCGCCACCGCCCTGAAGTGCTGAAAGAACCCCTCCTGTACGGGCTTGTTGTAGTAGGGCCCGACGACGAGCAGCCCGTCGGCGCCCAGCTCCTCCGCCTGCCTGGACAGGGCGATCGTGCTCGCGGTGGCGTTCGTCCCCGTGCCGACGACCACAGGCACCCTGCCCGCCACTGTCTTAATGGCGAACTCCACGATCCTCGGCCTCTCCTCGGCGGTCACTGTCGGGCTCTCGCCGGTGGTCCCGAGGACGACCAGGAAGTCCACTCCCCCGTCGATCTGCCAGTTCAGGAACCTCCCGAAGCTCTCGTAGTCCACGCTCCCGCCCTTGAACGGAGTGATCACCGCAGTACCAGTACCTCTGAACATCTCCCGCACCTCCCGGTTGTATTATTGGCTCTCCAATTAAAAAAGGCCCGTCCCCCTAAAGGGACGAGCCTGAACTCGCGGTACCACCCTGATTGGGCGCGAAAAACCGCGCCCCGCTCGGGCCCTGTGACGGAGGCCCGGACCGTGAGCGTACTACGAAACGCGCCCGCCATCAAGCGCGCCTTTCCGCCCCGGCTCACCGGCCTTTGGGCCCCCCTCCCCGCCGCGCGAGCGCCTCTCAGCCGGTGGACGCTCATCTCTGTCGCGACGCCTCGTGGAAGGAGGCAGTCCGGATCATCGCCTTTTCGCTATGGACGATATGGCGTTAAATAATAGGAGTGATTTGCGTATTTGTCAATAGCGAAACCGCCGCCTGTTACGGGACAGCGATAATGTCATCCCGAGCGAGCGCGAGGGATCTCGCCTTGCTGCCACTATCGAGACCCTTCGTCGCTTCGCTCCTCAGGGTAAGCGATCGACACGAAATGAAAATACGCCCGTTCGGTCGCCTGCTTGTGTCATCTCGAGCGAGCGTAGCGAGGAGGGATCCTATTCCGTACCAGCTCCGTGCCAGCTCCCCAACCAGGTCCCTCCTCGCTTCGCTCGTTCGGGACGACAATGCCATCGCCGGTCGCCTGCTTATGTCATCTCGAGCGAGCGTAGCGAGGAGGGATCCTATTCCGTGCCAGCTCCCCAACCAGGTCCCTCCTCGCTTCGCTCGTTCGGGACGAC
>JAKJGK010000025.1 GCA_022704435.1 Synergistota bacterium | reverse complement strand
TATCCCGCCGTGGGAGATGAGTCTGCCGAATCCGGTATCGTACAGCTCCAGGCCAGCAGTTATCGGGTGGATCGAGTCCATGGAGATGTCTACACCGACAACCCCCCTGGCCTCGCCCTTGATGACAACCGGTACGACAATGCTGGTGATGAGCATCGAAGTCTCACCGAGCTGGGACTCCATGTATGGCTCTAAAACCGTCTCCCTGCCCCGGCTCATGGGCAGGCAGTAGTACTTGTTGGACTCGCAGTCGTCGTAATCGTCCAATGGCTCGTATACGATGTCGGCGCCGTCGCGGTACCAGTAGGGAATAAAACGGCCGGAGTCATCATATCCTTCGGCGCCGGCGTAGTCCCTGTCGCGCCCGTCGAACGCATCCGGCTCCCAGCAGGACCAGACGCTGAGGAACTCCGGGTTCTTGTTCAGCGTAGCGTGCAGCATCTGGATCGCAAGCTCCCTGTCGGCCTCGCCGCTCGCGACAAGCCCCTCCAGGACGTCGGCCAGGGCACGCGTGGTGACGAGTGCGGATTCCATTCGAAGCCTCATCTCGCTGGCGTACTCGCGCGACAGGCTGGTGGAGAGCCTTCTAGCCTGATCAGCGTTCTCCTTGCTGTTCAGCCAGGCGACAGACCCGAAAATCACGAGAAAGACCAGTATGATCGCAGTCAACAGCATTAGGGTGATCTTCCCCTGGAGCCTCAGCCCTGTCCTCATTCAGCACTCCTCCAAGCAAAAGAATAGGGAATATAGATTAAATGGGGAGAGTTTACCAGAAATATTTGCGCGAAGCCAGCGGCACAACGATCATTGTTCTGATCTCGCGTGTCAAGGGACAGGGGATATGTCACCCCCATCCCCCCTTTTTGGGATTTCCATGCTGCAAAAGCCAGATTGCGAATGACCGCATCCCGTGTCTTTCGGTCGGACTCAAAAGCGGCCAACCATACCCTTCTGTGTATGAACGAATCTGTCCAATCGCCTCAAGGATGTCGTCAAGATACAACCTGTGATCTCTACGCATAGACGACCTCGCTGGTGATGACTGGTTCTATGCGAGGCTTCAAACAGTCTGCTAACACCAGGTCCACAGATCGTTTGAAGTGGTCCTCGAGGAAGAATTTCAGATCCATGTAATTGTCGAACGTTGGATTGGACAGCTCTACCAGAATGTCCACGTCGCTCGTCTCGTCGTCGGTGCCGTGGAGGACCGTGCCGAACAGACCAATCCGCGTCACGGAGAAGCGAGTTTCAAGCTCGCGCCTGTGACGCTTGAGAAAGTCCAATATCTCGGTTCTCTCCAGCATGGTCTCCCTCCTGTCCGATCGGCTGATATTTTCTTTCCACTTGAATTATACCCTGTCCTTGCGGGACAGACTTGCGAATGATAGCGGACTTTTAAGCAATCGCTGGACGATCTGAAGGCCGAACTGGATAAGATGGCCAGGCAGCGGCATTTCAACAGCGAGCATTATGACATTGCTGGTCCCAGCGTGGTACAATCCATGAGGGAGGAGGTGTCTTCTGATGGCAATGACGATGACGATGGCGGAGATGGCGCAGGCCACGCTGGACCACTGGCGGCGTGAGTATCCGAAAGAATACAGGAGGCTGTCGAAGGAGGAGGCCTTGCGCCAGGCGAAGGCGTGCGCGAGCTTGACGATGATGGAGATGCGGACCTTGAAGCTGATACATCCGGGGATGACGGACTACGAGGCGTGGGTGGAGTCGAGGCATCTGTTCTGCATGAACCCGCCGCAGGTACCGCCGATGTACGACTTCGAGGAAGAAGAGGAGCTGACCGAGGAGTAATTCTGCAGACAAAAGTGGGTTTGGCATTGAAAATACGGTTCCTTCGTAAATCCTGTGGGTCATACCGGATTCCAAATGTTTCTGGGGAAGTCGAAATCCAGTTTTCCCGCCATCAGAAAACTCTTCAAGATAACGTTACCAACCGTGCGAAATCCCCTCGCCATCGCCCTACCGGCACGAAGAACGCTGTTGTACCCCTCCACCATGGCGTTGGTCATGCGGCTGTGAAACCAGCGCACTATGCCCTCGAAATGACGCTTGATCATCATGCCGACCGCGGCTACCTCCGGTATGCGGCACACAAGAGCCCAGTGGCACCAATCCTTGAGCTGCGAGCGGGCGTCCTCCGGATGCAGTCCGACAGAAGCATCAAGTATCCTCTGAAGCAGGATCTTCATGCGATAGGCCTTCCCGGTCTGTTTGCAGGCGCCGCTCAGGCAGGCCCTCTCCAGGCTCTCGCGCTGACCGGCGCTCAGGTCCTTCTCGTTCTTGCGCCAGTACCACCGAGTGCCCTTCAGCTCCGCGCAATGCGCGCTCTCGCGTCTGCGCACCTTGTCAAGAGCGTCGTTCATGGCCTTCACCACGTGAAACTTGTCGAAGGTGACGGAGGCGCGGGGAAGGTTCTCCTCGACGCCCTTGATGTAGGCGGGGGACATGTCGCAGCAGACCTCTCTTATCCTCATGGGGTCGCCGCCGTGTCTCTTGAGATGATCGGCGAAGAGTGCGAGCGTGTCAGACCCCCTGCCCTCGGTCGCGAATATCAGCCGCTTCTCCCAGTAGTCGAAGACGAACGTGACGTACTTGTGTCCCTTCCTCCACGAGGTCTCGTCGACGGCCACGGCGAAGACGTCCGACAGATCCTGCTTCTCCAGTGCGCGGGCCGCGGAGCGCCTCAGCATGCGCCACAGGGTGTCGTCGGAGATGCGGAGCTTCTTCGCCGCCTTCGATACGTTCATGCTCATCGAAAGCTCGACGGCCAGCGCCTCGAACAGGATCGTGAACCCGCTTCTCCTGCTTGCCCAGGGGACTTCCACCGTGCGGACTCCGCAGGTCGGGCACTCGATGCGGGGGAGAGGCGCGAAGATGTGCGTGGCGTACTGGAAGAAGTCCAGATGCCTCCATTCCCGTATCCTGGTGTCGTAGGCCGTGCACTCGCAGCCGCACTCGGGGCACTTGAAGCGCGATCCCTTAGGGAAGTCCAGTATGATGTCGAGCCGTCTCCGGTCCTCGTTCAGGCGAACCTCTTTCACGAACCAGGGGGGTGTGATCTTCAGCCCCTCCTGAAAGATACGGTATCCTTCCCCGTTTAGGTGATCGCGCGGTCCCATGATCATGATTTCAGCGCCTCCATGCTCGCGGTTTCGTAGGTGCGGTTCAATGATACACCCCGAGATTCCGTGTGTCACATTGTTCCGATTCAAGGCCTACCCACTCTAAGTTAGAAGGAACCGAAAATACGGACCCGGACTATTGAACAATCTGACTACTGCCTCTTGCCCATTATCTGCTTACCCCTATGCACGCCAGCAATCGGCTTGTGTAGGACGCTTCATCCTGCAGGAATCCCGAATAGACCAGTTCGCGATGCAGGAGCTCGGATGCTGTGCCGTTGATCAGGTCGCTGATTTGCCCTTTGTTCTGAAAGCTATGTGTCTGAGAGGGGCGCGTATTTAGTATCTCTTGTGACAGCCTTTCCAGATATGGTGACCGATCGCCTTCCTCGGTTATGCCCAACCTTACGACCTTCTGTTGGACTTGCCCGCCCTTGCTGTGGATTACCACGAGCCAAATCGTGATAAACCCTGTTTCGTCTCCAATGCCCTCGATGTTGCCAATAAGAGCCCTTTCTTGTGCTTTGACCGAGGCATACTCGTCAAGCCACTGTCTGACTACCGGGTGTTCAAGGCCCAGGAGGTTCAATTCCTCCTCTTGAAGCGCCTTGTCGCGATCCGTCGTGAATCTGACCGGCACTGAATTCTGGCGATCCAGCAAAAAGACATCCTTGCCGCTGGGGCGAAACTCTGCGCCATCAAGATGAGCCGCTCGCTGAACGAAGGTCACAAGCCGTTGCATGCCGCGACCCCCGTCGTCAAACTGTTTGTAGTCTCCCAAATTGAAACTATCGAGATCTTGGAAAAGCTCGAAGACCACTTCGCGAGCAAGGTTGGCATTGGTCATCGCCACCTCGAGTTCCTGGTGCGTCCGTTTAAGGGTCGGATCGAGGATCGCCTCCTGGTACAAACGGTCGTAACTGAGTCGGCTGCTAAGCTGGCCCAGAACCTGGCATCTGAGGTCTTCCGCAACCTGGCCATTCTCGTCTAGCTTGCCCAGGGTCTGAGCTATTCCATGCAACTTTTCTTCTAGCAGCAGAAATATCTTGCCCTCAATGGTGTCCGATGCGACCAGGTTGTAGACCTGGGCAGTATCCTTCTGTCCGTAACGATGGATACGCCCGATGCGCTGCTCCAGATCCATGGGGTTCCATGGAAGGTCGTAATTGAATAACACTCGCGAGAACTGAAGGTTGATTCCCTCGCGTCCTGCTGCCGTGCTGAGCAGCACCTTGGGTCCATCGGGACGGCGGAAACGCCTTTGTGCCGCAACCTTGGCTCCGTGGTCGCCACCCCTCAAAACCTCGACTCGTTTTTCGGGGAAGACGGTGTCGATAGCTGCGCGCAGACTCTCGATGCTCCCGAGATAGGTGGTGAAGATCACGACTTTCTCGTTAGGGCTGATTCGCCAGAGTTGCCGCAGAGCCTCCAGAAGCACGCCTGTTTTGGTCTCCATGCCTTCGGGAAACTTATCGAGGAGTTCTTTAATCCTCCTTCTCTCCTCTGGAAGAGCTACGGAGACGAAGGTCGCCACGGCGTCTTCACCTGTGACCGCCGCAAGCTCGGTGTCGTCGCAAGTCTCGGCCGCCCGGACGAAGGCAGCAGTCTCTTTCCGCTTCTTCAAGAGCTGGATCTTAGCGTCAGCAAGCAACTGCTCGGTCTGGGCCTTGCCCAGGATGTCATCAGATAGATTGTGAATCTCGCGTATTAGGCCCCTCGCATCTACGATGGCGCGGTCTCGACCATCCACATCCAGCAGCTCGTCTCTTTCTATGGACTCCTCGATAGTCAACATCAAAAGCCGCTTGCGCAGGGTCTCCCGGACTGCGGCGAAACTGCTAGCAGCAATTTTTTGAAAGATGGTCATGACGAATCCGAGGGCTCGCCCCTGTTTCCCCTGGGTGGCTGCAAGGTTGTACCCGTCGCGCAGGTAATCGAGCAGGGCTTGATAAAACGCCATCTCCTTTTCGGCGAGCGCGAAACCCTGGGTATGAACAATTCGCCGGGCAAAAAGTGGACTCCCGTCCGAAGCACAGGCATCTGCCTTGGTTCGTCGCACCACCACGGCGTTTAGCCGGTGTCGGTTCTCGACCATATCGTATTCATCTTCGAAGAGGGATGGGTGAAGCAAACGCACAAGCATCCAGAACCGAAAATGGTCCCCCTGGTGAGGCGTGGCAGAGAGCAGGAGCAGGTCCCGGCAATGAGACCGCAAGGATTCGGCCAGCTTGAAGTTTTCCGTCTTGCGCGTCTTCCTGCCGGTCTTGTAAGCACTCAGATGATGGGCCTCATCGAACACTACAAGATCCCATTGGGGCGCTTCCAGAAGCCTATTTACACGCTCCCTTCTTTTCAGAGTGTCCACGGAAACGATCAAGCGGTTGTGCTTGGCAAAGGCATTGGACTTCCGATCCGTCACATCTCCCTCCGACCCAAACACCTCGAAATCCAGATTGAAAACTTCGTTGAGTTCGCGCCTCCAGTTGTCCACCAGACCTGCCGGCACCACCATCAGCGCCCGGCGCATTTCTCCGCGCGAGGCCAGCTCGCGAAGGATCAGGGCTGTCTCGATAGTCTTGCCAAGACCGACTTCGTCGGCGATTAAGAATCTCCTAGGTCTGGCGTTGGCTACCCTATGCACCAGCACCACCTGATGGGGCAACAGATCCACCTTGGCCGAGGTGAGGGTTGCCGCGCTTTCCATGAGTGGCAACTCGGCGGCTTCCACTGCCAGCCACAGGCGTTCGACGGCTTCCGGGGTGACCGGTTTCAGCCCGGCGATGACTCTGTCGGACCAGCTTTCCGATTCCTGTAGTGCTTGCAGTGGTACTTGCCTTTCACCCAGCGACCGAAAGAAGACGCGGACGAATCCCGCTGACTCGAGGCCGACTACCACGCCCTCTCCTAGTTCGGGGTGCTCGACTTTTCGACCGATCTGCAGGTCAGGAAATTCTTGCAACATAGTATCCAATCGTTACGCTCGTTCCTTGTTCGTCACGAATCAGGCGAGTGACGTTCATAGTAGCGCTACCATCCCAGAGTGAATACGACAGACGCAACCGCCTACCATCCCTGCGGATGAAAAAGACCTCCTGGCCGGATGCCGTCAGCTCAAACGATTTCTCGTGGATGCCAAAACCGAACACCAGCCCGCACTGGTCCCAGTGGCCTTGAAACTCCTGTACAAAAGGCTTAACCCGAGTTTTCAGGAAACTCTCGGCCTCGGCGGGTTGCATGACATCAAGCAAGGTCTCGATGCCGCACACGAGCACCGTAGAGCCGTTTTCCGGCGACACATCCGGCCAGGTGCTCATCCAGCCGAGAGCTTCTCGCAAGGACACAAGGGTACCCTCGCCGATAAGTGGCCCGAGGGCGACCCGATCAAATACGATACTTGATCCACGACGATGCCAAGTGTTTGAGGACATATCCTGCATCATTCGACCTCCGACTCCAATTGTTCGAACAGTGTCATCTGACCGGTTGCCGAACCTTTAGCCGGTTTACTCCGCCAATGACTGACAAGTTCCAGGGCAAGTTTGGCAGCCTGCCTGATTCCCTTGTCCGGGTCGGTCTGGGAGTACCAGTTCAGAATAGAACTCACAGATTTCTTGATATTGAAAGTTGCTCGGTCGAGTTCATCCAAGACACTCACACCGCTGCCAGGAATCGCTGCCCCGATCAGAAAATGTGCCTGGTCCAGGTCGGTCTTGAGAACCTTGCGGTTTCGTCCCGGCGCAGTGAAATACTGGAAACGCTCCTTGATCGGGATCGTATTCACGGAGGTCCCGACCACGCGAATCCAGCCCCGCGCCTCGAAGTCATCCTGAGAGATGCCCGTGCCGCGCAGGGTCTTGTGCAGCTCATCCCGGCCCATGGAGCGGCGACCTTGAAAAACGCGCAGGAACAGCCGCGATGCCGGTTCTGCCGCGTCTGGCGGACGGCTCTTTCCGTTCTCATCCTTGTCCGCCAGCAGGTCGTCCAGAAGCAGGTTGATCCCCAGAAGCGCGTCCCGCACCCCCAGAAACTGCCCGTCACCAGTAAGCACCTTTCCATAATGGCGACTGTAGAACTCGAGGGCTTTTCCCCGCAGGATGACCAGAAGGTCGGATTCGGGAAGCTCCTTTCGGTGGGAATGCTCCAGAAGCTCCTTGAGCTGCGCCGCCTCTTCCTTGACCCATCGGCGCATCCGCGACCAGCTCACGGCCTTCGGTTCTTCCAACCGCTTCCGGCAGACGTGAATGATGTCGTATTCGATCTTACGGGAGCCGAACGCACCGGTCGCGCCCTTGGTCTCGTCACTGCGAATCGGATAGGTGGCGACAAGTAGAAATCCGGCGTTGAACAGGGCTTCGAGGACATCCACCCACGGGGCATCGGCGCTGTGGTGGAAGGTGAAAGCCATGAGACCACCTTGCTTCAGGAGCCGTCCTGCCTCGTCCCAGCAGGTGGTGAGCGTCCGCTGATAGAAATCGGAGGCTGGTTCGGGCCTGTAAAGCGGGTTCAAGTCCTTTTCTTCAAGTTCATTATTGCCGGTCAGTTTGAGCACCTCTTCGAGGATGTCATTTGTGAGGATCCGCTCCCGCTCGTAGTCCTCCCGGTCATCTGGGTGCTCGACATTGTTGTCCACGGCTTCCACCGCATGGGGAGTCCGTTCCGGCTCGAAGTACTTGCGCTCCGGCATACCGCAGTACCACTTGAGCAGGGGGAGGCGCATCCATACGTAGAAGAAATCGGCCAGATCCGCGTAGAACAGGTTGTTCCCGAAGGGGGGGTCGGTGATGACCAAGTCAAAGGGGGTGCCGTTCAATATCGAGAGGTCGGAGGATGAACCGCAGTAGACTTCTGTGCTGGGAATGACAGGATCAGCAGGTTTGACTTTGATACTTTTCGATTTGCTGCCCACGGGTAGCATAAAAGCTTCCCATGGCTCCTTGCACCATCCAAGTCCATCTAAAATGGTGAAGCAGCAGGAAAGCCACCTACCATACCCAAGAGCACCGTAGACATTTGTCTCAACGACAAGTTGCTTAGGATGGTAGTTTGCATTTGAAAGTGAAGGGGCAAGTTTGTCGTAAGTCTGGTGCCAGAACGAGAACATGTTCATCATTCGGATATACTGCTGAAATGCCCCCAAAGCCTGCTCCCTCACATCCAGCGGCCATTGATCTTCCGGAGCTTCGGTGATGGCGCGCAGTAACAGCGTATGCACGAGAAGCTGGCGCGGGTTGAACATCTTCCACCAATGGGTGTAGCCCCAACCAACGTTGACTCCGCCGTTCGCCCGCATCATGTAGGCATCCCAGCACTCCTGACGCGGCCAGTATTCGCTCAGATCGGCCTCGTTCCGGTCGGCCCATTCCCGCTCCGCCATGACCAGCCGTTTCACATCGCCCGGCCCAACTGGTTTGAAATAGCGTCCGTTGTAGTTGTACCCTTCGGCTTCGCACTGCGGGCAGTGACATTGCAGAGCGTAGGCCGCTACGGGCGCGGTGTGTTTAGTTGGCCTGACCGACTCGAGTATGTCCTGTTTCCTGCCGCATTTCTGGCAGGTGAAGTGAGACCGCTCCGGCACCGTCCCCTTCCGCGTCTGAATTCGTGTGCCATCGGCGAGCACGATCACTCGGGGAAGGCCGAACTTCTTGCGGTCTGCCGCAGACTCGGCGTCCTCTTCCTCTACACCTTCCTCGCCTTCTCCTGCCCCCTCTTCATCCTCTTCAGGGATATCCTCATCAGCCAGACGGATGCGGCCGCGGACCTCGACGAAGCGCATGTCCTCGAGCCTGCGATCAAACCACCTGGCGGTCATATCCAGATCTGCCCCGGCGTAGCCGCCCAGCTCCGTGCCGTCGTCGATACCGGACGAGCCCTCCAGCCACTTGGGATGAATCAGGAGATACATGTAGACATGATGGCTCTCGATGCCGAGGTCCTTCTTTTTTACGTCCCCCACCTTGAACTCATAGTCGACCATACTCCCCATTTGCAGCCGTCTGCCTCGGTGCTTTTCAAGGACCTTCTTGATCTTTTCCCCGGTGAATGAACCGCATTTCGGGCAATAGAAACCGTCTTCTGCTTCCAGCTTCTCCAAGGCCTGATTTATCCGGTCCTGCTTTTCCTTTTTATTACCCTTGCCGTACTGCTTGATGAGCTGTGCAAACTCCTGGCTGGTTTCCGTGAAATCCGGCTCATTGTGGAGCACTACGCGCTCGACCCCCGGAGCCATGCGCGTTTCGCCCAGCTCGATATTGAACTCGTGGCCGCAAAAGGGACATGCCGTGGGGATGTAATAGGCGGTCAGCCTCTTTTCAGCGATGACAGGAGAGCGGAAGATCGGCGTGCGGTGATTGCACCCCCGTGCGCTGCAGGGTCCGTGCTTGGCCCAGAAGGTGTAGATGATCTCAGGTCCTTCCCACCGGTACCGGTCTCGCTCTTCAGGAGGCAACTCAAGGGGGTCGAAGCCATCGGGCATGACCTCGCATTCTGTCTCCTCTTCTCCGCCTGTTATCCTCTTGAACCATCTCCCGCGATGTCCCCGCGGACAGGTGGTGGTGTAGAAAGGCTGAACAAGCGGCTTGACCTTGTCCTCGATATCCTCGAAGAGCGCTTGCACTTGCGCGGGATCGCTGCAAGCAAGCTCATTCCTGGTCACGAACCAGGCCACGGGATTGAGATCAACGCCGACCATCTGGAAGCCAAGTCGAGCGCCTTCGACCAGAGTGGTCCCTCCGCCCATGAAGATGTCCAGGACACGGAGCTTCCGAAAATGGCCCGCTTTCTGGTGATTGGCATAGTAATGCTCCCAGACTCGTTTAGCCGCTTGGGATGAATCAGAAGGCGCCTCTGTAGCAGCCGCTATTAACATGCTCCGAAAAACGCTGGATCTGCGACGAGCCCACCATTTGGACATCTGATAAATGGGTTTTCCCGCGTTGCCTTCGAGGTTGGAGAGGGCGTTGACGGGCGCGATAGGAAAATCCACTTCCAGGCAGACCGGTGGTCGCTCCGAATTATTGAAATCAGGCACCGGAAGACGGGTGGCCTTGCCGAGATTGGACGGTTCATAGGTGATCGACTTCTTGCGAGCCTTCTTCCCCGCCGAATTCTCGTCAGCCCGCGTTGTGTCCACTTCAAAAAGACCATCTGTATCTTTGTTCATCATGCTCTCCTTGAACACAGCGCCGGCAGTTCAATGAAGGGGACGGCGACCTCCAGAAGGCTCAAGCCTCCATGACACACATGGGGGAAACCGCCCTGGACCTTCCATTTTCTCTGACCCATGACGATGTGGTGTTCGTTGTGGCTTGTCACAATCGGGGGCATGAACCGTTCCTGCCAGGGGGAATTCGCTTTCTTGTACCGCGCTGCGCCGAATGTCTCGCGCAGCCGTTCGATAACAACCTGATCTATTTCCTCGCTCGAAAACAGCTTGCTCTCCGCATAACCGTGGTCGGACGTGATGAGCAGTTTCCTCCCCTGCCGAAGCCTGTCCACAAATTTCCAAAAACCTTCGCCCTGGAGAGTTGCAGACGCGGTCTTGTAGATTTGATCCGGGAGTTTCTTGTGAACATGGATGAGATCGTCGAGCCAGCTATGCCATACGAAGACGTTGGGATCGTGGTGAATGTCCTTTACAGCGTCCTCAAACGGCATGCTGATGACATCCGTATAAGCCTTTGATGGAAAGAGTTTGAAATTGTCCGAAGCACCATTCCTCGCTAGATGACTGCGGGAAGGAACGCCAAGCGCACGGGCGAACTGATCAGTGTCGGACGGTGCTTCAGCACCTGTCACACGCACATCAACAGGCTGGATCTCTCGTGCTTGGGCGCCTCCCAGGAGCCAGGGCATCTCGCGAAGGGAAAGGGCATCAAGCACGAGAACGGCGCGGCCGTTGCTGGATGGAACAGAGCACCATTTCTTCAGGTGGAATGCAGTCCTTGGAGCGGCTTCAGGATAAGTCCTCCATAATTCCCAGGCGGTCTCAGCCAGAAGACGATCGGGAGCGATAGTCTGGTTATGTAGTTCAACAGGGGAGTTGCAGGTTTCGGCCAGTTCCTTTAATCGTTCAAAGATGCGACTCCATGCGGCAGTCGGCGAGGGAGAATTCAGGATGATGTTCAACCAGACAGACGCATTCATTCCTCGCCCTCCTGCCTGGTGAACGTGACTTCCATGGAGGCTTCGAGGCTCGAAGGAAGGCGCGTAAGAATCTGCTTCACCTGCTGCGCGGTTAGGTTGTTGAATTCGATCTTGGCTGTATCCAGCACTACGTGGGGATCAACACCCCATTTTTCAAAGCACGCAATGAGGTTGATGCCAGTGGTCGCTTCGGCCTCCCGGTGGATTTTCGAAGCCATAGCCACCCGAGGCACGGATTCTACAGAACCTGTTGGCGGCGCAAAAGGAGATAAAACTGCAGGCTGCGGAGCACTTCCGTCGAGCGGTTGCGGCGGAAACACGGGAGAGTTTTTCCCCGGCCCAGTGACAGTAGTTCCGCCAACTGCGGCCGGTAGACCAAGATGAACCCGTCGCATCTCCTGTCCCGAGCGGAAAGCCTTGGACATTATAAAGCGCAGCGCTTCCTCGTCGCTCGTATGCTCCGGCAGACGGCCAACCCAGGTCCCGCCGACATTCACCACGACCTTGCCCCGCGAGACAATTTTCAGGATCTCTTCATAGATGGGTGTGTCTCCAAGAAAAGGCATGGCATCCTTGGTCCCCGGCGGCGGTTCAGCCAGCTCGTCAAGCAGGTCACCCACCAGGCATGATTCCTTTGCGCGCTCCAAAACCAAGGACTGAAACTCCGTCGGATCGAAGAGATCCTCGACAATAGATTTTTCAACCGCAGTCGGGATTTCACCGCCTACCGAGGTCACCCGTTCAACGTCGAATATGCATTGATCTGGCTGCTGGTAATTCCAACGCCGCAACACGGCAAACTTGTCGAAGCGCTTCTTCAGCGTGTCCCGAAGTGGCTTGTCAAATTCCTCCTTCAAACTGCGGTATTTGGAATCATCGCGCCATGCAATCGAGGTAAGGTAGGAGCACCTTGAGCAGAAGAGAAGCTCTTCGTCTTGATAAACGCTTCCCATTCCGTCCAAAGGCAACAGAACCCGAACGGTGTTCCGCTTCACAGGGACATGACTGGCGAGCCATCTCCCCAGAGCATCAACCCGCTTACCCTCGCTGATCCGCAGGGACTCAGGTATTACAATGAGAACCGGCCTGTCCCATTTCGAAGGTTTATCCAAATCATCCACATCGGCCCATGGGTCATTCTGCCAGTTCGGGCCAAGGACTATGACTCGAGAGCTGGATTGCTTCGTTTCCGGGACGAGGATGTGCCGCAGGGTATTGCGTATGTGCTCAACATCTTTCCCCGGATAGACCGTTTGACCTGTCTCGGCGGCGGAAACGCCAAGTTGCCATAGCTTGTCGTTCTTGGCCGAAGCACGGACCTTCGACCGTGGGTTCTCCTCTAATCCGAAGCAAAGGCGCCCATCCGGGCTTTCTTCGCCATGGATATTTATGCTGGCCTCGATCAATTGCGCGAGCTCTCCCTGAAACGAATTATCGTCAACGGGCCGCTCTCGTGTAATGTCAAGCTGGAGCTCCCGGCGAGTCCCACCTGCACTTCTTCCGGGCGACATGGATCGCATCCAGAGCGCGCTTATCAGTTCGCGAGCGTGGGGTACAGGAGCCCCTATTGTCTTGACTGTTTCTAGATTTCGTTGGGCAACCTGCCGGAGCTTCTCCTGTCCACCTACTGTGGCAATCGAGTCCAGCAGCGATTGGACGCCGCACGTATCATCATCGACGAAGAAATCGGCCGGAGTTATGATCGGGACCCTTTCTCCTCTTACTCGGTAAGAGGAGGCGAGGATGCGAATAAGGTCGCGCGTCTCCTGTGCGGCTTCAGCCATTAGGATGTGGTCCTCCAGCAATTCCATAAGCTCCGGTGAGAATGGCCAGCAGACAATGACCTCCGATACGACGCGAGATCTTTCGGATTCCGGCAGATGAGAAAATCGAAGCCGAAAACGCTCGGACGCATAGGAATCGAGAAGGCTCCGTATCTCTTCCTCCTGGATGTTCCGGCGGTTCTCGAATAGACGATACAAGAGCAGATTCTTCCGGTCTTCCTTCGCGGTGGGTCCTCGAAAATCAACGATGACTGGACCGTCACGGTGAACTTGCCTAAACGCCTCAGTGTTGTTATTGAGCACCGAGAGGACAAGAATCAGAATATCCGGTCGGTCTTTGGATAGTTCCGATAAATTCTGGATGAAGTTATCGGCCCAGGTCCGGTACCTGATCCCCTCCGGTCCAGGTTGATCGCTCAGACCATCGAACCACTTCTGGAATTCATCGAGAATCAGCGCTACGGGTTGAGCCTCGAACATCTCTTCCAAAAGGGAGCGCGGAGGGTATGGGTGAGCCATCTGTTTGAACTTGCCTCTGAAGAAGTCTCCTTTCGGGTGACGTTCGAATATGAGATCCCACAACAGAGGGTACTCATGATTGTGTACCGGTTCCGAAATGGGGAAGAACCCGCGTTCGAGAACTAGTCCGCTCAATGACTGCACGTCAAGGCTGTTTCCCCATTCGTTGGCCCATTCCTGAACCCTGGAGGGCGATTCGACTGCGTGGTGCATCACGGCCATGATGTGAGATTTACCACGACCCCGGTCCCCCATCAGAACAATAGGACGCTTCGAGCGGCCTGTGCTGACTGCACGCAATGCAGTCTGAACGTCCGCTGTTGGGTATGTGATTGAAAGGATGGAATCCGGTCCTATTTGAGCTGCGCCGGTGTTGTCCTTTCTGCGCAGGGCAATGGCTGTGCCCGGCATCTGAGAACCGAGGAATTCATCTCGCAACTTAAGATTCAGCATAATCGGCCTCCGTGATGGGTCAACTCATCGTGCCGTCTGGAATCAGCCAAAGCTCGTCGTCAACGGCCTCGCCTGTTTCTGCCCAATCACCCATAAACCAATCCAGGGCTGTATCCGTTCTTTGAGATCGCGCCCACCGAGCATCGATTGACTCAGCTTTAACACATAGGTTCAAGAAATATCTATTATGACATAAGAGGACTCTAAAAGTCACCGCGGTTGCAAAAAAACATTGGCGGAGAAGGTGGGATTCGAACCCACGGGACCTCGCAGCCCAGACGCTCTCCAAGCGCCCGCCTTCGACCACTCGGCCACTTCTCCGCTCAACGGCAGGTATTATATCACAGTTTTTTTGTTTTCAACCCCGCTACTAGAAAAGACAGGGTCAGATATATTTGCTGGCTTCCCTGACGCTCAATGCGGACATTCGACTGCCGTGTCTTTTGAGAAAATCGCTTACCCAACCGGGGTTCGTCTTGCTGTAATCCCTCAGGCTCCATCCGATGGCCTTGTTGATATCCGGGTTTGTGAAGGGGAAAAGTTGGCGGAGAGAGTGGGATTCGAACCCACGGGGCGGCAAGCCGCCCAATTGATTTCGAGTCAATCGCCTTCGACCACTCGGCCACCTCTCCGCACGAGTCGATATTATACACACTCCTTCATGGCTTGCCAAGTCTTTTTTGCGCGATGAACGAGTCGGGGTATAATGAATGCGAAAGATATCGCGGTTGAATGTCGCTCGGCAAAGAGTCTTGCAACGACCTCGTCAAAAAACGGAAAGCGCAGGAATAATCGCATGCCCTGGAAAATCATCGCCCACACGGCGGACGCCGGCTTGGAAGTCTACGCTGAAACCTGGGCCGAGCTCTTCAAGTTGGCCGCAGAGGGTTTCTACCATATCTGCCTGGATGGCGACCTCTCCTCTTCGCCTTTTGAGGGGTTCGACAACTCTCACACCATTTCGATCGAGGCGATTGATCTCGAGGAGCTCGCCGTCTCCTGGCTGAATGAGCTGCTGTTTCTTCTGGAGACAAGGCGCGCGATTTTCATTCCCTCGTCGCTTTCCGTGTCGGATACGCGGGCGACCCTGCTGGCCGAAGGCGTGCTTGCGCCTGCAAATCAGGCCCGGATCTCGGTGAAGGCCGCGACTTACGGAGGCATTGTTATCAACGGCAGCCCCTCGCCCTTCCTGCGGGTGTTTTTGGATATGTGAGAGGAGGCGAATTTCCTTGCGTGAGTATATGGAGAGAATAGACGGCGAGCGCATTCTTCTAAGACAAGGCGCAATTCCCGGAATGCGCGTCCCCGGGATGATATTTGCGGACAGTTACATTGAAAGATCTCTTGATGCCGACAATTCGCTGCTTCAGGTGGCGAACGTGGCCACGCTTCCCGGCATCGTCGGCTACAGTTTCGCAATGCCCGATATTCACTGGGGTTATGGCTTCCCCATCGGCGGCGTCGCGGCTTTCAGCGCGGAGGAGGGAATAATCAGCCCCGGCGGAGTTGGTTACGACATCTCCTGCGGGGTGCGGCTACTTTCGTCTCGAATACCGGAACAGGAAGTTCGAAAGGCGGTAGACTCTCTCCTGCCGGCCCTCTTCTCTGCCGTTCCGTCCGGCGCGGTCTCCGGCGGCGGCCTGGAGCTGTCGACCAGGGAGCTTGACGCGGTGCTGGAGAACGGCGCGAAATGGGCGGTCAAAAAAGGCTACGGGACGGAGGACGACCTGGAGAAAACCGAGGAACGAGGGTGTCTCGCGGAGGCCGCGCAGGGAGTGGTCTCCCAAAGAGCCAAGGAGAGAGGGAGAACCCAGCTGGGCACGCTCGGCTCGGGCAACCACTTTCTGGAGATACAGACGGTTGACGAGATCTACGACGAAACGACCGCCGCGAGGATGGGGCTGGTCGAAGGGTGCGCGACGGTGATGATTCACTGCGGGAGCCGCGGCCTGGGACACCAGGTGTGCGACGACTATCTCAAGACGATGAGGCGGGCTATGGGTCGATACGGGATAGAAGTCCCGGACAGACAGCTGGTCTGCGCGCCGCTCAACTCCCCGGAGGGGCGGGAGTACCTGGGCGCGATGAGGGCGGCGGCGAACTATGCGATGGCGAACAGGCACATAATCGCCGACTCCGCGAGGCGCGTATTCAAGCGATTCTTCCCTCGCGAGCAGCTTCGCACGGTGTGGGATGTCAGCCATAATCTGGCCCATATCGAGAGGCACCGCTGGGAGGGCAGGGAGGTGTCGCTCTGCGTCCACAGGAAGGGCGCCACTCGCGCCTTCGCCGGTCAGGCGGTGCTGATTCCGGGCAGCATGGGCACTGAAAGCCACGTGCTGTGCGGAACAGAACGCGCCGAGCAGACGACGTTCGGCTCCACCTGCCACGGTGCCGGCAGGATGATGAGCAGGAGCGAGGCTCTGAAGAGGACCGATGCGGGCAGGCTGATCAGGGAGCTCTCGGACAAGGGCATCGCGGTGATGGCCGAGAGCAGGCGCACGCTTGGAGAGGAGGCTCCCGAGGCCTACAAGGATGTGTCCAGCGTGGTCGACGTCACCCACCGGGCTGGGATCAGCACGAAGGTGGCCCGGCTCCGTCCGATCGCCGTAATGAAGGGTTGAGACACCAATTCAATGCAGAAAGAAGGAAGAGAATGAAAAGCATGGTCGAAGATCTTATAGAACAGGGTATTTCAATCTACAAGGGACAGAAGATAGAGGATGCCCGAATCGGGCTGGGTTATACGGCGGTCAGGCTCGACGACGCCGGGGCCGGAGTGGCCTGCATGCTCCGCCATCGACTGGGCTCCGCTGGATGCTCTCTGCTGCCAAAGGCCGGAACTATCGCCGGGACTCCCGCGGACGCCATGCTTCCCCTGCTGCGCTCCAAGAACGTGGTGGAGACGTCAATGGCGCTGGCCACCCTGAACGCCCTCGCGCGCTGCGACGGGGCGGAGGCCGACTCCTCGAACGAGGACCTTGTGCAGCTGATGGGCGTCTCGTCCAGCGACACGGTCGGAATGGTCGGCGACATTTCGCCCGTCATGCGCCTCATCGAACCGCACGCAGGGAGGTGCGTAGTCTTCGACGAGGGCAAGACCGGCCAGGAGGGGATAACGGACACGGAGCTCGAGTTCGTCGAACTACCGAAGTGCGACCTGGTCATACTGTCGGCCACCACCCTGCTGAACGGCACATTCGAGACCGTCCTTTCCCTGTGCCGGGGGGCGAGGGAGATCTGCGTGATGGGCCCCTCCACGCCGCTGCTGCCCAAACCCTTCCGCGACCGCGGTGTGACCTTGCTTTCGGGGAGGAGCTTCACGAACCCGGACGGGCTGCTGCGCATAGTCAGCGAGGCCGGGGGGACGAAATCCTTCGGCCCGGTAAGTCGAAAGGTGAACATGAGGCTTGGCGAGAAGCGGAAGTCCGCTGCTCGCCCGTAAGCGCCGCGTGCTTCAAATTGAAAGGGCGGCCCGTGGCTGCCCTTGTCGTGTCTAGTCGTAGTCCGCGTCGTGCGCGTTCTTCCTCGCGTCCTGCGCGGATTTCGCAGGGCGCACCTCGGCGTATGTACCCGAGTTGTTGATGACGTACCAGAGGCCGTCGTGCTCCTGCATCCAGAGGCTCCTCGGGCTGTCCGCGCCCGAGCTGCGGAGGTAAAGCTGGGTGTAGTCCTTCTCCTTCCTGGTCGAGACGATATCCAGCCTGAAGTCGTCGGGAGACATGGAGTAGCTGTTCTCGGGCGAGGTCCCCGCGGCGAAGCTGCGGAATATGTAGTGAAACGACTCGTCCCTCATTCGTTCGAGAAAGGTCCTGAGGCTGTTGGACTGCTCGATCGGCCTCGGCAAGTACATCGAGTAGCGGAGCATCTTCGAGGCTTCGTTCCGTTTGTTCTCGTCCATATAGCTGAACACGGCCTCGAAGTATAGATGAGCCGCTCCCTCCATAGTTTTCCCCTCAACCTGGTATCGGGCCTTGAACTCCTGGTAGTCTGCGGGCAGACCGGCCGAGGCCTCCCTCACTCCGGTGGACAGAGTTGCCAGAAGGACGACCGCGAGCAGAATGATTCTTCTCATGACATTACCTCCTTCGCCCTTCTATGAAAACTCGTCGAAGGGCACGAAGTTCGAGTCGGTGATGAGGGAGCCGTCCTCGCCGCTGAAGGCCGGCTCCCACGTGTGCTCCTTCCCCTCTCCGTCGGTCAGCACGACTATGGTGCCGGGTGCACCCTCCGGCACCAGCGACCAGTACGGGACCCCCCATCCGACCGGCCCGTCCACGATAAGAGCGTCCCGGTCGGGCACGGGTCTGAAGTCGTCGTCAAGCACGGCCCGGTACACGGAGACGGCGCAGTCGTCGTGCAGGGGGACGACCAGAATCACCGAGTCGGCCCACTCCTCGCCCGGATAGACCGGGGTTATCCTCGAGTCGTCGATAGTGTCCAGGAACTCGGCCAAGCCATCGCCGTTCGGAAAGATCGCGACTTTCGCCAACGGTTCGGCCGAGCATGTCGCAACCAAAGCGAACAGTAGAATCCCAAGCATAAGGGTCAAGCGCAAAGAGCAGTTTTTCACTGTGGGTCTTCGCCTCCTTTGTTTTAACAGAGTATGCATTATCATATCATGGGGTTGCGGATTGATCATACGGGCTTCATGTCTTCCTTGACCGTCAAGGGACAAATAATGGTGGAGATGGCATTACCGGGGTGTAATCGAATGGAAGGCAGCGCCGGCTGCATGGTCGACGCATCAGCTGAGTATGGACTTGTCATATTCTATGGTGCCGGGGGGGGGACTCGAACCCCCACATGGTCGCCCACGGCGGATTTTGAGTCCGCTGCGTCTACCGTTCCGCCACCCCGGCGAGCACTGACGTATCTTAATCCAAAGTAATCCGCGTGTCAACGATGCTGGTTTTCTCGACAGATTACGCCAGGCCAAGCATCTCCTCCACTGCGAGATCGTCGACCCCCGCGAGCGATTCGATATGATGGCGCAGCTCGTGGACGACGGTCTCCTCTATCTCTTCCAGCCACTCGTCGCGAGTTGCTCCCTCCAGCTCCTCGACGAAGGTGCCGTAGTAGAGATAGACGATGTATCCCATCACAGGGTCCTCCACGTACTCTCCGAAGAGCAGGTAATCGCCGTCCTCCTTCTTCCGCCGTATTACGTTGAACCCTCCGTTCAGCCTCTCCAATAGCTTTGGCGGAAGGCTCTCGACCACATTCTCCACCGCCCTACAGAACTCCTCGTATCGCACTCCGGACACGCCCTTCCACGCAACCCCGTATCGCGGCACCCGCGCCCCGACTCGCGCACAGGGTGTATAATTTATTGTATAGAACTCCAAGGGAGGCTGACCAGCCATGAACAAACTGATTATACGACACTTTACCCCCTCCGCGGACTCGGGCGTCAGATGCGCGCCCTGCGAGGAGACATCCAGGTACCTTCATTCGATGATGGAGAGCCTTGCGCCGAAGCTGGCCGGCCTGGACATTCAACTCGCCCTGCAGAGCCTGGAGGTTCACACCGTCACGGAGGCAAACTGCGGCAAGCTCAACTACGTGTCATTCCTGGGCCCTGAACTGGGAATAGAGGCGGAGCGTTCGATAGAGGAGATACTTGACGCCTCCATCTCGTTCGAACGCTGCGAAGGGTGTTCCCTGCCCGACGGCACGCCGTTCCCCGTCCGAACGCTCAATACCGGGGGCTCCTCGTTCCAGGCGCTCCCCCCAGGAGTGCTGAGCGACGCTCTCATAAGGGTCGTCTTCTCATCTCTCGGCTCCTGCGGAAAGGGAGACTGCGCCTCCTGCGCCGGTTGCGGGGGGGAGTGAGAGCTCTGCCCGAGCGCCCGCCGGGCTGAATCCGGTCATGATGACGTTCGGCTATTTTTTCTACAAGGCCATCGGGGCGTTTGTGACTCCCCCCGGGGTCTTTGTTTTACTGTTGCTGCTCCTCTCTTTTCGGCTATCGAAAAGAGACGAAGATCGGCGAAGGAGGATAATAGTCCGCGCCGGGCCTCTGCTCCTGGCCTTGGCGTTGTATGTCTTGTCCACCCCGCTCTTCGCGAGGATCCTGGCCTTCCCGCTGGAAGAACCGTTCGAGTTCGTCCTCCCGACGCCCGAGGGCGGTTCGATAGTGATGGTTCCGGCGGGGGGCCTCTGGTCCATCGGCGGGGAGGTCCGCATGGGGGCGGAGACCCTTCAGCGATTCACGGCAGGAGTGGATGCGGCCGAGCACCTGGGCTGCCCTCTGCTGTTCAGCGGCGGTCATCCGGGGATCGCGACCGAGAGACAGGTCGCGGACGCGGTAAAAAAAGCCGCCAACAGGTTGGGCTTCAGGGGCGAGCTGGTCGTGGAAGGGGCCTCCCGCACCACCTGGGAGAACATGAAACTATCGGCTCCTCTCGTCAGCCGATCCGGCGCAAAAAACCTGATCATCGTTACAACCGCGTACCACCTGAAGCGCTCGATGTCCTTCGCAAGGCGGTTTCTTCCGGGAATGCGGATAATCCCCCACCCCTCCGGTCGTCTATCCGAGTCCGGCGGCGTGAGCGCGATGGAATTCCTCCCCTCCGCCTCGTCGCTTTACGTCAGCACTATAATGATCCGCGAGGCGCTGGGGAACATAGTCTACTCGATACTCCCAGACACAACCAGGCGCATCATGAGTCCGGGCTGCTGAAGCGTCTCCACAGCTTCTTCAGCCTACCGAGCATCGCCCTCTCCTCGCCCAGCTCGCTAGGGAAGTAGAAGCGCCTGTTGGCCGTCATGTATCGCTGCGGAGTCCAGTGCCTTGGGTCGTCGTGAGGATACGCGTAATCGACGGCACCGGGCAGCAGGTGAGGCGGGACTCTCTGGTGGTCACCCTCCTCGACTGCCTTGAGGGCCCTGTCTATCGCAAGGTAGGAGCTGTTGCTCTTCGGGGCGGAGGCCAGGTAGATTACGGCCTCCGCCAGTATTATCCGGGCCTCCGGCATGCCGGTCATCTCGGCGGCCTGGGCCGCCGCCGATGCGACCACCAGCGAATTCGGATCGGCGAGGCCTATGTCCTCCGCCGCGGATATGAGCACCCTTCTGCAGATGAATCGCAGGTCCTCGCCGGCGGAGAGAAGGCGAGCCAGCCAGTAGATCGACGCATCCGGATCCGAGCCGCGAATGCTCTTTATCAGAGCCGAGATCACCGCGTAATGGTCGTCGGAGCTCTTGTCATGCCTTATGGCCGCCTTTGGAAGGGCTTGGAGTATGAAATCTCTGGTCAGCACTCCGTTCTCCGCATCGAGCGCCGAAGCCGCGAACTCCAGGCGACCCAGCGCCTGTCGCGCGTCCCCTGAGGCCATCGAGGCGAGCAGAGCCATGGCTTCGCTCTCCGCTCTCAACCCAAGGAGGCCGAATCCGCGTTCTTCGTCCTTCATCGCGGTATCAAGCAGCGCCGCGAGGTCCTCCTCGGCCAGGGGTTCGAGCTGGAATACCATCATGCGGGAGAGCAGAGTCTTGTTTATCTCGAACCACGGATTCTCCGTGGTGGCACCGACCAGCACGATATCCCCCCTCTCGACCGAGGGTAGGAGGACGTTCTGCTGGCTCTTGTTGAAGTGATAGATTTCGTCAACGAATGTCACGGGGCTCCTGCCGGAGCGCAGCGTCTTGAGGTTCTCCGCTCCCCTGACCAGGTCGCGCAGCTCCGCAACCTTGGCCGACACCGCGTTTATCTCGAGGATGTCCCGACCGGTCATTCGGGCCATGAGGCGGGCGAGAGTGGTCTTTCCAGTCCCTGGAGGGCCGTACAGGATGCAGCTGGGGACCGACCCCTTCTCGAGAATCTTTCGGAGCGGGGCTCCCTCCCCTACCAGGTGCCTCTGACCGGCGAATTCGTCGAAGCTCCTCGGCCTCATCCTCTCCGCCAGCGGCGTCCCCGCCGCATTGTTCGGGATCAACGCGTCGCCCCCAGCGCCTCCGGGTCCGCGGCCACCATGGAATACCCGCTTGTGTCCTCCAGCAGTCCGGCGAGAGGATACCTG
>JAKJGK010000136.1 GCA_022704435.1 Synergistota bacterium | reverse complement strand
CCCGCCGGGGCTCGTCGTCCGGCGTCGCCCCCTCCCACAGCGGCAGCAGCTCCTCCGCGCCCGGCGTGCCGGTCAGCACCCTGCCGTCGCCCGCGACCAGCAGCAACCCCCCCGCCTCCGGCGACTGCAGAGCCGGGTCCACCGACAGCATTCGGAAGCGCATCATCCGCGCCATCCTGCCCCTGTGCGACTGCTCCTGCGGCCCCGGGGCGCTCGAGAAGTTCTCCGCCAGGTCCAGCACGTAGGAGCGCATCATCGCGTCCATCGCGTCCTCCTGCGCCCTCAGCGCGTGCAGCGAGACCAGCAGGTTCGCGACCGTGAACAGGGTGACCGCCGCCATCAGCATCTGGAGCAGCCGCCTCCTCAATCCGAATCCCCCCGACGTCGCCGATCTGGTCCAGCATTATGATCCCGCGCTTCAGAGCCGCGAGCACCGCCTCGGTCTTGTTCCTCGCCCCCAGCTTGCCGTAGATCGACGTCAGGTGGGCCGCGACGGTGCGTCTGGTTATGAACAGCAGGCGGGCCGCCTCCGACGACGGCAGCCCGCGGGCCGTCAGCAGCAGCACCTCCAGCTCGCGCTCGGTCAGCTCCGGCCCCTCGTCGGGCGCGTCCAGCGACAGCGACGGGTCCAGGAAGAACCCCCCCTGCGACGCCTCGAAGATCGCGCGGCGAAGAAGGTCGAACGGCGCCGACTTGAGCACGAACCCCCTGGCCCCGGCGCGGATCGCCGCCATCACGTACTGCTGGGCGCTGTAGGCCGTGAGCATCAGCACCCTGGTCGGCAGGCCGCTCCGGGCTATGCGGGACGCGATCTCCAGCCCGCCCCCGTTAGGCATCTCGATGTCGAGCAGCGCGAGGTCCGGCCGGAGCTCCTGGACGCCCCTCCAGGCCGACTCCCCGTCCTCTGCCACCCCCGCAAGCTCCAGCCCCTCCTCGTCCCGGAGCCATGCCGCTATCCCCGAGCGCGTGGACGGATGGTCGTCCGCCAGCAGAATCCTGATCATGAAGCCGCCCCCCTTCGGCGCGGTCGCGCCCCGCCAACTGTATAACCCGCCGCCGCGCCGAATGTCAAGGAGATCCGGCCTCGTCGCCCCGTCAATCCCCGTACGTGTTATAATTTCGAACAGGTTCCGGTCACAACAATCCGGCGAGGAGGCTTTTTACCGTGGAAAAAAAGTTCACCGCGCTCATCTGCGACGACTCCGCGGTCGTCAGGAAGGTGCTGTGCAGGCACCTGTCCGACGGGCCGTTCAAGGAAGTCCACGAGGCGACCGACGGCGTGCAGGCGGTCGAGATGTACCGGCTGCACCGCCCCGACATCGTCTTCATGGACATAGTCATGCCGAGGAAGACCGGCATCGAGGCCCTGTGCGAGATCCGCGAGCACGACCCGGCGGCCCGGGTGGTGATGGCGTCGTCCACCGGCACCACCAGGAACCTCAAGGCCGCGATCGACGCCGGCGCGGCGGACTTCATCCAGAAGCCCTTCGAGAGGGACGCGGTGCTCGCGCTGGTGCGCCGCATACTGGAAGGGGAGTGGGAGTAGTGTTCTCAAGGCTTTTCGGGCAGTTTCTGCTGCAGGAGGGCGTCGTCTCCGCAAGCGCCCTGTCGAGCGCGATGGGGCGGCTGGGCGAGGTGCGCCCGCTCATAGGCATGCTCGCGCTGGCCCAGGGTTTCATGACCCCCGCCCAGGTGGTCGAGGTCTCCGCGGCCCAGAAGAAGGTCGACCGGCGCTTCGGCGAGCTCGCGATAGAGAGGGGCTATCTCACGGTCCAGCAGCTCGAGTCCATCATCTCCGCGCAGAAGAGCGAGCACGTGCTGCTCGGGCAGATACTGGTGCAGGACGGCATCCTGTCGCACGAGGGCTTCCTTCGGGTGCTCGACTCTTACCGCAGGCAGTCCGGCCTGACGGACGAGGGGTTCGAGGCGGTGAAGGCCAACGACGTGGACGCGGTGGTCCGCTCGGTCCTGTCGGGGCGGCGCGGCCCGGGCAGGGCGCTGGCCGTGGAGTGGGGGGTCGTCTTCATGAAGAGCCTCGTCCGCTTCGTCGACCCCGGCGTCGCCATCGACCCGCTCGCCGAGGCGGACTACAAGGGACTTCGCGGCTTCGTCCAGCGCATAAGTGGCGACCAGCGCCTGACCGCCTTCATGGCCGCTGACGACGACGTGCTGACCGACGTCGCGACCCGCTCCTCCGGCCTGGACGAGGAGACCGCGCGGGAGCTCGGCCCCGACGCCGCGGGCGAGTTCCTGAACCTGGCCAACGGCCTGTTCACCGTGAACTGCTCCGACGAGGGGATAGAGCTCGACATGATGCCGCAGGAGACGGCCCCGAGCATGGGGTCCTCCGGGATCGGAGAGCCCGACGCGCTGCTCCCCTTCCTGCTGCCGAGGGGGATCCTCTGGGCCGGCTGCAGGATCGAGCGCCGCTGATAAGAGCATGGAGTCCTGGGACGACTGCGCCTACACGGCGCTGATAGTCTTCGGGTACCTGGTCAGGGACGGCAGGGTCCTGATCGTCCGCCGGGCCAACGAGCCCTACAGGGGTCAGCGCACGATCCCCGGCGGGCGCAAGAAGCGCGGCGAGACCCTGCGCGAGGCCCTGGCGCGCGAGATACTGGAGGAGACCGGCTGCACCGTCCGCTCGCTGGAGTACGCCGGGATGCTGCACGGGATCGTCGAAGGGGACAGGATGGAGTACCTCTCCGTCTACTTCGTGTGTCGCGACTTCGACGGCGAGCCGCGCGGCAGCGAAGAGGGGACGGTCGAGTGGATGGACGTCGAGGAGAGCCTGACCGCAGCGGACATGCACCCGATATACAGGCGGCTGGTCCCCCACATACTGAGCGGCGACTACCCGGTGGAGGGGTCCATGAGGATCCCGACGGGCGCCGAGCCCGAGTACGTCTTCCTCGGCCCCGGCGTCCACCCGGCTACCGCCGCCCCTTGAGGGCCAGGATCAGCTCCTCTATGACCCGGTCGGCGTCCTCGTAGGGCACCTGGCAGGTCCCCACCATCCTGTGCCCGCCGCCGCCGTAGCTCAGCATCAGCGCGCCTATGTCCGCGTCGCAGGTGCGGTTGAGGATGCTGTAGCCGCAGGCGATGGCGACGTTCTGCTTCTGCTTGCCGTCCACCACCCACAGCGAGACGTTCTGATCCGGGTACAGGCTGTAGACCAGGAAGCGGTTGCCGGTGTAGATGGGCGCTACCCCGCGCAGGTCGGTGACTATCACGTTGCCGTCGGTCCTGGTGTGCTCCCCGATCATCTCCGTGAACAGCCTCGTCTGCTCGAAGTACATCTCCACCCGTTCCTTGACGTCCGGCTGCTCCAGGATCTCCTCTATGCTCATGTTCCTGCAGTGGTTGATCAGCTCCTCCATGAGCTGGTAGTTGCTGATGCGGAAGTCGCGGAACCGCCCGAGACCGGTGCGCGGGTCCGACAGGAAGCCCAGCAGCACCCACCCGGTCGGGTTGAGGATCTCCTCCCGCGTCAACCGGCCGGAGTCGACCCTGTCCACCCCCTCTATCATGCTCTCGTAGCCGGGGAAGCGCTTCGCGCCGCCGTAGTACTCGTAGATGATCCGGGCCGCCGACGGAGCGGGGCGGCTCTCGCCTCCGACCCCCTCGGGGCGGCCGACGCGGTCCTCCTCCGATGAGTGATGGTCGAACCACATGCCGCAACCCGGCACGTAGGGCACGTTGGCCAGCACGTCGTCCTTCGTCGGCTTGAACAGCCCGTCCTGGAGGTCCTTGGGGTGGACGAACTGCCAGGAGTCGATGACACCGGCCTCCTTCAGCAGCATGCCGCAGATCAGGCCGTCGAAATCGGAGCGCGTGATTAGTCGCATGTACGGATCAACCCCCTGGTAAAAAATTCTTGTCGGACATTATACCACCTGCCGTCGCTCGATTGCCGCGCCTGGTGGTATCATTCCCCGCAGAGCACGAAGGAGGGACGCCCATGCCGGAGACGAAGTTCAAGACGACCGCCTGCCCCTACGACTGCCCCGACGGATGCGCGATGAGAGGGAGCTTCGACGGCGCGAGGGTGACGCTCGCCCCTAACCCCGACCTGCCGTACAGCACATTCCTGTGCGCCAAGGGGCTCAGGTGGGCGGAGCGCGCGGTCAGCCCGGCGCGCCTGTCCGTCCCCCTGATGCGCAGAGGAGGGGCGCACGCGCCAGTGACCTGGGAGGACGCCCTCGCTGAGCTGGCGGGCAGGATGGAGGGCGCCTCCAGGCGAGGCGGCCCCGCGTCCGTGTTCTACCTGTCCGGCACGGGCTCCATGCTCTACTCCAAGATGCTGCTGCCCCACCTGTTCGCCGCGCTGGGCGGATGCACGGTCAAGAGGGGAAACCAGTGCTCGTCGGCGGGCAGCCACGGGCTGGCCGAGTCATTCGGCGAGGTCCCGGTCTCCCGCCCCGAGTCGATGGCCGACCACTCGCGCGGAGTCCTGTTCTGGGGTCGCAACGCGCTCGAGACGCACCCCCACGTCGTCCCCCTGCTCGGCAGGGTGAGGGGCAGGGGGGGCGAGCTGGCCTCGGTCGAGATAAGGGAGACCCCGACCACCCGCTTCTGCGACCGCTGGTGGCGGATAGACCCCGGCGGGGACTGGGCTCTGGCCGCGTGGCTGTGCAGGCGGCTGCTGGAGCGCGGGGGGGCGGAGTGGAGGGGGCGCGTCGAGAACCCGGACCAGTTCGAGCGGACGCTCGCCTCCCTTGACGACGGCGCGCTGCTGAGCACCGCGGGGCTGCCGGCCGCGGATGCCGGGGAGCTGCTCGAATGGCTGCTGGACTTCCGCCCCGTGACCCACTACGCCGCCTTCGGAGCGCAGCGCTACATGCACGGGGACGCCCAGTTCCGCTGGATCGGGGCGCTTGCCGTGATGCTCGGCGCGTTCGACGGGCCGGGCGCGGGGCTGGCCTTCAGCAAGGACGAGTCCGCCCTCTTCCCGCCGGAGCTCGCGCCGAGAGGGTTTGAGCTGCGCCGCCTGCCCGTCTCCTCGTGGCAGAGCATGCTCGACGGGCTGGATCCCCCGGTCGAGGTGATGATCATCTCCTGCGCCAATCCGGCAAGGCAGAGCCCGGCCTCCGACCTGGTCG